>DASTIG010000250.1:0-5100 GCA_035717785.1 Candidatus Limnocylindrales bacterium
CAGGACCGGTGCATTCCGGAGGTTCGTCTCGGACGAGTTCGTTCCTGCGCTCGTCACGACCGGGGTGCTGCGGGAACTCCGAACCCAGGTCTTCATGCCCTGGATCGAACGACTCTGGGACACGCCGGACGTCGCACACGACAACCCCACCGACCAGCGGTTCCACGCCTCCCTGATCCTCGGCTTCGCCGATACCGACGCCCTTCGGGCCTTCTTCGATCGCGGAGAGACGACGGCGCTCTCAGGCAAGCTGCCCGAGTACGTTTCAGCGATCCACGCCTACGAGGGCACCGAAGCGCTGACCTACGTAAGGAACGGCAACGCCCTCCCGCACTATCTGACGTAGCCGGCAGGCCCACGCGCAAGTCCCGGAGTTCTTACGCTCTACTCGCCGTCGCGCTTCCGAACTGAGCGTCACGCCGGTGTCGTCGTAGCGCGTTAAATCAGAAGCCGAAGGTCTAGCCACGCTCAGCGGGTTCATTCGAGCCCGCGCGCCTGTAGCTCAGTGGATAGAGCATCGGCCTCCGGAGCCTGACCGCCTGAGTGTTGTGGCCAGCCGAGTTGGACCCGGAGCGAAACGGGTGGAGTTTTACGCTCTCCGCGCGGGAGACCACGGTGCAAGGAGTGGGCTCGCGCTCGGCTTCAAGGCGCTCGTCCTCGGTCAGCGAGCGAGTAGAGCCGGATGACTCCATCGCCTCCGGTCGTGTATGCGTCGCCATTGGGCTCGATCACAGCCAGCTCGAGGCCGCGTCCTGACCACGATGAGATGAGGTCGCCAGTGGGGGCGAACAGGTGCAGCCGATCGGGCCCGTCCGTCGCGTACAGTTCGCCATTCGGCCCGGAAGCAAGCAGAACCGGCTCGCGCAGAAGACCCTCTCCGATCTGTCGGACGATCGTGTCGTCCGGGGCGATCGCCGTGATCCTCCAGGGTGCCCCGCGACCGCCGCTGGCGAGATAGACCGTTCCGTCGGGACCCACGACCACGTTGTTCGTGCACCGATCCCTGACGTCCGCGCCTCCCGCCAATGTCCGGAGGTAGTTGCCTGATTGTTCGAAAACCTGGATCCGGCACGTGGGGTCGTCAACCACATAGACGAGCCCGTCCGGGCCAACAGTGATGCCGAAGGGACTGACGAACTGGCGGGGCCCTGACCCGAAGGTTCCCCATGACCCGATCATCTCTCGGTCGGCATCGAAGTGTACGACCCGCTGGTGCTCCGAATCGGCAATGAAGAAGCCGCCATCCGGGAGGAAGGCAACTGCACCCCAGCCATCCCCGTCGGGCTGGACGAGGGCGAGGGCGGCATCACCGGTCGGCTGCCATGTTTCGACGACTCCTCCGTCACGACCGACGATGACGAACCGGGCACGCGTGGGGTCGGCGATCCACAGCCGCCCATCTGGTGCGCCGTTCAAGAAGAACGGCCCCTCGATCCCAAGATCTCGGGCCGTGCGGGCCCACACCTCAACGAGTGCAACGGTCGAGGTGATGATGTGCGCCGACGACGATGGGCTCTCGGCCGTCGCAGTGGAAGCGACCCCTCCGGTGGGCGACGGACTGCTGGCACGAGCTTCGGCGGCGGTCAGCGCGTACAGACTCCCACCCTGTGTTCCAACGACCAAGTGCCCGCCGGCGACTGCGGGCGAGAAGGGGATGCCGTCGAGTGGGAAGATCCCGAGGACGTCACCGGTGGCCGCCTCGAGGGCCTCGATCCCCCCAACCGAGGCGACGTACAGCACTCCACCCGCCTTGGTCGGCGATGAGCCGACCTGAACGCCGAGGCGTCGTGTCCATATCTCGGCACCGTCGTCGGCCCGGAGTGCGACGACGTCGCCGTCGACCGCGGCTGCGTACACGATCCCCGTCTCGGGGTCGACGATCGGAGCGACGACTGTCTGTCCGTTTGCCCGCCGGTGACGCCATATCTCACGGCCGGATTCGAGATCGACAACGTAGAGAACGCCGCGATTCCCTTCGAGATCAAGGCCTGCGAGCAGGACCCTCTCGCCAGCGATGACCGGTGTATCGGTGAAAACCGGCGTCGCAAAGCGCCACAACTCGCGTGCAGTTGCGGAGTCGAAGGCCACGGCGATCCCGACATCGGTCGGGACGACGAGGATCGAACCCTGGACCGCGATCGACCGCGTCGAGGGCCCCGGCAGGTCTTCCTGCCAGACGACCTCGTGCGTTTCGAGATCGATCGCCAGAACCTTGCCGGTCGCGCCCGGGACGGGTCGTCCACGGGACTGTGCCGAAGAGGTCGAGACGTACAGCCGCTCGCCGACGATCGCCGGGCTACCGGCAGCGTAGCCATCGAGCGGTATTCGCCAGGCGACGTCGCCAGTCCCTCGATCCACGGCGACGAGATCCCGATCCTCCGTCCCGACGATCACCAACTCACCGGCCACAGAAGGCGACGACCAGGCAACGTTCAGATCGGGCGACCACAGCTCGACGTGGCGTCGGAGGTCGAACGCTCGGAACCGGCCATCGATCGCTCCCACGTAGGCGACGCCGTCCACGATCGCCGGCGACGATACGATCTGACCAGAGAGCGTCGTCTGGAAGTCGATGGTCATGGCCCCACCCGGTCCAGGCCCCGTGACCACGCCGGTCCTTGCGGCGTTACCGCGGAACGTAGAGCTGTCCGACAGGGGCTCCGATCTCCGGAGGAGCTGGGCGCCCACCGCGGCGATGCCGGCCAAGAGCGACATCAGGAGGAGGGCGGTCATCGCCAGCCGGACGGGTCGCGGCAATGCGACGACCTTCGCCATGATCCGGCTTTCGAGCGGGGCGGGCTGCTGCGGGGTGAGGCGGACCGCGGCCGCGATGGAGCCGCGCAGATCTGCAGGTGCCACCGTCGACTCGGGCAGTGCCAGAGATCGGTTGAGTAGCTCCCGTGTCAACGGCGGAAGCTTCCGGGTCATTCCGACACCTCCCGGAGCGCCTTCTCGAGGGCTCGGCGCGCACTGAAGAGACGCCACATGACCGTCCCCGAAGGCACGCGAAGGAGATTCGCGATCTCGGCGACCGGTCGGCTTTCGCCGTGATGCAAGACGAGCACGGTTCGCTGGTCGCCGGACAACCGGCCGAATGCCTGGCGGACGATGTCCTCGTCGGCCAGCGCGTCGAGAGGCGACTGGCTTGTCGGATGGTCAGTCGGAAGCGAGAGCGCCTCGATCGGGATCTCCCGGACGCGGGCCTTTCGGCGCCGGAGCAGCATCCGGCACTCGTTCACGACGATCCGATCGAGCCACGCATCGAAGCGCGCGACATCACGGAGTCGAGGGAGTTCTCGCCAGGCCGCCACGAACGCCTCCTGGCATGCGTCGCGGGCGTCCCATTCAGTTCGCAGGATGGCCAGAGCCATGCGATAGGCTCGGTCGAGCCGAGCGTCGATCAACCGTTCGAATGCCTGCGCATCGCCGGTCCGGGCCAACTCGACGAGCGAGGCGTCGCTCGCCGAGCCGACCGAGGTGCTCGCGTGTGCCGTCATCGGGTTGCAGTGTGCTCTCGACGGACGGGTCAGCCGCCGAGCAATGGGCAGAGAGCGGAGGTCATGGCAACTCCAACAGTCCGGCGACGGCAGGCCATGTGATCTCTGCGACCTCCGCCTGTCCGCTCACGTTCAGGTGGTTCCGATCGCTGGAGAAATCCTCGGGGCGTTCAATGTACGCGGCGCGAGCTCCGTCGTCCGTCCGGCAATTGGGCACCGTGGCGCACACCCGGGCCTGCTCGGTCTCATATTTCTCGATGATGGATATCAGGGTGTCGGAAGGGTCAGGGTCGCACAGAACCCACGAAGGCGGTCGTCCGAGCTGTCCGACCACCAGGATCCGTGAGTCGGGTGAGGCCGTGGTTACGACCTGTAAGGCGTCTGCGAGGGCGACACCGAACTCGGGTACGTGCGTGCGATCGGTCCCGTCGCAGCGGATGTCGCTGTCGATCGTTTGGACTACGACGAGTGCCGGGGTGGGAACAGTTTCGAGAGCGGATTGCGCCTGCCCCGCCAGCGAAGACGCGGGCGCACCACCTTGCGCAGTGTTGGCAACATGGCCCTCGGTCTCCGGACGGACCACGACGAGCCGTCGGTAGATGCTGTTGACCTCAGGCGATGTGCCAGTCGCCCACGAGTTTGCGAGCGCAACCCGACCAGGACGGTGTGGATCGGAGTTCTCACCAGTCAAGCCGGAGTGCCCGATCGCTATGACACCGACCGGCTTGCCGGCATTGGCCGCAGTCGCGGCCGATGTGGCGGCCGGGCCGGTCGGGGCCGATGTGGCGGCCGGGCCGGTCGCGGCCTGGTCTGCGATGTCTGCACTGCGGCAGCCACTGACCGCCAACGCCAAGGCGATGATGGCGGCCACGGTGCCAGCTGATCTTGTGTTCATGATGTGCTCCGGGGTAGTCCGGATGTGCATCCTTTGCCTCCTGATCGGGTCTCTGCATTCGCAGAGTTCCTTCAGAAGTCCAGATGCGAGGGAGCACCGATCCATTTGGCGCTCCTCTGTAAGAAACACGTGGGCCGAGTTGTCGCCGTACGTGCTCCCTCCGCTCGGACCGTTCGGCCGCCGGCGAGTTTTACGCTCTACGAGTGTTGTGGCCGCGGAGTCCGTGCTCGCCGCAGCGGCAAGGTAGACCTTCGAACCATAGGCCGAAGGTCCATCCAAGCTCAGCGGGTATGATCAGCGCCTCGCGCCTGTAGCTCAGTGGATAGAGCGTCGGCCTCCGGAGCCGAAGGTCGCAGGTTCGAATCCTGTCGGGCGCGCCATTGCCGGGGTCAGCCGGACACCCACGATCTCGGGGCTGGCAGGTCTTGTGTCGCACGCAGATCTCTATCCGGGAGTCCCGTCGCGCTCTCTTGTTTGGGCGAGCTGCTGTAGCTGTCCTGCGTGCACGTCACTCACCCATTCCCAGCCTTTCTTGGCCGATGGGCCGATCCGCGGGTCGCTGACAACCTGATTGTCACGCAGGGCCTGCATATACGCCCGATCCTGGTCGATCCGTGCGCGTAGCTGATCAGCTCCGCCGACGGAGCCGTGACCTGGGACGAAGACATCGACGTCGTCCGCCACGCCCTCGAGCAGTCGCAGCGCGGC
>DASTIG010000251.1:0-7130 GCA_035717785.1 Candidatus Limnocylindrales bacterium
CCACCAGTGGAGCAAGCCCGGCCTCATCGACGCGCTCGGATCGGTCGCAAACTGGGGCCCGCCGGTCACGTTGTATAAGGCGTATCCGGGCGCGGCGGTCGTGGGTCTACCCGCGCCGGATCTCGACGGCGGCCTGCCGACCGCCCGGGCTATCGCCGCCCGCCGCTCGACCCGCGATTACGTCCCGACGCCCATGTCGTCGGCCGAGTTGTCACGGCTGCTGTTCCTGACCAGCGGCATCGCAGCCGACAAGTACGGCAACGCGCGACGGACAGCACCGTCGTCGGGCGCGCTGTATCCGATCGAGGTGTACGCGGTCGTCCATCGCGTCGATGGCATCGACCCCGGCGTCTACCACTACGCCTACCGCGAGCACGCGCTAGAGCGGATCCGCGATGGCGACTTCCGTGCGAAGGTCGTGGAGCAGGCGATCGCCCAGGAGTTCCTCGGCGAGTGCGGCGTGGTCCTGTTCCTGACGATGATCATGCAGCGCATGCGGCCCAAGTACCAGGATCGGAGCTACCGCTACGGCCTGCTGGAGGCCGGCCATCTCGGCGAGAACGCCTATCTCGCGGCCACCTCGATGGGCCTCGGGGCGTGTGGTGTCGGTGCGTTCATGGACGACCAGATCAACGAGATGCTCGGCGTCGATGGTGTCGAGGAGGCCGCGGTCTACATGCTGGCGGCCGGCCGGGTCGCGGTAGCGACCTGACGCCAGGCTCGCGTTTCGCCTCGCTCGCGCGAAAATCGGAACTGGATCTGCTACGGCCCGCTCATAGGCTGTAGCACGACCACCCGGTCGTGCATCAACCCGGAGGCCCGATGGATCGGGATCTCGTGGAGCGAGCGATGGCGGGCGACCATGACGCGTTCAGTGAGCTGGCGCGCGTCTCGGCCGGCCGGCTCTACGCCGTCGCCCGCCTGATCCTCCGCGACGAGGGTCACGCCGAGGATGCGACGCAGGAGGCGCTCGTCGCCGCCTGGCGCCACATCCGGGCACTGCGCGACCCCGATCGGTTCGACGCCTGGCTTCACCAGGTGCTGGTGCGGACGTGCTATCGCGAAGCCCGTCGGCAACGGCCGCTGCGAAGCCTCGACGTCTCCGTCGGGCTGCTCGAACTCTCTGAACCGGATCGATCCCTCGATCTCGCCGATCGTGACCAGCTCGAGCGGGGATTTGCCCGGCTCGATCTCGATCAGCGATCGATCCTCGTCCTGCACTACTACGTCGGACTGCGCCTGGACGAGGTGGCCCAGGTCCTGGGCCACCCGCCCGGCACGGTCCGATCGCGACTTCACCGGGCGACGCAGGCGATGCGCGCTGCGCTCGAGGCGGACGCCCGTCCCGGAACACTCCCCGGAGGGCGGCTGGCATGACGACGAACGATCCGCGTTCGACCGACGTCGGCGCCCTCCTCACCGCCTGGTTCGAAGTGGATGCACCGAAGCGCGAGCCCGACGGGCTCGTCGAGGCCGCGCTTGCGCGGACTGCTCGGACGCGACCGCTCCCGGCCTGGCGGCTCCCCGAAAGGTGGATCCCCATGCAACTCACGATGCGGCGATCGACGCTTGCAAACGCCGTCCCGATCCTCGTGGTTCTCGCGCTCCTCATTGCCCTTGCCGTCGGGCTCCTGCTGATCGGGGTCGGTCGGCCGGGTCCCTCGCTGCCGCTCCCGGACGGATTGGCTGGCAATGGACGGCTGGTCTACGTCGTCGGCGGCAACCTCGTCAGCGCCAACGACGGTGGGGTCGACGTCCGGCCCCTGATCGACAGCGATCGCGTCTTGGGCGAACCCGTCTGGTCCCTCGACGGCACCAAGTTCGCCTTCAAGGCGTATACGGACCCGGCTTCCAGTCGGCAGGCGAGCGTCATGGTGGCGGATGCCGACGGCACCAACCAGGTCACGATCGCAGCCGACGTCTGGGATGCGTCCGTGCCCTCATGGTCGCGCGACGGTCGGAACCTGCTGTTCGCGTACAGCACCGAAGGGACCGATCTGTCGGAGCGGCTGTACGTCGCGCCGGCGGATGGCTCGGCGCCACCGGCCCGGCTCGCGCACGACCCCGGCTTCGCGGCCGGCGCCAGCTACTCGCCCGACGGCACGCTGATCGTCTACGAGACCGGTACCCTCACTGGCGGTCAGGCACTCTGGCTCGCCAGGTCCGACGGGTCGGAAGCGCGCAGGTTGACCACCGGGCGTTACTACGACATCGGCGGCGGCGAGCAAGGTAGCCTCGGCTTCCACTGGAAGCCGGACGGCAGCGCGATCCTGTTCGCTGCCGGCGACGACCAGGCCCATGACGTCTACGTCATCGGTATCGCACAGGGGTCGCAGGACAGCCCGATCGCGACTTCGCCGCTGAACGAGTTCGGGGCGACGTTTGCGCCGGACGGTCGCTCGATCTCGTATCTGGTCGCTCCGCGTTACGAGCTCGCGACGCTGATGATCGCCGGTGGCGACGGGTCCGACGCTCACCCGGCGATCGATGGAAGCACCCAAACATACGTGTGGCGCGCGCCGCGCTGGTCACCGGACGCCAGGTTCGTCACGGCGACGACCGGAACGCCGACGCCAGTTCACCAGCACGAGGTCTGGATCATCGACGCCGCCTCCCGGACCCTCCACGCGAGGATCGCTGTCCCGGCGTTCGTCACGGCCGTCGAAGAAGGACCGGGCGGCACCGATGTCATCGGGTTCCAGCGAATTGCGCCGTGACCCATACCCGGGGCGGAACGAGGCGGCGTGAATCCCGAGGCCGGCGGCTTGCGCCGCCGGCCTCGGTCCCAGGAGATGCCTACTTGATCAGCTCACCGCTGGGGGCGATGACGTACCACACGTCGTTGAGGCCCTGGCCGTTCACATCGCCGGCTGCGGCATCGTTGGCGAAGTAGTACAGCGTCCAGGTCCCGTACTTGAGCTGCTTGCCGCCGTCAGTACGGTCGACCGTCGTGAGCTTCGACGCGTCCAGCCCGGCACCCACGGTCACCGCAATCGGGTCGTCGGCCAGCCCAGGTGGCCACGCCACGGCGCAGTCGTCGTAGCACGTCGGCGTGCCGGCTTCGTCGGGCATGAAGCCGTAAAGGGTCTTCCCGGCGCCGTCGGTGATGATCTGGCCGAGCGAGCTTTCGGCGACCTTGAGCTCGGTGATCGTGGTGCCGCCGGCCGCTGGTGCCTCGGACGCCGGGGCCTCCGACGCGGGCGCCTCAGAGGCCGGTGCCTCGGACACGACAGCCGATGGCGCTGCGACCGACGGGGCCACCGTCGCGGCTCCGCCGCTGGAGCAGGCGGCCACGATGGCGGTCATGGCCAGGAGGGCTGGGAACAACAGGGATCGACGCGGGTCGATGGTCATGGGTGGGTCTCCTCACGTTTGGCTGGGGTCCACCTTCCCCTACGTCCTGACACACTGGGTCGGTTTCCGGACGCTACCCTCAAGGCGTGGCAAGCTCCAGCCGAAGCCGTCAGCGAGTCGGACCGCCCGCACCCGCGCCGAACGGTCTCATCTTCTTCGTCCACGGCGCGAGCGAGACATCCGAGGGACTCGCCCGGAACGTGGCTCGCATCGAGGACCAGGTCCGGCGCCGCGGCTGGGATGTCGGCGTGGTGGCACCCGAATGGCGCCGCCGATCCGGTCTCCGGCTCGGCAATTGGCGTAAGGCCCTCTACCGCCAGGCGCGACAGACACCGATCTCACTGGCGAGCCTGCCGACCGGTGTCGGCAAGGCGGCCGTCCTGCGCCTCGTCACAAACTACTTCGAGGGCCGCCGCGAGTCGATGCTCGAGACGATGGGCGCCCAGCTCCTGGCCGACGTGATCGGCTATCACCAGCATCGCGGTTCGATCCAGGATGTGCTGCGCGATGAGCTGGCGAAGGCGAGTCGAGCCGCCCGCGGTCGCCCGGTGCTGCCGGTCGGGTTGAGCCTCGGGGGCCTCGCGCTCGTCGATCTCGTCGCGTCGTGGCCCGGGGCGCCGATCGAAGCGGCTGTGACGGTCGGGTCGCAGGCGCCGCTGCTCTACACGTTCGATGCGATCCCGTCGATGCCGTACGACGAGGCCGACCCGCCGCATCTGCCCGTCCCGTGGCTGAACATCTACGACAGCCGCGACTTCCTGTCGTTCGTGGCCGAGCCCTTGTTCCGGAGGAGCGACGGGTTGGCGAGCGTGGTCGACCTACGCGTGCATTCGGGGCGCGACTTCCCTAGGTCGCACAGCGCGTATTGGGAGCTCGGGCCGGTGTGGGATGCGATCGCGACGGCGTTCAGCTGGAAGCGGACCGAGCGGCTCACGGTCCGCGAGGCGCGCGAGCTCGGGTTCGAGGCGCGGAAGGCGCCGGCGCCGCGGTCATAGGGCTGGCCGCCCTTGCCTGTCGGTCTCCGGCCGGTGATCGCTCCGAGCGATCGTTTCGAGCGCGAACGCTCCACAGATGGCCGTGGCCAGCCCGTCCGAGCGAGGGTGATCGCTCACAGCCATCGTTTTGGAGCCGAAAGGCGGTCGAGCGCCCGCCGCACCGCCTCGCGGCCAGTTCGAACCGATTCGATCGCTGCGAGCCATCGTTTTGGGCCGAAGGTCGCCTGATCGCCGGCTTCGAGCCTGATTCGATCACTGTGAGGGATCATTTGCGCCGCGAGCCCTCCGTCGAGGCGGATTCGATGGCTCTGAGCAATCGCAAACGCGCCCAAAGGGTGCATCGGCGGCGCGGCTCCCCGTTTCGAGCCAGATTTCGATCGCTCTGAGCCATCGCTGGGCACGCCCACCCGATTCGACAGATTAGAACATTAGTTCTATCCTGACGCCACCATGCGGCCGACATACCGCGACGAGCCCTGCCGCACCGCGCTGAACCGCGTCCGGAATATGAGCTTCAAATGGTCGCTCAACCCGTACATGGGCTGCGCCCACCAGTGCACGTTCTGCTTCGTCCGGGCGTTCGAGAAGGTCGCCGACCGCCCGTTCGACGCCCGCTATGGCACCTCGATCCGCGTCAAGACAAACCTTGTCGAGGTCCTTCGGCGTGAATTGGCGCGCAAGTCGTGGCAGCGTGAGCAGGTCGTCGTCGGCACGGCGACCGACCCGTACCAGCCCGCCGAGGGCCGCTTCCGCCTGACCCGCGGCGCGATCGAGGCACTGGGCGAACGCGCCACACCGATCGGCCTCATCACGCGCGGGCCGCTCATCGTCCGCGACGTCGACGTCCTGGTCGAGGCCGCACGACGCGCAAAGGTCGGCGTGACGTTCTCGATCCCGACCCTGGATCCCGAGATCTGGCGGCGGACCGAGCCAGGCACCGCCCCGCCGCGCCAGCGGCTGCGTGCGATCAGGACCCTCATCGACGCCGGCGTCGAGGCGAGCGTCGGGATGGCCCCGATCCTGCCGGGTCTGTCGGACGATCCCGGCAAGATGGCGGACGTGATCCGGGCGGCGCGCGACGCCGGTGCCACCGCGGTCTGGGCGAACGTCCTCTACCTTCGACCAGGGACCCGCGAGCATTTCCTGGACAACCTGGCGCGGGATTGGCCGGCGCTCGTCCCGCTGTACCAGCGCTTGTACGACGACCGGGCGTACGTGGAGAAGTCGGTGGTCGGCACCGTCAAGGGCCAGGTCCGCGACCTCGCCTCGAGCCACGGCATCGCGGACCGGCGCGCCCGGCCCGTCGTACCTCGACCGGAGCCGCTCGCCGAACAGCTGCCGCTCATCGCGTTCGCCCCGAGCGCGTAGGTGCGGCTCAGCCTCCTTGAGGTCCCCGGGGCCAGCGCGGCGCGCGCGGCTCGGATCGGGGCAGCGCATCCCAGTCGGCACGGACCGGCGAGAAGATGTCGACCACGACGGCGCCCTCCGGCCCCGCCACCGCATCGTGCGGCAGGTTGGACCGGATCCGCCAGGTCCCACCCGGACCGAGCTCGCGACGCTGCCCGTCGATCGTGAACGTGATCGCACCCTCGATGCACATGCCGAGCTGCTCGTGCTCGTGGCGATGCTCAGGAACGATCGCGCCAGGACCGAGCTCCACCAGCGCCAGGCTGGCGTTGTTCCCGACGATGACGCGCGCCTGGACCGTATCGCCCCAGACGTCCAGGGCCGGCACGTCGCCGATGTCCCGCAGGTTCGAGTCGGCCATGATGTCGACAGCCTAGCGGCGCTAGGCTTCGGTCCGTGGAGATCTCCCGCCAAACGGCCCGCCGGTTCATCCTCGGGCGGCAGGGCCTTTGGCCGGGCCGGCGTTGGCGCGGAATGGCCGGCACCGAGCGCGCGATGCGCGCGATGGAGCACCTCCAGCTCGACCCGCTCGGCATCATGGCGCGTGCCCAGGACCTCATGCTTCACAGCCGGGTCATCGACTACCACCCGGACGACTGGGCGTGGCTGACCTATGAGAAGCGGCACTTCTTCGATTGGGGCGGCTGGCTCGCCGTCCGGCCGATGGAGGAGATGCCGTATTGGCGACGGCTCATGCGGCGGGAGCGAGAGAACGGCCACTGGCGCGAGGTCGAGCACGAACACCACGCGACGATCGTCGAGATGCGGAAAGAGCTCCGCGAGCGCGGGACCATCACGAACCGCGACTTCACGATGGCGAGCCGCAAGCGGACCGACAGCTATCGCGGCCGGAAGGACAGCGCCGTAGCGTTGTACTACCTGTGGCGGGTCGGCGAGGCGATGGTCCACCACCGTGAGCGGTTCGAGCGGGTGTACGCGCCGACGGAGGCGATCGTTCCGCGGGCGCTCCTCGAGGAGGCGTCGGATGCCGAGACCGACGACTTCATGCGTCGCAAGCACGTGGCGTTCGAAGGCATCTCGGCGCTGAAGGGCTCGTACACGATGCACGAAAAGGGCGGGCGGCCGGCCGCGATCGCCTGGCGCGATCGAGCGGTCGAAGGCGGCGTCCTGATCCAGCTGACCGTCGACGGCTGGCGCGGCCCGCGCTGGGCACTCGCCGAGGACGCCGCGGCCCTTGCGACCGTCGAGGCGGGTCGCGTCCCGCGCGGCTGGCGGCCACTCGACACCACGACGACGGAGGAGGCGACCTTCCTCGCGCCCCTCGATCCGGTCAGCGCGCGCAAGCGCGCGCAGGAACTGTTCGACTTCGACTACATCTGGGAGGTCTACACGCCAGCCCCGAAGCGCAAGTTC
>DASTIG010000252.1:0-9581 GCA_035717785.1 Candidatus Limnocylindrales bacterium
CAGACGACCGTACGTTGGTCGAATCCGAGGTCGACGACGCGCTGGCGACGGTCACCGCGGGGCTGGCCGCGGACGTCGGCGGTCGCCTCCGGGCCTGACCCGAAAGTACCTGTCGAAGGGTGCATCGCGTTCCTTGCGACCCGCGAAGACCCGCTGCTAACCTTGCGCGGCTCCGGTCGGATGACCCGGGCGTACACCGTCACCCAAGGGGGTTCCGTGGATCTCGGAACGTTCTTCGGCACTATCCAGACCGTCGACCTGCTGCTTGCGCTCTTCTTCATGGGGTTCTTCGTGCTGGGCTTCGCGCAGGGCACGATCCGCCGCCTGATCGGCATCGGCTCCATCCTCTTCTCGTTCCTGCTCGCCGCGAATCTGGCTGAACCGGTCGGCGGGTTCCTGGCAACGAACTGGACGCACCTGCCCAAGGAATACAGCCAGATGGTCGGCTTCGCCACGATCTTCGTGGCCGCGTCCCTCGCCTTCGCCATCGTCGTCCAGGGCTTCTATCGACCGCAACCGCTGTTCGAGAAGGCCCGATTCGTGGACGAGATCCTCGGCGGACTGCTGGGGCTCCTGCAGGCCGCGATCATCCTCGGCGCGGTCGTGATCATCCTCGATTCGTTCTTCCGCCTGTCGGGTATCGCGCAGGACCCGGACGAGATCGATTTCCTGCGCAACCTGTGGGTGTTCCTGGACGGCTCGCAGATCGTCGAGTTCTTCCGCACGACGCTTATCCCGGCGTTCTTCGTCCTCTTCGGCCTGTTCATCCCGAGCGACATCAAGCAGATGTACCCAGGCGGCGCCTCCTGAGCGTCCTCGAGCGAGGGACCCTGACCGGCGCGACGCCGGAGGTTGCGCGGACCCTGCTCGGCGCCAGGCTTGTCCGGGACGACGACACCGGCCGCCGGGTCGGGCGGATCGTCGAGGTCGAGGCGTATGGCGGGCCGGACGACCGCGCGTCGCACGCCCGCTTTGGCAGCACGCGCCGCAACCGGGTCATGGCCGGGCCCGCCGGTGTCGCCTACGTGTACCTTGTCTATGGGATGTACGACTGTCTGAACGTCGTGACGGGCACGGAGGGCGCTCCGGCGGCGGTGCTGATCCGTGCGGTCGAGCCGCTGGCCGGGCCGGACCGCATGCGGGCCGACCGACTGATGGTCGAGGCGCGCCGGAAGGTGTCGCGCACGCCCGAAGGCCTTGACGCCGCGCGGGCTCGCCTTGAGCGCACTCCCGATCATCGGCTCGCGAGCGGACCCGGGCTCGTCGCCGCGGCCTTCGGCATCGATACGAGCTGGACCGGCCTCGACCTCTGCGTGGCCGACGCGCCGTTGCGCCTCGAGCGCGACCCTGACGATCCCGACGACACCATCGCGTCCGATGCGATGGCGGCCAGCACCCGGGTCGGCGTCGCTTACGCGGGTGCCGACTGGGCGAGTCGGGCGTGGCGGTTCACGATCGCGGGCCACCGATCGGTGTCGGGCCCGCGCGCCCGCTAGTCGGACGATGGACGCGCGCTCTAAGGCCCTTCTCGAGTTCCCGCTCGTCCGCGACCGGCTGGCGGCGGCCACGTCGTTCCCGCCGTCGCGACGCCTGGCCGAGGCGCTGGAGCCGTCGTCCGATCCGATCGTCGTGGCGCGCCAGCTCGACGAGACCGACCAGACGCGCGCGCTCCTGTCGGACCGTCCGGGCGTGGGCGTCGGTGCGGCGCACGACATCGGCCCATCGATCGAACGCGCGGTCCGCGGCGGCCGGCTCGACCCGGAACAGTTCCTGGCGATCGCCGACACGCTCGACGCGACCGCGCGGCTGGCGACATCGCTCGCCGACGAGCGCCGGCCGTTGTTGCGCGAGCTCGGTCACGAGCTCCACCCGTTGCCGGCGGTCCGTAGCACCCTGGCCCGAAGCTTCGACCCGGTCGGGGAGCTGCTCGACACCGCATCGCCCCGGCTCGGCGGCCTGCGGGCCGCGGTCCGTGTGGCGTACGACCGCCTGCGCCGCCGGCTCGACGCGCTCGTGGGGACGGAACTCGGCAACGCGCTCCAGGAGCCGATCGTCACGCTCCGCAACGGGCGGTACGTCGTCCCGGTCAAGGCGGAGGCGCGATCGCGGGTCAAGGGCATCGTCCACGACGCCTCGGGCAGCGGCCAGACGCTGTTCGTCGAGCCGCTCGTCGCCGTCGAGCTGGGTAACGCGTGGCGTGAGGCGCAGGTCGCCGAGCGGGAGGAGATCGCCCGCATCCTCGACGAGCTCTCGGCACTCATCGCGGTCAACGGAACGGCGCTGCGCGAAACCCTCGACGCCCTCGCGCGCTTCGACCTGTGGGCCGCCAAGGCCGCCATCGCGTCCGAGATGGACGCGACCCGCGCCGAGACCGCCGACCGGCCCGAGGTCGTGCTGCTCTCTGCGCGACATCCCGGTCTGAGCGGTCGCGTCGTCCCGATCGACGTCCGCATCGGCGACGGCTACACGGCTCTCGTCGTCACCGGCCCGAACACCGGCGGCAAGACCGTCACCCTGCGCACGCTCGGGCTGCTGAGCCTGATGCACCAGGCGGGTCTCCACATCCCGGCCGAGGCCGGCAGTCGCCTGCCGGTGTGGCGCGACGTGTTCGCCGACATCGGGGACGAACAGTCGGTGGCGCAGTCGCTGTCTACGTTCTCGGGTCACCTGCGGCGGATCACGACGATCGTGGCCGAGGCGGGACCCGGTACGCTCGTCCTGCTCGACGAGCTCGGCGCCGGGACCGACCCGACCGAGGGCTCGGCGCTCGCCCAGGCCCTGCTCGACCACTTCATTCGGGCGGGCGCCATCGTCGCCGCCACGACCCACTACGCCGAGCTCAAGGCGTATGCCCACACGACGCCCGGTGCCCGCAACGCGGCAGTCGAGTTCGACCTCGACACGCTGTCTCCGACGTACAAGCTCACGATCGGGCTGCCCGGCGGCAGCCAGGCGTTCGCGGTCGCCGAGCGGCTTGGTCTGCCGGAGTCGATCGTGGCCGACGCTCGATCACGCCTGACCGAGGCGCAGCGCTCGTTCGAGGCGACGCTGGCCGCGATCCGCGAGACCGAGGGCGAGACGAGCGAGGCGCTCGAGCGCGCGCGCGCCGCCGAGGTACGCGCCGCCGAGGCGTTACGGACCGCGGAGGAGGAACGGCGACGCGCCCGTCGGGAGCGCGACCAGCACGTCCGGACGGCGCGCGAGGAGGCCGACAAGGTGGTCGCCGACCTGCGCGCCGAGCTGGCGACCACGCGCCGGGCGCTGGAGCGCGAGACCGTCACGGCCGCGTCGCTGGACGCCGCACTGGCCCGCGCCGAGGCCATCGCCGAGCGACTCCCCGCGAACGAGGAAGCCGCGCAAGCCCAGGCCGAGCCCGCGGAGGCGCGTGCCTGGAAGGTGGGCGATCGGGCTCGTAGCCGATCCGGTGGCTGGGAGGGCCGGATCGCCGCGCTCGAGAAGGGCGGCCGCCGGGGCACGCTCGAGGCAGGCGGGATGCGCGTCACAGTCGAGGTCGACGACCTCGTGCCGGCGCTCGGGATGCCGACCGCCGTCGGCGCGGGCTCTGGCCGCGCGAGCACCGTCGCCTCGTCGAACGCCGCGGCACTGCGCTTGGAGCGGGCGCGCAGCGTGGCGTCGTCTCTCGACCTGCGGGGTGCGCGGGTCGAGGAGGCGCTCGAGGCGCTGGATCGCTACATCGACGACGCCGCGGTCGCGGGGCTGGGATCCGTGACGATCATCCACGGTATGGGCACCGGCGCCCTGCGCGATGCGGTCAGGGCCGCCGCCGCGGGCCATCCATTGGTCCGCTCC
The DNA here is from genome assembly GCA_035717785.1 of Candidatus Limnocylindrales bacterium. Taxonomy (GTDB): domain Bacteria; phylum Chloroflexota; class Limnocylindria; order Limnocylindrales; family CSP1-4; genus SPCO01. The sequence goes on from DASTIG010000252.1 coordinate 3,811, forward strand.
GCGCGACCGGGCGAACGCGGCGAGGGCGGGGACGGGGCGACGGTCGTCAGCCTCTGATCGACCCGACGCGGGTCAGGTCGGCTTCGGCGGTTTGGACTTGGTCGGGTCGGGTGGCAGACACGTCTCCGGGAGGAGCGGGTCGCACGACGGCGGCGGCGTCTCCACCGGTGCGATCGGGCACTTCGCGGACGGCGCGAACGGGGCGCCCCACGACTTCCCGAACGGGGCGAACGAGTTGTTATAGAAGTACGAGGTCTTGGTCCCCTCGGGGCCGCCACGGCGCCCCGCGCCCTTGGCGGCTCGCGCCGCCCAGTTGCGGTTCGCCTTCTGCCAGTTCGGGAAGTTGCTCTCGACCTCGTTGAGGTTGAAGAAGCCGCGCGTCACGCGCGGACCGACGCACCCCGCGCGCCACAGCAGCCCCGACGCTTCGTCGATGTCACGCGAGACCCGGATGGTCTCGCGCTCGGTCGGGATCGTGCCCTTGATGAACAGCTCCTTGACCGTCTTCTTCGTGAATGGCCCGGGCTTCAGGCCCGTGAAGGCGTCGACGGTGGCCGTCTGGAGCCCGCCCGGGGCCTTGAAGTTGGCGATGGCCTGCTTGGAGCTGACTTCCTGCATGATCGCCGACCACAGCGGCGCCGATGAATCGAGCGACAGGCTGCCGCGGTTCGGGGCGTTGTTGCTGTTGCCCATCCAGACGCCGACCGCGAGGGCGGGCACGTTCTTGCTCGCGGGCGGTGCCAGATAGCCGTAGGCGTGCACGTCGCGGTTGTCGTTGGTCGTCCCCGTCTTGTATGCAGCAGGCCTGCGCTTGCTGCCCTTGTAGACCGCGAACTCGGCCCAGTACGGGTTGATCTTCGGCTGGGTGTTGCCGGCCAGGATGTCGGTGATGATGTACGCCGCCTGCGGACTGATGACCGCGGTGCCCTCGGGCTTGCTCTTACCGACCGGCCAGACCTGCTGGCCGTTCTCGTCGACCACATTCAAGATCAGCTGGCGCGGCATGCGGACGCCGCCGTTCGCGATCGTCGAGTAGGCCGAGAGCATGTCGATCGGGTGTGTTTCGAGCGTGCCGATGCCCATCGAGGTCACAGGCAGCGCTGTCGACGGGAAGACCAGGCCGAAGTCCTGGCTGCGCTCGAAGGTGTGCTCGAGTCCCTGCATGATCGTGGCTTTGATGGCAGGGATGTTCAGGGAGAACTGCAGCGCACTGCGGACGCGGACGGGACCGCGCTCGAGCTTGTCGGCCTGGGTCGGGGTGAAGCCACGTCCGAAGTTGGTCACGACATCCATCAGCATCGTGCTGGCCGTGATGGTCTCGTCGTCGATGCCGATGGCGTAGTCGATCGGCTTGATCGACGACCCGGGCTGCCGCCAGCCGTCGGACAGGACGTCGAACTGGGGCTGGAACTTCTTCGTGCCCTTGTGCGTGTAACTCGCGCTGCCGACGTAGGCCAGGACCTCGCCCGTGCGGTAGTCCATGACGGCCGATGCGGCATTGTGGATGTTGCGGCCGCGCAGGTTCAGGATCCAGCCCCGCTCACTGCGCGGGATCTTGCGCTGGCTGAGGATCTGACCGGCCTTCGACGACTGCGGCGCCCGGGCGGCGACGAACACCCATTTCTCGGTGGCCTTCTGCATCGTCCAATCGAGCGTCGTCGTCACCCGGTAGCCGCCGGTGTCGACCTTTTCGCAGTCGGTCGGCGTATCCGGGCACAGGATCGTCGCCAGCTCTTCGCGCACCTGCCACACGAAATGTGGCGCGCGCCACGAGGCCGACACCTGCGGCTTGATGAAGACCGGCGCGAGCTTGGCCTCCTCGAATTCCTGTGCCGAGTGGCGCTTCCCGCTCAACGGGCTGCGCGTCTTCATCAGGTCGAGCACGTAGTTCCGCCGCTGGACGATCTCGGACGACGCGGGGACCTCGAGTCGTGACTCCTGGCACACCTCGTCGGATTCGGGGTCCGGCGGCGGGTCGTCGAGGCAGATCTCCTCGGCGTTGCGCATGAGGTCGAACTTGGTCGGTGACTGAGGGATCGCGGCAAGGATCGCGTATTCGGCGAGCGTCAGGTCCTCGAGCGCCTTGCCGAAATAGCCCTTGGCGGCCGCCTTCACGCCGTAGGTCTGATTGCCGTAGAAGTTCTGGTTGAGATAGGCAGTGATGATGTCCTGCTTGCCTTTGTCGCCCGGATATGCCTCGGTCAGCCGGATCGACTGGATGATCTCGCGGATCTTGCGCTCGTAGGTCGTGTCGGCGAAGGCCTCGGGCGGCAGGAGCCGCGCCCGGACGAGCTGCTGGGTGATCGTCGACGCGCCCCGGGGCCGGCCCGAGATGGTGTCCAGCCCGGCGCTGACGATGGCCGACGCATCGAACCCCGGATTCGTCCAGAAGAACTGGTCCTCGATCGCGGTCGTGGCGTCGAGCATCTCGTCGGGGATGGCCGCGAACGACACGACCTCGCGGCGGAGGGTGCCGAGACGTGCCAGCTCGACTTCGCCGGTCCGGTCCTTGACGATCGTCTGCTGCTGGAACGTCAGGCCCTTGAGAGCCGTCGAGGGGTCGGGCAGGCCCTGGGCGTAGAAGTTGTACGCAGCCACGGTGAACAACGTCCCAGCGCCGGCCGTCAGGACGGTGACCAGCAGGATGATGATCGGGATGGCGATGAGGATGCGGCGCGCGACGGTTCCGCCACGGCCGGTCGGTCGGCGGTTGAGCGAGCGCCGATGGCGCTGCCGCCTAGCGAGGGTCGTCTGCATCTGAGCCCGCACGATAGCATAGGGATTGTGAACGACCGTTCGTGGCTGGCCGTCCGCTTGCAGACGACGTGGCGCACCCGGCTGTGACGGCGACACCCTCCGCCGGAGCGGGCACCGACCTCCTCGCTGAGCTCGAATGGCGCGGCATCCTGCATGCCACGACACCCGGGCTGGCCGATCGTCTGGCCACGGGCCGGCCGATCGCCGGGTACATCGGTTTCGATCCCTCGGCCGATTCCCTACACGTCGGTCACCTCGTGCCGATCTTTGGGCTGCTGCGCCTGCAGCGGGCCGGTGGCCGGCCGATCGCCGTCGTCGGCGGTGGGACGGGCATGATCGGCGACCCGTCGGGCCGGTCGGCCGAGCGCAACCTGCTCGATCGGGCGACGTTGGAGACGAACCTCGTCGGGATCCGAGGTCAGCTGGAACGCTTCCTCGACTTCACGTCCGGATCGGGCGGCGCGCTGATGGTCAACAACCTCGATTGGCTTGGCGAGCTGTCGCTCATCGATTTCCTGCGCGACATCGGCAAGCACTTCACGGTGCCGTACATGCTCGCCAAGGACTCCGTCCAGGTTCGTCTCGAGCACGGTCTGTCGTTCACGGAGTTCAGCTACATGCTCCTGCAGGCGTACGACTTCTGGCACCTCCACCGCACGATGGGCGTCGAGCTGCAGATGGGCGGCGCCGACCAGTGGGGCAACATCACGGCCGGTCTCGAGCTCATACGGCGGACGAGCGGGGTGGGGGAGGAGGCCGCCGAACAGCCGGCGCACGGCCTCGCCTACAAGCTGCTGCTCTCACCGTCCGGGTCCAAATTCGGGAAGAGCGAATCAGGCGAGTCGATCTGGCTGGACCCGAAGCGGACGACGCCGTTCGCGTTCTACCAGTACTGGCTCAACACCGACGACCGGGATGTCGGCACCTACCTGCGCTGGTTCACGGAACTTGGCCGAGACGAGGTCGAGGCACTCGAGCGAGAGGGGGCCGACCGACCCGAGGCACGGGACGCACAGCGGGCGCTGGCGCGCGACATCACCGCTCGGACCCACGGCGAGGCCGTCGCGGCGCAGGCCGAGGCCGACAGCGAGGACCTGTTCTCGAACGCGCAGCTTTCCGACCCGAGCGTGCTGCAGTCTCTGTTCGACTCGACCGGCGGGTTCACCTTCACCGAGGCGAACCGGGCGGCTGGCGTCGCGGCGCTGCTCGCCGACGCGGGCCTCGTGGCATCCCGCGGCGAGGCGCGGCGGTTGATCTCCGGTGGTGGCGTCACGATCGATGGGACGCGGGTGTCGGATCCGGCGTACGTCCCGGAGCTGATCGCCGGGGAGTGGCTGGACGTCCGGATCGGCAAGCGTCGGCGCGCGATCGGCCGCCGGGTGCGCTGAGGCTAGGAGCCGGTCGCTCCCTCGATCTCGCGTGCGGCGGCGACCAGGCGGTCGTTCTGCTCGGGGCTGCGGACCGTGAGCCGCATGTGATCGGCGAGCGGATGCGTGTCCGGGAAGGTGCGTGGGACGAGGCCACGTCGGAGCAGGCCGTCGGCGACCGCCGCGGCGCGGTCGACCGACCCGAAGTCGACGAGCAGGAAGTTGGTGACGGACGGACCCACCGACCAGCCCGCGTCCGTGAGATCGGCCGATAGCCGGGCGCGCTCGGCGCCGACACGTTCGACGTTCGTCGTGGCCAGGGTCGGGTCGCGCAGCGCCTCGGTCACCACCGTGACCGAGACGGTCGACACCGAGCCCGGGGGCCGGATCGGGTTCATCCGCGCGACCAGTTCGGGCCGCGCGATCGCGAAGCCGACCCGGAGGCCCGCCAGCGCGTAGGCCTTGCTGGCCGTGCGGATCGCGACGACGTTCGGGTGGTCGAAGCGGAGGGCGGCGAGCGAGCCGCCGGCGAACTCCGCGTACGCCTCGTCGATGACGACGATCGGGGCGGGTCGGCCGGCCTCTGCGGCGTCGGCCGCGATGTGCCCGAGCATCGTCTGGATCGCGCCGTCGGGCTCGGCGAGCGCGGTCGGGTTGTTGGGTGAGCACAGCCAGACCAGGGCGGCATCTCGAGCGGCATCCCTGACGGCCGGGAGATCGAGCGCATAGCCCTCCCCGGCGCCCAGCCGCGGGATGAGGACAGCCTGCGCGCCGCGCTGCTCCGTGAGGACGCGGAACATCGCGTACGTCGGGATCGGCACGATCGCCCGGGAGCCCTCGGCGAGGAATGTCTTGGCGATGACATCGAGGATCTCGTCCGCCCCTGCTCCGACGACGATCTCGTCCGTCCCGACGCCGTACCGCTCGGCGGCAGCCTCGACCAGGCGGCGATAGTCGGCGGGCGGGTACTCGGACAGCGACACATGGAACCGACCGGCCGACATGACGCGCTGCGCGATGTCCGGTGGGGCTGGCGCAGTGTTGAGGTCGAAGCGGACCACATCGTCGATGGGCACGCCGTAGCGAGCGGCAACCTCCTCGTTCGTGGCTTCCCACGTGTACGACGACGGCTGGTTCGGCGTGGCGAACGTGACGGGCGTCGGGCTCATCCGGGCAGCGTCCTCGGTGGGGCGGGGTCCCTATCGTGCCATCTTGGCGAGCATCGCCCGGTAGCCCCCCTCCCCGTGCTTGAGCCAGGAGGCGATACGTGTGATGGTCGCCGTGCTGGCGCCGGTCAGCCGCGAGATATCCGCGTAGTGGAGACCCTGGTCGAGCATCCGCACGACTGCCCAGCGCTGGCCCATGTCGTGCAACTCACCGAGGGTGCACAGGTCGCGGAAGAACGCGGCCGCCTCAGCCGTGTCGTCGAGTCGAACGATCGCTTCGAGCAGCGCTTCGACGTTTGCCGTCCGCCAGTCGTCTGCCATGAGACTGCTCCCTCGCTAGCGCGTTAGCGTTGTAACACGCTAGCACGCTACCACGGCGCGCACTGGCACCACCTGTCCGCCACTCCATGTCGCGCAGCCAGTCCGACGGCGATACATTCCGGACCAGGCGATCGGAGGAGACCGTCGCTGGCTGGAGGTG
>DASTIG010000253.1:0-4075 GCA_035717785.1 Candidatus Limnocylindrales bacterium
GGGTCGGTCAGAGCTTCTTCCGGAAATACGCCGCTATCGAGGCGTCGTAGCCCATCGACTCGTACAGCCGCCGGGCATCGGGCCGATGGTGGCCCGAGGTCACCTCGACGAATGCGGCACCGAGCTCCGTGGCGATCCGCTCCGCCTCGGCCATGAGGCTGCGGCCCACGCCGCGTTCCCGCGCACCCGCATCCACCACGAGGGCCAGGACCCGCAGGATCCGGTCGTCGTGCTCGAAGCGCGGTAGGGCGTGGACGGCGATGAATCCCAGCACCAGACCCTCGTGCTCCGCCACGACGACCTGCGAGTGCTCCGACGAGAACCGCGTCAGGCGCTCGACGATGTCGCTCGGGCCGGCCGGATAGCCCTCGTCGGTGAACAGTGCCGCGATCGCTTCGGCATCGGTGGCGGCCGCCGGGCGGATCGTCAGGGTCGCGTCGGTCATGGGTCGATGGTAGCGGCCGACAGCAGCAGCGGGAACGGGCCGGCGGCCCCGATCCGACCGCTCAACCGCTCCTCACCGAGGGGACCCGGCGTGCCCGGCCGGTTCGCCCAGCCGGCCGGTGGATTGCTCCAGGTGGCGGCCCATCCCTCGCCGGACCGGGCGAGGAACGCGGCCAGACGGCCCTCGGTATCAGGCTCGAGGAGGACGATCCATTCTGTCGCCGCGTCACCGTCGAGCCGAGCACGACCTCGGAGGCAGCGGGCTCCAAGGAGGACGGACCGCGGCGCCTCCTCGAACGACGTGCCCGGCTGGAGGAGGTCGGCCAGCTCACCTGTCGCACGGTCGAGGTCGACGGTCGCCCAGCCACGCCCGATCACGCGACTCACCCGACGAAGACCATGTCCGGACCCGGGTCGCCGCTCATCACGAAGCCGAGCGTCTCGTACAGGCGCCGTGCGGCGACGTTGTCGGCGAACACCCCGAGGTGGATCAATTCGCTGCCAGCCGCCGCAGCATCGACCATCGCCATCGCCGTCACGAATCGCCCGAGGCCAAGCCCGCGCGCCGACGCGACGGTCCCGATCGAAGACAGGTACGACATCCCGTCGAACGTCGCGCGCCGGGCCACGCTGAGCGGCAGCCCGTCGCGCCGGACGAGGTAGTGGGTGAAGCGCAGGTCCATGAGTGAGCTGCGGATCTCGGCGACGACGCCGGCTCGTCGGTCGTCGTCGACCCCGAACGCGCCCAGCAGGACCGAGGCGATGTCATCGGCGGCGCCGTCGGCATCCGTCTCACTCACGCCGCTCAACCGTTCCAGCGTGACGTCCTCTCCCAGCGGCCGCCCGGACAAGACGGATCGTGCCAGCTCGACGTCGCGTGCCACGAGCAGCAGCCCATCGCCGACATCCTCGAACCCGTTCGCCGCGAGCCGAGCCACGAGGTCGGCCGGCTCGTCGTGTGGCGGAGATGTCCACACGTGCGGCTGGCGGGCGATCGATGCGAACACCACCGCCACCTCGGCCAGGCGGCGATCGAATTCGGCCGCGTCGTGCGGCCAGCGGATCGCCTCGACGCGGTTCCAGAACGGCTCGGACTCGACGGGGTCGTACAGCAGCAAAGCATCACCGAGGTCACGCAGAGAGCGGCCGGGGATGGCATGGACCTCGGCCTCGTGGCGGAGTAGCCTGCGAACTGTCGCCGCGTCGATCCGGGGGTCCTGCGGGCCGATGCTCATGAAACCACCTGCTCGACGCCGGCGTACCGAGGGGCGTCCCCCAGAGATGACGGACGGTCCCCCATCGAGGAGGAGGTCGACATGACCCGGACGATCCTTGCCCTCGGCCCGGCCATGCTGCTGATCCTGAGCGCCTGTGGCGGTGGCGCGACCGCGACTGCCCCGGCGGCGTCGGTGCCCGCAGCGTCGGTGCCGGCGGCTTCTGCACCAGCCAGCGAAGCACCCGCGGCCTCGGAGAGCGCGGCGGCCGGTGGAGCAGCCTGTGCGCCATCGACGGAGGTCGGCACAGTCACCGCGTCGATCGCGAACTTCGCGTTCGATCCCACACCGATCACCGCCAAGGTCGGCGACGTCGTCGCGTGGACCAACGACGACAGCACGACGCACACCGCGACCGTCAAGTCGGACACGACCTGCTCGACCGCCAACCTCAACAGCGGCGACACCGGCGCCATCGTGTTCAACGTCGCAGGCTCGTACGACATCATCTGCAAGATCCACTCGAACATGGCCGGCAAGGTCGAGGTCAGCTGACCTCTGGCATCAGGCGGGCTGCTCCGCGATGAAGACGGCCGCACCGGATGGCAGGTCGATCGTGACGGGGGCGGGCACGCCCCCGTCCGCGAACCAGGCCAGGAACTGATCGCGCGTTGCGAGCGCCGTGCCCTGGTACAGCTCGTCGAGCTGCACCCCGGCGATGATCTCGCCATGCCTGGTCCGGAACTCTTCCGGGCCTGACGGCAGTGGCCAGTCGAGGACCAGCAGGCGGCCGCCGGGTCGCAGGGCGGCCCACGCGGCCGCCAGCACGCGCGGGGCATCGTCGAGTTGGTGGAGGGCGTACTGGAGGTACGCCAGGTCGTAATCCCCGACGTGGCCCGGATCCGTCGCTTTCGCCTGGCGTATCTCGATGCGGTCCGAAAGGCCCTCGCTCTCGATCGTCGCGCGCGCCCGCGCGACTGAATCGGCCTCGAACTCCACGCCGATGAGCTCCAGCGCCGGGAAGCGGCGCGCCATGGCGACCAGCCACCGGCCGCCGCCGCAGTGGATGTCCACGACGCGGCCTCCTTGTGACAGCTCCGCGACCAGCTGCGGCAGAGCGGCCAGCACCTCCTGGAAGAACACCGCGATGTCCTGGCGGGTGAGTCGCTCGATGGCGGCCCGATAGCGGTCCGGCCGATCCCGGATCGGCTGTCCGGTCCGGAAGAAGTCCTCCATGCCGCCCCAGTCCATCGACGCGACCACGGCGTGGACGAACTGGCCGCCCAGGAACTCGGCGCGCTGGTCGTCGAGCAGGATCTCGGCGACGTCGTCGTCGATCGTCAGGCGGCCATCCTCGAAGGTCGTCAGATCGTGCGCGTCGGTCGCCCACGACCAGGCAGCCACGGCCTCGCGCTTCGTGCCGGTCTCGTTGGCCAGCGCGTCGGGCGTGATGCCGCCTTCGCCGGCGGTTCGGATCCGGGCGAACAGCCCAAGATCGATCCCGAGGTAGATGAGCCAGGAGCGGTGGAAGCCCCCGAGGCTCGCGATCAGGTCGTCGAAGCGATCGTCGTGGCCCATGGGCCGATTGTCGCACGGGCCCACGGTCGGCCAAGGCATGTCGGGGTACCGTGGCGTCGTGCAACGGTTGCGGCGTCGGCTCGGTTCTAGCCAATGATGGACGCCGATGATCGCCTGACCACAGCCCTCGCGGACGACCTCGATCGCGCCTTCGACGCGCTGGTCGTCGCCCACCAGGATCGCCTTTACACGATCGCCGCCCGGATGCTCGGGGATGCCGGCGACGCGGAGGAGGCCGCCCAGGACGCCCTTGTCCGCGCCTACCGCGCCCTCGCCTCGTACGACGGGGACAGGATCCGCGAGCTCCGGCTCCGGCCCTGGCTGACGACGATCGTCCTCAATCGATGTCGATCGGTCGGGGCGCGGCGCGCGACCCGTGGCCCGCGCCCGATCTCGATCGATGGCGACGGCGGGCGTCCGCCGGACCCCGAAGCCCCGGCCTCGACGGCTCCGGCCGAGATCGCCGAACGACACGCCGAGCGGGATCGTTGGGCGGCGCGCCTGACGGCCCTGCCCCCGTCCTACCGGTCGGCGGTCGTGCTGCGCCACGTGGACGGGATGACCTATCCCGAGGCCGCCGCCGCGCTCGGTCGACCCGAGGGAACCGTGAAAGCCCAGGTCCATCGGGGGATCGCCCTGCTACGCACCATGCTCGAGGCGGAGAGCCGCCGCGAGCTCGAGGAGATGACCGCATGACCAGCCAGCTCGACGCCACCGACATCGAGTCGGTGGCTCTCGCCGATCTCGTGCTTCCCGCCCCGTCGACGCTGCGTGCCTCGGTCCTGGTCGAGGTCGGGCTCGCCGACCGTTATGGCTATGTCGACTCGCCGCTGGGGCAG
>DASTIG010000254.1:0-2374 GCA_035717785.1 Candidatus Limnocylindrales bacterium
GGCCATCGTCAGCGTCCGCACGTCGGTCGGCGTGACCTTTGGGCGGGTGAAGATGTAGATCAGGCAGCCGAGCAACGGCAGGATGATGATGGCGATGATCCACACCGCCTTCGTGCCGCCAGTGAGGTCGTCGCGCCGGAAGATGTCCGTAAAGACGGACACGAAGATCCAGATCGCGATCAACCAGAAGAAGAAATAGGTCATGGCGATCAGGAAATCGCCGAGGTTGTTCACCGCGTTCCTCCCAGTCCGATCGATGCTCCGGCGCTCAGCCCCCTCCGAGCACTTTCGCCTTGGCCGCTGCGAACTCCTCGTCACTGAGCACGCCCGCTTCGTGGAGCTCGCCGAGCTGCTTCAACTGTTGCATGTCGATGCCGCCACTGCTCGGCGCCGGCGCAGCCTGGACAGGCGGCGCAGCGGCCTGGGCCGCAGCGGCGCCTTCCTGGTAGGCGGCGTCATAGCCAGCCTGCTGCTGCGCAGCCTGGTTCGCGTATTTCTGCTCCTGGTGGTGACGGACGGCTCCCGCCGTGCCGGCCACCACGGCCGTGGTTGCGGCTGCCCGCAGCAGGGGCGCCCCGCGCCTTCGCATCATCATCGTGCGGTACTCCTTCCGTTTCCGTTTGCGACTACGCCGGCGTCGCCGTCGACGCTTCGAGCTCGGCGCTGACCTCTTCGAGGACCTCTGGCGGGATCACCGCGCGGGCGACCAGGAAACCTCCTGCGTTGCCCACGGCGTCCTTGATGTCCACGGCCCAGTGATGTTCGAACAGGATTGCAAGGGCCGACGTCTCGGGCGGAAGCGATTCCGCGAGGGTCTCGATGTCCTCCGGGGTGAACAGGCCCATCCGGTTCTGGAGGATCGGCGCGAAGGATTCGAACGCCGGATCCTCCTTGGCATCGATCTCGAGGACGACGGTGTTGCCCTGCGCATCCGTGTCGATGAACACGATGTCGACGATGCGGATTATGTTCTGATCGACCACCTTGCCGATCGCTCGGGCGATGCTGCCGTCGAAGGTTCCCTTGCGGAACCCGATGACGGTGTATTCGAGCGGTCCGAGTGTCATGTTCCTCCTCCGTTCTTCCTCTCCCCGGCGCTAACGCGCCGGTCGTTGGTCATCCAGCGCCCGCGGCGGCGGTTGCCGCCGTATCGGGCTGTGCCAGCTGTAGCGCATCGCTGGTGCGAATGCGCAGGAGCTTCTTGATCTCCGCGACCGCGACGACGGCCAACGACAGGACAAGGCAGATTACCCACTGCTCCGTCGACAGGTTCACGGTATCGAGGATGCGGTTGAGCAGGCCGATCTCCGAGGCCGCAATCGTAGCGATGATCGCCGCCGCCCCGGCCTTCAACAGGGTCGGGTTGCCCAGGGTCTCGGCGCTCACGATCGACTTCTCTTCATGCGCAGTCTCGAATGCGAACCAGATGTTGGCCAGTGAGAATACGGTCAGACCCATCGTGCGTGCGACGTCCTCGCCGTAGACCGGCGTGGCCCATGCGATGACGCCCAGCGTCGCGACCGCCATCGTGAGGCCGGCGATGACGAGCCAGATGAGCATGCGTCTGCCGAGGATGGGCACACTCGGCGGCCGGGGTGCGTCGAGCATCAGGTCGTCGCGTGCCTTGCCGTATCCGAGCCCCACGGCAAGGAAGACGGTGACGGTGAAATTCACCCACAGGGTCTGGAGCGGCAGGAACGGGATGCCCTGGGCGATGAACAGCAGGCTCGCGCCGAGGAACGTCGCGATGAAGCCGAACAACTGGCCCATCTGGTAGCGGATGTAGCGGACGAGGTTGTCGTACAGCGCCCGCCCGAGCTCGACGGCCCTGACGATCGTCGCGAAATTGTCGTCGGTGAGGATCATCACGGCGGCCTCCTTCGAGACCTCGGTGCCGGTGATGCCCATCGCCACGCCGATGTCGGCCTTCTTGAGCGCGGGCGCGTCGTTCACCCCATCGCCGGTCATCGCGACGATGTGGCCCTTGCGCTTGAGGATGTCCACGAGGTGGACCTTGTCCTCCGGGGCCACGCGCGCGATGACGCCGATTCCATCGATCTCGCGATCGACCGTTGCATCGTCCATCGCCGCGAACTCCTTGCCGGTGATCGCGCGGCCCCTGATGCCGAGCTGTGCCGCGATCGCGGCCGCTGTCGTCGCATGGTCACCGGTGATCATCCGGACGCGGATCCCGGCCTCCTTGCACAACGCGATCGCGTCCCTGGCTTCCTTCCGGGGCGACGCGCGCGATCACCCCGATGCCGGGGAGCTGCTCGAGCAGCTCCTCGTCGCTCATGGCCGCGAACTCTGCGCCGGTGATGGCGCGGCCCTCGATCCCGAGCTCCTTCCCGATCGCACCGGCGGTCGTCGCATG
>DASTIG010000255.1:0-13219 GCA_035717785.1 Candidatus Limnocylindrales bacterium
CCACGCCGTACAGCAGGAACCCGGTCAGCGTGCCGATCCCGAGCGTCCCATCGATGACCTGGTGGCCGGTGTACCAGAGCAGCCCGGCGATCGCCCCGAAGCCGAGGAACCCCATCAGCATCCCGAATGCCGCTCGCCACAGCGCCAGGCGCGAGCCGGTCGCGACGACCGTGCGCAGGTCGTCGTCGTAGCGGCCCAGTTCCCAGTCCTCGCGGACGTAGCTCTTGACGACCCGGATCCCGGAGAGGGCCTCCTCGGCGGTCGTGGTGCTGCGCGCGATGGTGTCCTGGACCTGGGTGCTGATCCGCTGGAGTGGGCGGCCGAACACGACCGCCACGACGATCAGGGCTGGCGCCAGTAGCAGGATGATGAGCAGGAGCGTCGGGCTCAGGGTGAACAGGATGATCACCGAGCCGACGAGTCCGATCAGCGACGACAGCAGACTCGTGACCGTCTGGGTGAGCATCGTGCGCACGAGCGTCACGTCGTTCGACAGGCGCGAGATCAGCTCGCCGACGCGATGGCTCGTGTGGAAGTCGAGGGACAGCGTGATGAGTCGCCCGAAGAGTTGGCCCCGGATCTGGGCGACGACCCGCTCCCCGACCACGCCGAGCAGGTACGTCTGCAGGAAGCCACCCGCGGCCTGCACGAGGAACAGCCCGATCAGGGCGACGATCAGGCCATCGAGCCCGGGCGCATCACCGCCGGCAACGACCTCGGTCGTGATCCCGGCGATGATCAGCGGGAAGGCCAGCCCGACGGCCGACGAGATGACGAGGCCGACGAGCGCGAGCGCGAACGGCCGCCAGTGCGGCCGCAGGTAGGCGAACAGCCGGGCCCACGGGACGCCCCCGAAGCCGCGCACCTCACGGACGACGGCCCCGGCGTCCGACGGGATCCGGGCGAACTGCTGGGTCATGGCCGCGATGATGTCATGGGGTCTCGCAACACGCCGTCGGCGGTCTGCGGCCGGTTATGGGCGGCAGGCGAATGCGAAGTAGATCGGGATGTCGAGCCCGATGTGGACGGCGATCGGGATAAGCAACGAGCGCGTCCGGATCGTGACGAGACCCGCCAGCAGCCCGCCGAGCCCCATCGCCAGCATCAATGGCACCTGGAGGCCGATCACGTCGCTGCCCGAGTGGGCCAGCCCGAATACCACGGCCTGCCCGACAAGCGCAGGCCAGATCCCCACCACTCGCCCCGACCAACTCATCAGCGCGCCGCGGTAGATCAGCTCCTCCATGACGCCGTTCGAGACCGCGAAGATCAGCGCCGGAACGAGCGCTCCGGCAAGGATCACGTACGAGACGTCACCGAAGAACGGGCGCGCGAGGTACGGCCCGACGATCAACGCGATCGGACCCGCGACCAGGAAGCCGACGACGGCCCAACGGATCCACGCCCGCGCCGGCCAGCGCAGGTAGAGCGACGCCGGCACCGCCCGGAGCGCGAGCGCCACGATCGCCAGCGCAACGAGGACGACGACCGCCTCGAGCGCGCGCCACGTGGCAACAGGCGAGGCCGGGTTCTCGCAGTCCCCGAGCCCGGCTGCCACCACGGGCGCCGCGAGCGTGCCCCACAACAGGCTGACCGCCACGGGCACCGATCCCGCCCACGTCCAGCGCACGGGTGCCTCGCGTCTGATCGCGATGGCCGTCCCGACCGCCAGCACGAGGAGCATGGACGGGCGCCACGCAGGGACGGCGGCGGCCACCGACAGCAGCGCGATCGGCACGATCGAGCGCAGGAAGTCCGCCGGCTCGAACGGCAGCGTCCGTGTGGCGGCCACGGGCCGGCTCCCCTCCTCCGCTCCCCCGGTCAGACGTTGCTGCCGGTGATGATGACGAGCGCCGGGCCCTCGGGTGGCGGGCCGGCCAGCAGGCCGGCCCAGGACGCCCCGGCCGCACCCTCGACGGTGACGCCGAGCGCGTCGGTCAGTTCGGCCTGTGCCCCTCGCAGCGCGTCTTCACTGACCGTGAGCATGGCATCGACCCGCCCGGCCATGAGCTCGACCGCACGCGGCACCGCGATGCGCGACGCGATGCCGTCGGCGTACGTGGCGGCGGACGCGGTGTCGATCGGGCGGCCTGCCGCGAAGGAGCGGGTCATCGCGTCCGCCGCCTCCGCCTGGACCCCGATGATGCGGGTCGCCGGCGATGCGTGCCGGAGCCACGAGCCGACCCCGTTGATCAGCGCGCCGTTCCCGACAGGCACCGAAGCGATCGTCAGCGCCGGCAGGACGCCGGTCTCGACGGCGTCGGTCAGCTCGAGTGCCAGCGTGGCGGCTCCTGTCGAGATCCGGGGGTCGTCACCATCCACGAGCAGCTCGGCATCGTGCTCGGCGGCGTAAGCCTCCGATGCGGTGCGGGCCTCGTCGAAGTCCTCCCCCGATTCGATCACCGTCGCGCCCAGCGCGCGCATCCGCGCGATCTTTGCCCGGTTGGCGTTGCGCGACGTGAACACGACCACCGGGACGTCGATGACGCGAGCGGCGTGCGCGACGCCCTGTCCGAAGTTGCCGGCCGAGGCGACCACGATCGGCCGGTCCGGTCCGATCCTCCCCTCCCCTATCAGGCCCTGGACGGCGACCCACGTGCCGCGGCCCTTGAACGAGCGGATCGGATTGACAGTCTCGACCTTGACCACGACCGGCACACCGAGTTGCGCGGACAGCCCGTCGTGGACGAACTGAGGCGAATCCCTGAACACAGGGTCGATCGCGGCCGATGCCGCGAGGATGGCCTCCGGCGTTAGCTCCGAGACGGCGACGAGGGCATCACGCATCGGGCGATGATGCCACGCCGCTCCGCTACGTCGGCGCCGTTCGCGGCAGTGTTGGCGGCCCGTCGGACGAGGATAGGGCGAGCGCCTGGAGTCGGGCGAGGAGATCCGCGGGCGGCGCCGACGGCGGCCACATCGTGATCGACTCCAGGAGGTTGGAAGCCGTCGTCGGGCTCGTGTCGGACGCCCGCTCGAGGACACCGACGAGCCGATCGAGGGCATCGGCGGTGGCATACATCGGACTCCCGTCGAAACCGACGCGGGCCTGGTCGACCGCGAAGATGTGGGTCGTCACGGTCGTCGTGCTGCCCGAGCCGACGATGGGCGGGTACGACCAGCTCGAGACCTCCGTGAAGCCGTGCTCAGGAACCAGCACCCCGAGTAGGGCCGGAACGCTCGTGATCGGGCCTGTCTGGTAGACGTATATCGAGATCCCGGATCGGCGGACCTGTTCGGCGAACGTACGGGCCCGGAAGACGTAGAACTCCGTCTCGCGGCGCGAGTTCTCGATCGCGATCCAGTCATCGATGGGCGGTGCCCGGAGGGCTGCCAAGGCGAGCGGCGCAGCCGGGTCCACGACCGCGAGTGACTGGTGGAGCTGCACCATGCTGAAATCCCGCACCGGCAGCTCGACCGCGGTCTCGTAGCCGAGGAACGACCCGAAGCCGATCGTGGCGCCCGGGGCGACGTTCGCCTCGATCCAATCGGCAGCGGTCGCGACGGCGGACTGAAGCACCGAGTCTCGCGCCGATGCGCGGTAGTCGAGGGAGTGGCTCGCGAGGAGGAGCGTCGCGATGGCGAACGATGCCGCGAGCAGCCCCGCAGGCATGATGGCCGTGACTCGCGGCGGAGTGATGCGCTCGACGAGGCTGGCCACCCACAGCCAACCGGCTGCCGACAAGGCGGCGAGGACGCCGATCTGGGCGAGGTAGTTGCGCGGCGGCTCGCCGACGGCGATGACGAGGAGGACGAGCGGGAGCCCGCACACCGTCGCCAGGTACAGCGCGTCGAATGCCTCGCGCTGTGCCGGCGCCGCTGCCCGCCGGGCGGGAAGGCTGAAGGCGGCGCCGACGACGGCCCCGAGCACGAGCGGCATCTGCGTCGGCAGCCAGGTACGGGCATAGAGAGCGTACTGGTCGGCACGGAACAGGCCGTTGCCCTTCAGCTCTGGGTTGCGGTCGAAGAAGACGACCAGAGCGAGGAACCAGGCGAACGCACCGCCCCAGGCGGCGAGCGCACGACTGTGCCGGAAGACGGCGGCAGGAGCGCGAGCCTGGGAGCGCATCAGCCAGCCGAGCGCTGCCGGACGCGACGAGAGCCACGGCGCCGCGAAGCCCGCGACGACGACGACCGCGATGCCGACGTAGAGCGGCACGAGCAGCGCGGACGACGCGCCGAGGCGATAGACCGTCCGGGTGAAGCCCGCGTACGTCACGAACCACCACGACGTCCCGAGCGCGGCGACTGCAAATGTCGCGGCGGCGACCCGTGCCGTCGTCGCCCACGGGCGGCCACCCAGGATGCCGACGAGGAACGGCACCGGCGCGAACGGCAGCGCGATCTCCTTGACCAAGAACGCCATCGCGAAGATCGCGCCCGCGAGGAGGCCCCGTCCCACGGATCCGCGCCGGACGGCGTCGATGCCCACGACGACATACGCGAGCGTGAGCGCGGCGGCAGGAACGTCGAGTCGGGCCGTCCGGGCCAGGTCGTGAAGATACGGCGTGGCAAGGTAGGCGACCGCGGCAAGGGCCCCGACAGCCGGCCGGATCCTCCAGCCGAGCGCCGCCACGAGCACCAGAACGGCCAACCCGGCGAGGCCATTAAGCACGTGGCCCCATAAGAACGGGTCGACGCCGAACCACAGATCCGGAGCGACGACGACCATCGGCCAGAGTGGCGCGTGGAGCAGGAACAGCGCCCCGAAGATAGTCCGCGGACCGGCTCCCGTGAACATGTTGTAGCCGATGCCGAGGTACTTCGATTCGTCGAATGAGGGGTAGAGCGGCGGGGCGAGGACGAGGAGGAGGGCAAAGACGGCAAGGGTGCCGCCGACGATGCCGACCGAGGCGCGATGCTCGGATAGCGCGACGGGGATCATTGCCGGATCCTACGTTGGCGCCACGGGGCGAACGGAACCACAGCTCCCCTCTCCGGCCGGGAGCTCCGGCTCGTCGGGGTCAACTTGGGTGCTGCGGCGGGGCCGTCACGCACCGGGCGTCATCCTACGCCGATCGGTCAGCTCGGCAAGGCCGGGAGCTCAGCCTCGAGGTATGGCGCGAGCGCGGCGGCGAACGGGGTCGTCATGTGGTGGCTGTCGCGATAGACGAGGACCCGCCCGATGATCGCCGGGCACGGCTCGGTGGGGCAGAGCCAGGGGCTCGGGTCAACGAAGGTGGCGCCGGTCTCGGCGCTGACGGCGCGTTCGGTCGCGGTCCGGGCAGGCCACAGAGCCTCGGCTGTCGGCGTCGCGCAGGCGAGGGCATCGTCGAGGTGATCCGACAGGCAGACCGGCGGGTCGCCGACCGGGTTCGGCGTGTCGCCGATGACGAGGACCTTGTCGGCGACCTCGTCGATCGCGCGGATCGCCCGTTTCAGACCGGCGGCCCAGAGATCCTCACGTTCGGTCGTGTCCACCGGCGTGCCGTCGTTCCATAGCTGGCCCGCCCTGCTGTCCGAGATGACGACCAACGCCGGGCGCTCGTCGGCGATCCGTTGGAGGACCGCGGCGCGCCAGTCGGTGCACTCGACGTATTCGCGCTTGAGGCCCGTGTTGTAGACGCGCAGGTCGGCCACCGGACAGGCGGATTTCGTGAGCGACACGAGACGCCAGCCACGCTCGGACGCCAGCCGGTCGAACGTCGGGAACCAGTGGGCCGCGTGCGAGTCGCCGATGAGGAAGACCGTCGTCGATGACCTCGCCTTGCCGTAGATGCACGGCGGTGGCAGCGTCTCCCGTGATTCGGCATGGCAGGCATCGGCGTAGATGACCGGGATGTCGTCGCGCACGGCGGCCAGCGACGGCACGAGGTCGCCCGGGACGGGACCGGCAGCCGTCGGGGCCCGGGTGGGATCGATGACGGGCGTCGGTGTCGCACCCGGGGTCTGCGTCGCACCGGCGGATGGCGTGGCGCGCGGGGCGTCACTCGGGTCGGGGAGCGGCGTCGGCAGGTCGAGCTCGACGGGCCCGCCGTTGGCGGCGGCAAGCTGGGGCGGAGCGGCCAGGCGACCTGCTCCCAGGGAGAACCCGGCGACCGCCAGGCTGATCGCGCCGGCCGCGGCGAGCGAGCGGGACGGCCGCAGCGTCGATATCCGGCCGTGCCTGATCGGGTCCTCGACCCAGCGGCGGCTGGCCTCGGCGAGGACGAACGTGAGGCCGACCAGCGCGAGCCGGACCGGGCCGGGCAGCGGCGCCCCGACGGCCGCCGCCGGCAGGACAAGCAACGGCCAATGCCACAGGTACAGCGAATAGGAGATGCCGCCGATCCAGCGCATCGGTGGGATCGCGACGAGCCGCGATACCGGCCCGAGCGGCTGTCGCAGGCCCCCGGCGATCACGAGCGCGGCGCCACCGACCGGGAGCAGGGCGGCCGTCCCCGGGAACGGCGTCGCCAGGTCGAAGATGACCGCACCGAGGCCGATCAATGCGAGGCCGACCACGACTGCCGCGGTGGCCAGGACAGCCGGGATCCGCGCGATCCGGGTCGCGCCGAGCGCCAGCCCAGCCCCGACGGCCAGCTCCCAGGCACGGGCCGGCAGGAGGAAGAACGCGAGCGGCGCCTCGGTCGACGTCCACACGATCGACAGCGCGAGCGAAATCGCGGCCACCACGATGATCGCGATCCCGATCCGGCGCACGCTCGTCCGGCGACCCGCGACCGCGAACAGGAGGGCTGGCCAGAACAAGTAGAACTGCTCCTCGACGCCGAGCGACCAGAAATGCAGCAGCGGCGACGGGTCGAGCTCGGCCTGGAGGTAGTCGGTCGCCTGCGCCGCGAACCGGATGTTGCTGACGTACAGGGCGGCGGCCGCGGCGTCGCCCGCGACGTCGACCATGCGCAGCGGCGGCAGGACGATCGCGGACGCGACGACCGTCACGGCGATCACGACGAGGGCCGCGGGCAGCAAGCGGCGCGCGCGTCGCGCGTAGAAGGCCGGCAGGTCGAGCCGGCCGGTCGCCTGGAGCTCGCGGACGATCAGCCCGGTGATGAGGAAGCCCGATACGACGTAGAAGACGTCGACGCCGATGTACCCGCCGGTCAGTCCGGGCACGCGGGCGTGATACGCGAGGACCAGCAGGACGGCGACGGCGCGCAGGCCTTCGATGTCGGGTCGGAACGACGAGCGGGCGTCCGACGGCGGGGGCGATGCCACGGTCAGGAATGGTACCGGCGATCCCCGGCTCAGGCCGCGTGGGGTGCCGCGGACAAACGAAACGCCCGAAGGAACCGCCGGTCCGTAGCCATCGACACCGATGCAGAACACCGGTATCGCCGCTTTCAGTCCAGGGCCCCTTCGGGCACGACTACCGTAGCCGCTGGGACTCGGATCTGTGAAGAGGTTTTATCCACGAGTTTCGCGATTCGTGGCCCTATCGGGCTCGACTATCCACCGGCAATCCACGGCGTCCATGGGCGGCTGGATCGGTCAGGCCTGGGACGCACGGAAACGCCCAAAGGAACCTCGATCACTAGACGCTCCGATCAATGTAAACACCGATCAAATCGCTAGATGTTCGTGGCCCCTTCGGGCAAGACCAACCATACGGTGCGCGGCATCACCGCGACAAGGCTGTTATCCACGACTTTCATCGCAAATATCTCTTGAATGAGAGCGTTGTCCACACGGTTCCCACAGTCACGTCTCGAGCGGCCAGGACAGCGCATCCGCCAGCAGTGGCCGCCCGTCATCATCTACGGTGAGGCGGCGTTCCTCGAACCCATCGACGGTGCGCAGATGCCACGCATGCCGCGCGACCCGCTCGGCCGTCCAGCGCGCCGGGCGCGGCTCGAGCGCGTCGTCGATCCGCAGCACGTCGATCGGCCGCGTCGCACCCACCCCGACGTGGTCGGCGAGCCGCCGGAGCGCGATCGTCGCCGAGGCCGGCGATCCCAGGATCAGCAGCTCATGCTCCGCGCTCCACGCGAAGGCGAGGTGGTCCACCCCATCGCCCCTGACCACGTTCCCGTGCAGCGCCGACTCGTCCGGTTCCGGGTGCAGCGTGAGCAGGCCGGCCGCGGTCGTCATCTCGAGCCGCGTCGGCCGGCCGGCTGCCGAGACCTCCAGCAGCAACGACCGAACGAGCGTCCCGTCTCGCTGCAGGGCCTCGCGCCAACGCGTCCCGCGGGTTCCCTCGGCTTCGGTCCAGGTCAGGATCTCCCCGCCGATCGTCGTCGCGCGCCCGGCGCGTCGGATCGGGGCCATCCCCTCCCCCGTCAGCCCGCGGTGCGGCGCCCTGCCGCGGATCGTCGCGGCACCGACGTGTCAGTTCCGTTGCCGTCGGCGCCGTCATCGCCGTCGAACGCGTCGGACCACCGCCCTGCGGCCGATTCGAGCTCGCCGGCAAGCGACGGGGCGACGCGCCCGTGCACGCGCACGTCGCGCTCTCGATATTCGATGTCGATCGTCCCCCGCTCGCGCACCCGCGCCAGAAGCTCGCCAGCCGCGTACGGCAGAGCCACGTCGACGTCGACCCACAGCGAGGCGAGGACGGCCGCGATCTCGGCGCGCAGCGTGTCCATCCCGAACCCGGTCAGGGCCGACACGTACACGGCTCCGGCGATCGACGGGGCGACCGCCGCACCATCCGTCGCCACGCGGTCGATCAGGTCGGCCTTGTTGAACACCACGAGGCGCGGCTTGTCGCCGGCCCCGAGCTCGTCGAGCACGGACTGGACGGTCGCCCGGTGCTCCTCCGCGTGCGGGTCGGCGGCGTCGATGACCTCGAGCAGCACGTCGGCGCGATTGACCTCCTCGAGGGTGGCCCGGAAGGCATCGACCAGCTGGTGGGGCAGCTTGTGGATGAAGCCCACGGTATCGGTGACGATCGCCGTCTGACCGTCGCCGAGCTTGACCTGCCGGCTGGTCGGATCGAGCGTCGCGAACAGCTTGTCCTCCGCGCGCGCCACCTCGGAACCGACGAGCGTATTGAGCAGGGTCGACTTGCCGGCGTTCGTGTAGCCCACGATGCCGACGGTCGGCCACAGGCGTCGGTCACGGCCGCGCGCTGCGGTCGCCCGCTGCTGGCGCACCTGCTCGACGCGCTCCTTCATCTTGGCGATCCGCGTCCGGACGATCCGCCGGTCGGTCTCCAGCTGGCTCTCGCCGGGACCACGCGACCCGATCCCGCCCTGGGTCCGCGACAGGTGGGTCCACAACTTGGTCAGGCGCGGTAGCTGGTACTCGAGCTGTGCCAGCTCGACCTGCAGGCGCCCCTCGTGGGTCTGCGCATGGAGCGCGAAGATGTCGAGGATCAGGCGGCTGCGATCGATGACCTTGACGCGCAGCAGCTCCTCGAGGGCGCGCTGCTGCGCCGGCGACAGTTCGTCGTCGGCGATGAGGATGTCGAAGCCGGTCTCGCGCTTGGCCGAGGCCAGCTCCTCCGCCTTGCCTTTCCCGATGTACCAGTTCGGGTCGACGTGACGACGGTTCTGCCATTCGGCGCCCACAACGTCGGCACCGGCCGTCGTCGCGAGGTTTGCGAGCTCGGTCAGCGATTCCTGGGCGGTCCAGCCGTCCTGGGCGCCAGTGTCGACCGCGACGAGGAAGACCTTCTCGCTCGGTGGTTCGAGATCGATGAGGGTGCGGGGCATGCGCCTGCAGGATACCGTGAGCGTTCGAGACGGGCGGTAGACGTGCCTGCAAGGGGCGCGGCCGGACCCTTCGAGACGAGGAGGTGCCCAGTGACCGAATCACGCGAGCGACCCACGCCCGCCGATGGCGCCGACACGCCGGATGACCTACCGCTCGACGACGTCATAGAGATCCAGGGCGACGTGGTGCCCGATGAGCAGGATGCGGTCATCACGCCTGACGAGATGGAGCACGAGCGCACGCCGACGTTGACCGAGTTCGAGCGCGGCGACTCGCCGCCGGATCCGACGTACGCCGCCGACGAGGCCGGCGTGCTTGACGACCTCGATCTCCACGACCTTCGCGAGGGTGAGACCGACGACCCCGACGTCGCGGCCGAGGAAGGCCTCGTGTACGTCCCGCCGATCGACCCACCGGTCCACGCCGACCAGGAAGAGGAGGACGGCCTGATCATCGCAGCCGGCGCCGCCGTGTCGGCCGAGTCCGAGCCGTACGACGAGGACCACCGCGGGTCGGAT
Organism: Candidatus Limnocylindrales bacterium; assembly: GCA_035717785.1. Lineage (GTDB taxonomy): Bacteria > Chloroflexota > Limnocylindria > Limnocylindrales > CSP1-4 > SPCO01. The sequence goes on from DASTIG010000255.1 coordinate 10,116, forward strand.
CTGCCGGGCGAACCCGAGCTCGCCGCGCGGATCCGCGAGGCGCTGCGGGCGGATGCGGCGACCGCGGGGCTGGTCGACCGGCTGCTGATCGGCGTTCGCGGCTCGACCGCGGTCATCCGTGGTGTCGTCGACGGCATCGAGGACACGGACACCATCGTCGAGGTCGTCGAGCGGGTCGACGGGATCAGCGACGTTGTCGACGAGACCGAGGTGGTCGGCGGCTAATCGAGGATCGACATCGCCGCGGCGAGGCTCGCCTCGAACGGGTCCGTGGCCGTGGTCTCCAGCCACGCGATGTCGGGTTCTGCCCTGAACCATGTCCGCTGCCGCTTGGCAAAGGCCACGTTGCGGCGCGCATCCTGCTCGATGGCCACTTCCAGGCTGAGCGTCCCGTCGACGACGGCCCAGGCCTCCTGGTAGCCGATGGCCGAGAACGCCGGCAGCGACGGGTCGAAGCGCTCGCGCAGGGCGACTGCTTCCTCGACGAGGCCGGCCTGGAACTGCTGCCGGGCCCGTGCCGCGATGCGCCTCGCATGTTCGTCGCGTGCCAGCTCGAGCCCGATCCACGCTACCGGTCCGTCGTAGCCGCGTGGTCGGGGTCGGGACCCGTCCCCCCGAAGCTCGGCGATCTCCAGCGCCCGGATGACCCGGCGCGGGTTCGCGAGATGGATCTCCGACGCGAGGGTCGGCGCGATGGCCTGCAGCCGTGTCGCGAGCGGTTCGAGGCCCTCGGCCGCGAACTCTGCTTGGAGCCGGGCACGGATCGCGGGATCGTCGGGGAGCGCGTCGAGGTCGAGGCCACGGGCGACCGCCCGCAGATAGAGTCCGGTCCCGCCGACCAGCAGGGCCACGCCTTCGTCCCGCGTGATCCGCTCCAGGACGCCGCGGGCGTGAAGGACATAGTCCGACAGCGCAAAGCGCTCGTCGGGGTCGACGAGGTCCAGCCCGGCGTGCGGCACGCGCGCCCGATCCGCGGCAGTCACCTTGGCTGTGCCGATGTCGAGCCCGCGGTAGACCTGCCGGGAATCGGCCGAGATGACAGTCGCCGGGCGGCCGGACGCGACGATGGCCTCGGCCAGCCGGATACCGAGCTCTGTCTTGCCAGTCGCGGTCGCGCCGGCGACGACGATCAACGGTGGCGCGCCTGCCATCGCCGCATACTGGCACGGCCCATGGCGTTCCCGCATGTCTTCGAGCCGTTGCCGCTGCGCCACCGGACGCTCACGAGCCGGATAACGTTCGGGGCGCACACCACCAACATGGCCGAGGGCGGCCTGCCCGGGGAACGCCACGTCGGCTACTACCGCGAGCGCGCGCTCGGTGGCGCAGGGATGATCGTGGTCGAGCCCGTGCCCGTGCACCGGACCGCGGTCCTGACGCGCGGCAACTTCCGGCACGACGACGACGAGATCGTCCCGCCCTTCCGGCAGCTGACCGACGCTTGTCGGGACGCGAACCCCGACATCGTGCTGATCCAGCAGCTGTATCACGTCGGGCAACACGGCGACGCCGACAACGCCTTCGCCCCGAACTGGTCACCGTCGGGATTGCCGTCCTACCACGACGCGGACGGCAGCCACGCGATGACCGAGTCCGAGATCGAGGAGGTCATCGCGGGCTTCGTCGCGGCCGCCGGGCGGGCGCAGGAGGCCGGCTTCGATGGGGTCGAAGTCTTCGCCGCGTATCACGCCCTCGTCGATCAGTTCTGGACACCGTGGTCGAACCGCCGGACCGACGCGTGGGGCGGCTTGTTCGAGGGGCGGATGCGGTTCTCGTCGGCGGTCCTGGACGGCATCCGGCGCGCGTGCGGCGACGCGTTCATCGTCGGGCTCGCGGTGAGCATGGACGTGCGCTCCGAGGCGGCGTTGTCGATGGACGAGCTCGCCGAGATCGTCGCGTGGCACGACCAGCGTCGAGCCATGGATTACGTCACGTGCGGCACCGGGTCCTACTTCGACTTCTATCCGATCATCCCGGTCTCGCTGTACGAGCAGCAGCTCGGCGTCCCGTTTGCCGCCGCGCTCAAGCGCGTCGTCACGAACGCCGTCGTGCAGGCCGAGAGCCACATCCGGACGCCGGAGGCGGCCGAGGCGGTGCTGGCCGCCGGTGAGGCCGACCTGGTCAGCATCGTGCGCGGCCAGATCGCCGACCCGCATATGGTCGCCAAGGCGCGCGCGGATCGGGCCGACGAGGTCCGCCCGTGCATCTCATGCAATCAATTGTGCTGGGGCCGCCGCTCGCGCGACTACTGGATCTCGTGCCTCGTGAACCCGTCGGCCGGCCGGGAATGGGCGTGGGACGGCGACCGACCTCAGCCCGCCGCGACCCCGCGATCCGTGCTGATCGTGGGGGGCGGGCCGGCGGGACTGGAGACCGCCCGCGTCGCGGCCGAGCGAGGTCATCGTGTGACGCTCCTGGAGCGGGATGACGAACTTGGCGGCCAGTTCCGGCTCGCCGGTCGGCAGCCCTCACGCGGCCAGATCCTGGACCTGCTGGCCTGGTACGCGCGGCGACTCGATGCGCTCGGGGTCGACGTGCGCTCGGGGACGGCGGCGGACCTCTCGGCGATCCACGAGGTCGGCGCGGACGTCGTCGTCCTCGCCACGGGCGCCCGTGCACCGGGGACCGGCTTCCAGCGTGCGCTTCCGCTCGTCGAGAGCCTGCCCGGCGCAGATCGATCCGACGCCGTGTCCGTCCACGACGTCCTGTCCGGAACGGCGACCGTCGCGGGGCGGGTCCTCGTCCTCGACGACCTCGGCGACTGGCGCGGTCTCGGCACCGCCCTGTCCATCGCCGAGGCAGGCCACCACGTCACGATCGTCACGTCGGCATCGGTCGTGGGCGGCGGGCTCTTCCACAGCGCCGCCGACGTGCCGCTCCGTCGGCGATTCGCGGCTGCCGGCGGGATCATGCGCCCGGACACGGTCGTGCTGAGCTGGGACGGAGCTGCCGCGGACGTCCGCTCGACGCTCACCGGGGTGACCGAGACGATCCGAGCCGAGACGCTCGTGATCGCCGAGACGCCCGCATCGGACACCACCCTGGCAACGGAGCTCACCGAGCGTGGGATCGCGTTCAAAGCGATCGGCGATTGCGTGGCGCCG
>DASTIG010000256.1:0-4590 GCA_035717785.1 Candidatus Limnocylindrales bacterium
GGCAACCATGGCCGCGGCGTTCACCTCGACCTCCGGTCGGACGACGCGGTGCGTGCCGCCTTCCACGGCGCGCTCGCCCAGAGTCGATCGGGCGACGTTGTCGTCGAGACGTACGTGGCCGGCAACGACTACCGCTGCCTCGTGATCGGGGGCAAGGTCGCGGCGATCGCGGAGCGCGTCCCTGCGAGCGTGACGGGCGACGGCGAGCACACCATGCGCCAGCTTGTGGACATCGCGAACAGCGATCCGCGCCGCGGTATCGGACACGAGAAAGTCCTGACCAGGATCAAGATCGACGAGGCGGCCGTGGAGCTCGTCCGTGCCCAGGGCTACGAGCTGGACACGATCCCGCCGCAGGGCACCTGGGTCAAGCTCGCGCTGACCGGCAACATGTCGACCGGGGGGACGTCGATCGACCGGACATTCGAGGCACACCCCGACAATGTCGAGATCGCGGAGACCGCGGCCCAGATCGTCGGGCTCGATGTGGCCGGCATCGACTTCATCTGCCCGGATATCACGACGCCCGTCCGGGAGACCGGCGGAGCGATCGTCGAGGTCAATGCGGCACCCGGCTTCCGGATGCACACGCATCCCACGGAAGGCGAGCCGCAGTACGTCGCCCGACCGGTCATGGACTCGCTGTTCCCGGCCGGCGCCAACGCCCGAATCCCGATCATCTCCGTGACGGGCACCAATGGCAAGACGACGACCGTCCGAATGATCGCCCACATCCTGAAGCTCATGGGTCGGCGGGTCGGGATGACATCGACGGACGGCATCGTCATCGACGGGCGGCTCATCAAGAAGGGCGACATGTCGGGCCCCAAGTCGGCCCAGATGGTGCTCCAGAACCCGACGGTGGATACGGCCGTGTTCGAGGTGGCCCGCGGCGGGATCCTCCGCGAGGGCCTCGGCTACGACCGCAACGACGTCGCCGTCGTGACCAACGTGACCGGCGACCACCTGGGTCTCGGCGGCATCGACTCGATCGGGCAGTTGGCCAACGTCAAGGGCGTCGTCGTCGAGGCGGTGCCGCGCTCGGGGACCGCCGTCCTCAACGCCGACGACTCGCATGTCTACCGGATGGGCCGCCACTGTGCCGGACGCGTCGTTCTGTTCAGCATGGCGACCGAGAAGGGCGAGGACGGCTTCGACCGGATCGACGGGCACACGTCGCGTGGCAACGCCGCGTTCTGCCTCGAGCCGACGCAGCAGGGCGAGCTGATCGTGCTGCGGCTCGGCAGCCGCAAGATGCCGGTGCTGTACACGCACCTAATCCCGGCCACGTTCGGCGGGCGGGCACGGATGAACGTCGCGAACGGCCTGGCAGCCGCTGCCGCAGCCTGGGCGTCGGGTGCGCACCTGCACGACATCCGCCAGGGGCTTCGCACGTTCTCGACCTCGTTCTTCCAGGCACCCGGTCGGCTCAACCTGCTGGATGTCGGGGGCGTCCGGGTCGTCATCGACTACTGCCACAACGTCGACGGCATGCGTCAGTTGGCGGACTTCGTCCAGCGGATGATGGAAGAGCCGCAGACCAAGGCCGGGAAGTTCGGGACGGCCAAGTCCTCGGGGCGATCCGGCCGGGCGATCGGCGTCCTCGGCATCCCGGGCGACCGCCGCGACGACGACCAGCGGCAGTACGGCGCGATCGCCGCGGGCGCGTTCGACGAGGTGATCGTCCGCGAGGACAAGAACCTGCGGGGTCGTGCCCCGGGGGAGACCGCGACGAACGTGATCGAAGGCGTCCGAGCCGCGAAGGCCGACGGCCGCGCCCGCACGACCCGGTCCGAGAAGGTGCTCGACGAGATGACCGCCGTGCGGATCGCACTGCGCCGCGCAACCCCCGGCGACCTCGTCGTGTGCTGCGTCGACGATGCGATCGGGGTCTACCGGGAGGCGATGTCGGCGGCGGGTGCGACGCGTAACGGCACCGCGTTCGCCGACCCGGGTGAGCTCGAGGCGCCAGAGGGATGACCCGATCGGGGGCGCCGCGCTACGTCCCGGAGGACTCGCTCCAGAGCCCGCGGTTCACCGGCCCGTCGACGTTCGCGCGCCTGCCGTACGTGCGCACCCTGGAGGAGGTCGACCTCGCGGTCGTCGGCGTCCCGTTCGACACGGGCGTGACGTACCGCGCCGGTGGCCGGTTCGGCCCGAACGGGGTCCGGGCGGCCAGCGTGATGCTCCGGCAGTACAACACCAACCTGGACATCAAGCCGTTCGACATCCTGTCGTGCGTCGACTACGGCGACGTCTCGATCGTGCCGGGCTACATCGAGCGCAGTTACGAGGCCATCGAACGGACGGTCGCCCCGATCGTCGAGGCTGGCGTCGTGCCGCTCCTGATCGGTGGCGATCACGCCTGCACGCTCCCGCATCTCCGCGCGACGCGCTCGCGCGGTCCGGTCGCGGTCATCGATTTCGACTCCCATACCGACGCGTGGGACAGCTACTTCGGGGAGAAGTACAACCACGGCACGTGGATGCGCCGCGCGATCGAGGAGGGCCTCGTCGACGTCGCGCACTCGATCGAGGTGGGCCTGCGCGGTTCGGTCTACGACTCGGAGGACTGGACCGGTCTGCGCGACGAGCTCGGTCTCGAGTACCTCACGACCGAGGACGTCCTGACGATCGGACCCGAGGCGACGGCGGCACGGATCAGGGAGCGCGTCGGCGACGCGACCGCCTTCATCAGCTTCGACATCGACGTCGTCGATCCAGCCTTCGCGCCGGGCACCGGGACACCGGAACCGGGCGGCCTGTCGGCGCATGACGCGCTCGCGATCGTGCGCCGGTTGACCGGCATCGAGTTCGTCGGCTTCGATGTCGTCGAGGTGATCCCAGCCTACGACCCGGCCGGCCAGACCGCGTTCCTGGCCGCCAACCTAGCCTACGAGATGCTGTCGCTGGTGGCGCTCGGACGTTCGGAGCGGTAGGAAGGACCGCAGCGGCGAGCAGCGCCAGCCGGGGGCGCGTGTGGACACTGGTGGGACACTTTTCCAAGGGTCAGTTCCCCGCAACGTCCGCTGCGTCGCGCTGGGAGATCGCCATCACGACGGCCATCGCGAGGTTGATTCGCGACTATCCGTTTGGCGCGTACGTCATCCTGGCGTACGTCTTTTCGATCAGTCTGGCGCTACTGCTTAACGTCTCCCTGGCCTTCGGGCTGATCGCCCTGTTCGGTCCCGCGACTGCGGCCTTCCTCGTCGCTCGCGTCTGGCACGGACGGGCTGGCGTCACCGAGCTGTGGGCGATCGCCACGCGTTGGCGCGTCCACCCGGCCTGGTATGCCGCCGCGCTCGGACTGCCCCTGGCTGCTGCCGCCCTCGGCCACGTTGGGTTCATCGTGGCGGGCAACCCACCGCTCGCCATACCGGGCAGCGTTCAGCCGATCCTTCTCCTGCTCTTCTTCCTGGTTATCGGTGAAGAGATCGGCTGGCGAGGCTTTCTACTACGCGGCCTGCTGCGGAACCGCTCGCCGCTCGTGGCCACGGCGGTCGTCGCCGTGGTCTGGGCGATGTGGCACACCCCGCTCTATTTCATCCCAGGAATGCCCTCGTATGGGAATTCGTTCGTGGCCTTCGTCGTCTGGGTCGTCCCGTTCTCGTTCCTGCTGACATGGCTGTGGCTCGGAACACGCAGCGCCTGGCTCGCGACTGTGATGCACGGCTCGGGCAACCTCGCCGCGTCGATCGTTTTCCCGGTCGCCGATCCCGGAACGCTGTTCACCTTCTACGGCATCGCGATGGCGATCATCGCGGTCCTCCTTGTCGCTCCGGCTTGGTCGGCGTGGACCACTGTCCAGCCGCCAGAGACCTCGCCTCCGGCCCTCGCCGTGATATGACGGACATCCGAGATGTCGTCGATTACTTGTATTCGCCGCATTGACGCTCGGTCTAGCGGCGGTCATCTTCGTATTGGGGATGCATCCGGCGCTTGCGCCGTTCATCCTCGTCCTGGTGCCGACCGTTGCCGCGATCATCGTGGCCGCAGTCGTCGGCGGCGGTGAGCTCGGGCGTTTGGCGCATCGGATCACCCGTTGGCGAGTGCTTCCGATGCTGTACGTCGCCGCGCTGGGTCTGCCGATCGCTGCCAACTTCCTGATCGTCGCCCTCGCCGTGGCCTCGGGCACCCCGATGAGCGCTCGTTCTCTGGGCTGGACGCGACCGCGCTGGTCGTCCCGCTGACGTCGGAGCCGGATCTCGTGCCCACGCAGACGTCGGTCGCCTGACGCCTAGGAGACGCCGTCGCCCGTAGCCATCAGCCGTTCGGAGCGATAGGCCACCTCGCCGCCGACGACCGTCATGTCGACAGCCACATCGGCGATCGCGGCGGTCGGTGTCGCGAAGAGCTCGGCATCGAGCACCACCACGTCCGCCAGCTTGCCAACTTCCAGCGTGCCGAGGCGGTCGTCCGCGAAATACGACGCCGCGGCATCGATCGTGCACGCGCGGAGTACCTCGTCCACGCTCAACGCCTGGTCGCCGCCGATGACGTCGCCGGAGACCGTCGTCCGGAGCACGGCCGATGCGATCGTGTCCATCGGTCGGTGCGATGCGACCGGGGCGTCGCTCGACAGCGCGAAAC
>DASTIG010000257.1:0-9535 GCA_035717785.1 Candidatus Limnocylindrales bacterium
TCCTGCGCGGCGAGGACCCGCGCGGCGTCCTCGCTGCCGACCCGGGACCACCATGGTCCATCGACGTGGACCCGGAGTCGCTGCTCTGAACGGACGGTCTCAGTCGACCTTCAGGCGGTATGCCACGAGCACGCCACCGACCTTCAGTTCGAGCCCCTGCAGGTATTCCAGCTGGCTGGGCTCGAGCTCGACCGGCGTCAGTCCATCGCCGATCGCGTCCGGGTCGACCGTCCCCCAGCGACTCGGCGCATAGGCGATCACGACGTCAGTACCGAGCGTACGCTCCGCCTCATTGACGAGATCGATCTGCGCCGGTTCGAGCTCCGCGAACGTCCATTCCGCAGCCGCCATCTCGATCCTCCATCTGAGCGCGCGTCTGATCTGCCGATGATACGCCCAGGGACCATTGGACCCCGTGCCTTTCAGTCGCGTTCGTGCGAGGATGCGCTCCCCATGATGAGGAGACGCACACCATGACCGACCCGCTGAACCCAGCACACGACGAACCCGCCGAGGGGCCGCGCGACCCCGGCTTTGCCGGCCAGACCGGTCCCGAGACCGCCAAGCCGGGCGCCGACGACACTGCGGCCAACGCCTCCGCCAAGGCGAACGAGGTCTTCGAGCAGATCCGCGACGTCGTCGAGGACTTCGCCGAGAAGGCAGCACCGACCGTTCGCGAGTTCTCCGCGAAGGCCGCCGAACTCGTCGCGGTCGCTGCCGACAAGGCCGCGCCGGTGGTCCAGAAGGCCGGCGAGGTGACCGCGGAGGCCAGTGGCAGGCTCGCCGAGAAGTCGCGCACCTGGGCCGCGGATATCCGCGAACAGGTCGGCGACGCCGGCAAGAGGACGACCGACGCTGCGAAGGATGCGGCCAAGGACGCCGCCGAGGGGAACCCGCCGCTCTGACACGCCCGGCCCCAGCGGCCGGTCGCCCATATACTTCGCGGCGATGTCCGTCCGACCCATCGTCATGCTCGGCGATCCCCGGCTGCGCCTGAAGGGCAAGCCGGTCGATGCCTTCGGCAAGTACCTGCATGAGCTGCTCGATGACCTCGCGCACACGATGCGCGACGCGCCGGGGGTCGGGCTCGCCGCGCCTCAGCTCGGCGAGGCGATGCAAGCATGCGTCATCGAGGTCGAGAGCCACCTCTACGAGCTCGTGAACCCGCGCATCGTCCGCGCGAGCGGCGACGATCGCGATCTCGAGGGCTGCCTGTCGATCCCGGGCTACGTCGCCTACGTGACCCGTCACGAGAAGGTCTGGGTAGTCGCGCAGGATCGACAAGGCAAGAAGTTCAAGGTCGCCGGCGGCGGCCTGCTCGGGCGGGCGCTCCAGCATGAGCTCGACCACCTCGACGGCAAGCTGTATATCGATTACCTCGAGTCGATGGACGAGCTGATCCCGGTCGGCCAGGGCGAGGATGCCGAGGAGGACGCCGAGATCCGCGAGGCGACGAGCGCCCTGGCGTGACCGGAGGGCGGGCGCGCACCGTCTTCATCGGCAGCGGCGGGTTCGGCCGCCCGAGTCTGCGACGCCTCGCTGCTCATGACGACATCGAGCTCGTCGGCGTGGTTACCGCACCGCCACGACCGGCCGGGCGGCATGGCCGCCCGACGTCGACCACGATCCACGACGCCGCTGTCGAGTCGGCGGTGCCAGTCATCCAGACGCCCGAACGGTTGCGTGCCCCTGAAGCGATCGAGGCACTGCTCGCGCTCCGGCCCGACCTGATCGTCCTGGCCGATTACGGCCAGATCGTGCCCGCCGCGTTGCTCGACGTCGGGCGAGGAGCGCTGAACCTCCATCCATCCTTGTTGCCGCGGCATCGCGGTGCGGCGCCCATCCCCGCAGCCATCCTCGCCGGCGATACCGAGACCGGCGTCACACTGATGCGGATGGACGATGGGCTGGACTCCGGCCCGGTCGTGGCACGGACCGTGGTACCGCTGATCGCCGGCGAGACCGCGCCAGACCTCGAGGCCAGGCTGGCGGAGGTCGCCGCGGACCTGCTCGGCGAGCGCGTCGGTCCGTGGCTGCACGGCGAGATCGAAGCGCGACCACAGCCCGCCGAGGGCGTGACGATGACCCGGCCGCTGCGGCGGGAGGACGGGCGCCTAGATGTCTCCCGCTCGGCCGCGGAGCTTGAGCGGCAGGTCCGTGCGTACCAGCCGTGGCCGGGGGCGTTCATGGATACGCCGCTGGGCCGGCTCATCGTCTGGTCGGCGAAGCCGTCGGCGGGCGGACCTGCCATCGGAACCTTCGATAGCGACGGGATCGGGACGGGCGACGGCGGGCGACTTCGGCTGCTCGAGGTCCAGCCGGCCGGCGGCAAGCGCATGTCGTGGGACGCATATGTCCGGGGCCGGCCGGCGATCATCGGCGCTAGCATCGTCGGGTGACGGTGACAACGACGCCCGGGATCTCCGGTCTCCCCCCGGAGCAGCTGACCGCGTGGGTCGAGGGCCGAGGCCAGCCGTCGTACCGCGCCCGCCAGATCGCGGACGCTGTCTGGAAGGACGGGGGCGTGACAGAGGCCGCCGCGATCCGGGTGCTCCCGGGTCCGCTGCGTGAGGCGCTGGCGCACGACTTCATCCTCGACACGGTGGCGGACACGGAGATCCGGCTGGCCGACGCCGGCGCCACCGAGAAAGCCCTCCATCGACTCCCCGACGGTGCCCTTATCGAGTCCGTCCTGATGCATTACCCGGCGCGCGGTACGTCGCGCGAACGGCATACGCTCTGCATCTCGAGCCAGGCGGGCTGCGCGGTCGGGTGCCCGTTCTGTGCCACGGGGGAGCTCGGTGCCGGGCGCGACCTCGAGGTCGCCGAGATCGTCGACCAGGCGCGGCATGCGCAGCGCCGGCTGGCTGCCGAAGGCGGTCACCTCACCAACATCGTGTTCATGGGGATGGGCGAACCGCTGCTCAACCTCGACCGGGTCCTGGGCGCGGTCGAAGCGCTCAACGATCCGCGCCGGTTCGGCCTGGGTGCACGGCACATCACGGTCTCCACGTCGGGGGTCGTGCCAGGCATCCGGCGCCTGACCGGGCTCGGACCACAGTTCACGCTCGCTGTCTCGCTCCACGCCGCGCGCGACGCGCTGCGCGATGTGCTGGTGCCGCTGAACCGGCGCTGGCCGGTCGCCGAGGTGGTCGCAGCTGCGCGCGATCACGCCCGCGCGACGGGTCGGCGGATCACCTACGAGACGACGATGATCGGCGGCGTGAACGACACCGAGATGGACGCGCACGCCATGGCCGACCTGCTCCGCGGCGACCACGCGCACGTCAACCTGATCCCGATGAACCCGGTCGCCCATACCCCTTGGCAGGCCAGCCCGATGGCGGTCATCGAACGCTTCGCGGGGACCCTTCGCGATGCCGGGATCTCGACCACGATCCGGCGCAATCGGGGCCAGGAGGTCGGGGCGGCTTGCGGCCAGCTCGCCGCAGAGCGCGCTGGAGAGCCGCCGGCTCCCGCCGTCGCCCGGCGTCGAGAGCGACTCGAGGAGGAGAGCGCGGCTGCGCTCCGTGGCGAGCGGAGCCACGAACCCGTCCCGGTCGGGGTCGGCGAGTAGCGATGGGAGACAGCCGGGCGCGGATCGCCGCGAGCATCCTCGACGCCGACCTCGGGAACCTCGCGAATGCGGTGCGGAGGGTCGTCGCCGCCGGGGTGGACCGCGTCCACCTCGACGTGATGGACGGCCACTTCGTCCCGAACATCACGTTCGGACCGAGGACGGTCAAGGCGCTCCGCCCGCGCACGACCGTCCCGTTCGACGCTCACCTCATGATCAGCGAGCCCAGCCGCTACGTCGACCAGTTCATCGACGCCGGCTGCGACTCCATCACGTTCCACGTCGAGATCGAGGAACCGATCGCACCCACCCTGGCCGCCATCCGGGACGCCGGCCTTGCTGCCGGCCTGTCGGTCCGGCCTGGGACGCCGATCGAGGCCCTCGAGCCGTACGCCGAGCTGCTCGACATCGTGCTGATCATGACCGTCGAGCCAGGTTTCGGCGGGCAGCTGTTCATGGCCGACGTCCTCGCCGCCAAGGCGCCGGGAGCGCGCCACGTGCTGCGCAGCAAGCTGTATGGCGGCGAGATCCACGTGGATGGCGGCATCAACCGCGAGACGGCTGAGTTTGCCGGGTCGCATGGGGTCGATGTGTTCGTCGTCGGGTCGGCGCTCTTCGTGCGGGGCCGCGACATGGGCCGCGAGGTGCGGCTGATCCGGGCCCTCGCAGACGAGGGCTTCCAATACGGCCCGAACGGCGGCGATCCGCCGATCCCGGCCGACCGGATGACCCGCTTCGCGTCGCTGCCCAAGCACCTCGCCCATCGCCTGATGGACGAGATCGAGGGGACCGGGATCCCGGTGATGATGCTGCGCGGCGACGGCCAGATCAACCCGGACGGTGTCCGTGATTACGACTTGCTGATCCCAGCCGCGGTCGAGCGCCACGTGGTCGAGCACCACGGACCGACCCGCGACGACCTCATGGTCGAGGCGGACGGCTGGCGCGCGTCGTTCGCGGCGAAGGCCTGACGGCTTGCGCGCCCTCCTCCAGCGAGTGTCGGGGGCGTCTGTCCGGGTCGGCGACGAGGTGCTCGCGTCGATCGGGCCGGGGCTGGCGATCCTCGTCGGGGTCTCGCACGAGGACGATCCGGCGATCGCCGATGCCCTGGCACGGCGCGTGACCGAGTTGCGGATCTTCCGCGATGAGGAGGGGCGGACCAATCGGTCGCTGATCGATGTCCGCGGTGAGGCCCTGGTGGTGTCGCAGTTCACCTTGTTCGCCGACACGAGTCGTGGCCGCCGGCCGGGGTTCACGCAGGCCGCCGCGCCGGAGCACGCAGAACGGCTCTATGAGCGGTTCGCGGCCGCGCTCCGCGAGCACGATGTGCGCGTGGAAACCGGCCGGTTCGGCGCGGAGATGGCCGTCGAGCTCGTGAACGACGGCCCGTTCACGATCTGGCTCGATACGGCGGAGCGGTAGGGCCAGCCTGCGACCCTGGCCCGTCAGCGCCCGCGGAACACCCAGCGTTCCAACTGACGTCGGACCGGGCGCTCCGGTGTCGATCGGCACCCTGTGCGTGCCAGTTGGCGAAGGAACCCGAGATCGCGGCCGCTCCGCCGTTACCCGGAACGCTGGCGGTTCCAGAGGAGGCGTGCGGGCAAGGACCGCGCACACGGATCGGCGGGATGCGGCCGGCACGACGCCGGCGGGCGATCTACTTCGAGGCTTTGAGCAGCGTGCGCCGGCAGCGCGTGCAGACGAGCGCCTTGACCGGGGCGCCGCGCTGCTCGATGACGAGCCGCTGCAGGTTGGGCTGCATGCGGCGGTGAGCTCGAACGCGGTTCGAACCCGACGACTGCGGGTTGAAACCGCCCATCGAAACCTTGCCGCAGATCGCGCAGGAGCGGGCCATGTGATTCCTCAGGACTCGGAACAGGGACAGGTGCATCAGGCTGGCTGGCCTGAGCGGGGCGGTATGATAGCACGCGCTTCCGGCCAGCCCGCCGCGGGAGCCCTCCAGGGAGACCAGCCAGCGTGGCCATCCGCCCCACGCCCGGCCGATCGCTCGTCACCGGCCGCGCTCTGCACGACATCATCCGCACCGCGACCCTCGGGTCGTACGGCGTGACAGGCTTCGCCGGCGGCCCGCTGAGCCGCCTGGTCGCCCGCCTGGGGCTGGCTGAGCCCGGGCTCGCCGTCCGACTCGATGACGGCATCGAGATCGAGCTCGACATCACGGTCGCGCTCGGCGTGCCCGTCGCCGAGGTCGCCCGGCAGGTCGATTCCGCGGTCAGGTATTCGATCCGCCGCGCGTTGGAACGCGACGTCGCCCGCATCATCATCCACATCGACGGTCTGCACGTCCCGACGGGCGGCAACGTCCCCGTAGCGCCCACCACCCTGCCGGTCGGCGGCATCCGACCCCGAGACCTGGCCGACAGCGGGACGGACGTCGCCTAGATGGCGCGCCGCGCCTGCGATGGGACGGGTCTGCTCGACGCGTTCCGGGCGGCGGTCGCGAACCTCGAGGTCTACGTCGACGAGATCAACAGCCTCAACGTCTACCCGGTCCCTGACGGCGATACGGGTTCGAACATGCTCGCGACCGTCAAGGCCGCCCTCGATGAGGCGGAGGCCGTCGCCGGCCAGCCCGCCGACCGGATCGCCGCCGCGATCAGCTTCGGAGCCCTCATGGGTGCCCGTGGCAACTCGGGCGTCATCGCGAGCCAGATCTTCCGCGGCATGGCCGAGGCCCTCGGCGGCAAGAAGCGGTTCAACGGCCTCGATCTCGCCCACGCCCTGAGCGAAGGGGCAAGGACCGCCTACGGGGCGGTCGCCAAGCCGGTCGAGGGGACGATCCTCACGGTCATCCGCGAGTCTGCGGTCGGCGCGGTCGCGGCCGCCGAACGCGACGACGACATCGAGGCCGTCCTGGCCGCGACGCTGAAGGCTGCGGAGAAGTCCGTGGCCAGGACGCCGAGCCTGCTCGCGATCCTGCGCGAGGCCGGCGTCGTCGACGCGGGTGGCCAGGGGCTATTCCGCCTGTTCCAGGGTGCGCTGCTGGACATGACGGGCAAGGCCCCGGTGGGGGCTGATCGGAGACGAGCGACGGCCGGCCCGAAGCCGAGCACGCTCGTGGCGCGTGCCGACGAGGGCTTCGGCTACGAGACGATGTTCCTGCTTCGGGCGGCTGGCCGCCACCTGCTCGATGTCGACGCCATCCGCGATCACCTCGAATCGATCGGCGAGTCGGTCCTGGTGGCCGGCGACGCGCGCGCCCTCAAGGTGCACGTCCACAACGAGCGCCCGGACCTCGTGATCGGGTACGGCCTGTCGCTCGGTGACCTGAGCCGCATCACCGTCGAGAACCTCGACAACCAGGCGCAGGACGTCCGGGAGACACGGGCGGCCGCGTTCACTGGCACACCGTCCCCGGAGGCCAGCGTACAGAGCATCGCCAGGCCCGACGGCGGCGCCGATGGTGGCAACGGGACGGGGGCCACGGCGGACCTCCCCGGCCTGGCGGTCATCGCTGTCGCGTCGGGCGATGGCCTGGCCGCGATCTTTCGCGAATTCGGCGTCGCGTCGGTCGTCCGGGGTGGCCAGAGCGCGAACCCGAGCACTGGCGAGTTGCTGCAGGCGGTCGATGAGGTCCCGGCAAGGGAAGTCCTCCTGCTGCCGAACAACCCGAACGTCATCCTCGCCGCTCGACAGGTCGCATCGATGACCGACCGACCCGTCCAGGTCGTCCCGACCCGGAACGCGGCCGAGGGTTTCGCCGCGCTCCTCGCCCTGGATCCCGGGATCGACGCCGCCGCCAACGTCGGCCCGATGACCGAGGCCGGCCGGGCGATCCAGACCGTCGTCGTCACCGAGGCGGTTCGGGATGCGACGATCGGCGGCAAGAAGGTGAAGCGGGGCCAGACGATCGCTCTCGACCCGGACGACGGACTGATCGCGCTGAACAACGACCGCAAGAAGGCCGTCCTGAGCGCCATGGCCGCGTTGACCCCGGGCTACGAGCTCGTGACGCTGTTCTACGGGGACGGCGCGGACCTCGCCGAGGCCGAGGCGATGGCGCGCACGATCGGCACGGTGGTGCCCGGCGTCGAGATCGAGGTCCGGCACGGCGGTCAGCCCTTCTACCGGTATCTCATCTCGGCCGAGTAGCCGGCCTCGATGGCGAAGACCGCGAGCGCACCCCGGAAGCCCAAGCTCCCGCCTGCGCCCACCGACCCCGTGGAGCTACTGCGGACGCCGCTGGCCCATTCGGGGCTGACAGCCGCCGGTCTGCTGCGACGCGCCGGGATCCGGCTCGGCTGGTACGACGTACGCGACCTTCTGTTCCACCTCCCGCGCAGGTACGACGATCTGCGGGAGCTATCGAAATTGGGTGACCTCGTCTGGGCGGAGGAGGGGACCGTGGTCTCCGCGCGGGTCCGCGTCGACGATGTCCGGGTCGAGGCGTCCTGGCGCCGCCGGGTCCAGCGCACGATCGCCCGCCTCAGCGACGAGACCGGCCAGATCGAGGCGACGTGGTTCGGACGGCGGTTCATCGAGCGGCGCCTGAAGAAGGGGCAGCAGATCGTCGTCTCGGGCCGGCTGAAGCGGTTCGGCCGGTCGCTGACGATCGACAACCCCGAATTCCAGGCGGTCGAGGGTGACGGTGAGGTGCTCCACGCCGGACGGATCGTGCCCGTCTATCGGTTGACGGCCGGTCTGACCGCCGCCCGCCTGCGGGTTGCGATGCGCGAGGCACTCGACCGTGCGGGGTACGCCTACCCTGAGTACCTCCCGGCGGACTTGCGCCGCGGGGAACGGCTGGCCGGGATCGCCGAGTCGATCGAATCCGCGCATTACCCGGAGTCGTTCGAGGGACGGGACGCTGCCCTCCGCCGGCTGGCGTTCGACGAGCTGCTTGCCCTCCAGATCGGGATGGTCGGTCGGCGCCGGGCGCGCGGGCGCGATCGCGCCCCGGTGGTCGAGGTCGACGACGCGACGGACGCGGTGATCCGTGCGGCGCTGGTCGACGCGCTCGGCGCACGCATCGGCCATCCGGTCGAACTGACTCCCGACCAGGCGGTGTCGATCGATGCCATCCGGGCAGATCTCTCGGCCTCGACGCCGATGCTGCGGCTGCTGCAGGGCGACGTCGGCTCGGGCAAGACCGCGGTGGCGGCCTACGCCCTCGCGGCCGCCGCACGAGCCGGCTACCAGGCCGCACTCCTGGCGCCGACCGACCTGCTGGCACGGCAGCACCGGGACACCGTCGGCTCGCTCCTCGTCGGGGCGGGCGTCGACGTGCTGCTGGTCACCGGATCCTTGAACGCGCGCGACCGGGCCCACGCCAACGACCTGATCGCCTCCGGCCAGGCGTCGGTGATCGTCGGGACGCACGCGCTGTTCAGCGAGTCGGTGACATTCGCTCGGCTGGGCCTGGCCGTCGTCGATGAGCAGCACCGCTTCGGCGTCGAGCAGCGCGGGCAGCTCGAGGCGAAGACCGCGGATGGCGTGACCCCTCACGTGCTGCTGATGACAGCGACACCGATCCCGCGGACGCTCGGGCAGGTGCTGTACGCCGACCTCGACGTGTCCGACCTGCGCACGCAGCCGGCCGGCCGCGTCCCGATCCGGACCGGGATCCGCACGCCCGACCGGCTCGAGCCGACATGGGCCAAGGTTCGTGAGGAGGCCGCCGCCGGTCATCGCACGTTCGTCGTGGTGCCACTGATCGAAGAGGGCAGCGACGGGGTCGATGACGGCAGCACGGGTTCGGCCGTCGCGGCGGAGACCGAGGCCCGACGACTCACGGAGCTGCTTGCGCCGTTGCGAGTCGGCCTCGTGCATGGCCGGATGCGCCCGCTCGACCGCGACGCCGAGATGGCCAGGTTCCGCGACGGCGACCTGGACGTCCTGGTCGGTACGACCGTGGTCGAGGTGGGTGTCGATGTCCCAGAGGCGACGATGATGGTCGTCCAGAACGCCGATCGATTCGGACTTGCACAGCTGCATCAG
>DASTIG010000258.1:0-22874 GCA_035717785.1 Candidatus Limnocylindrales bacterium
GTGGACGCCCAGGTCAGTGCCGATCCAAGGAGCGCACGACCGATGCCGTGCCGCTGCCAGGAGTCAGCGACCGCGACCGCCATCTCGACATCACCGTGCTCCGTGGGCTCGAGGCACAGGTGACCGACGATGGCATCCCGACCGTCATCTCCCCGCACGACGGCCACAAGCCCTTCGCGATGTGCGTGGTCGGGTCCGCAGAAGCCGCGAGCGGCACGCTCGGCGATCCCGCGGCTGGCACCGTGGAATCGGGCGTTCAGGGAATCCGGTGACAAGTCGGCGTAGAACTGCTCGAGTCGTCCGAGATCGGTCGGCCGGATCGGCCGGATCCCGATCGCTCGTTGGCGTCGGCGGCTGGTGACCATGCCACCAGCATGCTGTCCGCGCGGCTGATAAGGCAGTGCCGAAGGTCACCGACGGTCGGGACGTGCGACCCGACGTCAGGCGACCCACTCGCGACCCGTGATCCATCGGACGAGTTCCGCGACGATCGCGGGCGCGAGCGCGATCGCGGCGACGAGCGTCCAGTCGACAGGGTCGAGCGGCGTGGCGCGGAAGGCCTCGGCCAGTGCTGGGAGATATGGGATGGCGTATTGGACCGCGATGACGGCCAGGCAGGCGGCGAGGAGGAATCCGTTCGGACGCAGCGTGAGGACGGGGCGAGTCAGGCTCCGATTCGCATATGCGCGCACGACCTGGGCGACGACCAGAGACGTGTAAGCGAGCCACCGTACGTGGTCCGCGGTCCCGTCGTGGACGAGCATCAAGACCAGGGCGGAGAGCGCGCTGAAGCCCCCGGCGAGTGCGATGCGGGCGAGCAGCGCTGCTGGGAGGAGCGGGCGACCACGAGGTCGTGGCGGTCGCGCCATCGCCCCTGGTTCCTCGGCCTCCCGCTCGAACGCGATCGATGTCGACAGGTCGATGAACAGCTCGAGCCAGAGGATCTGTAGAGGCAGCAACGGCTGGGAGATGCCAGCGATGGTCGCCACGAGGATGAAACCGAGCAGCGCAACGTGGGTCGAGACCAGGAAAACGAGGCCCTTCTGGACGTTCGCGACGATGCGCCGACCTTCTCGGAGCCCGTACATCAACGTCGTGAACGAGTCGTCGCCGAGCACGAGGTCCGACGCGTCGCGCGCCACAGCCGTCCCGCTTCCCATCGCCACAGCGACGTCGGCGCGCTGGAGCGCCGGTGCGTCGTTGACCCCATCGCCGGTGACCGCGACCGTGCGACCCGCATCGCGCGCCACATCGACCAGCCGCAGCTTGTCTTCGGGAACTGCGCGGGCGACGACGGACAGGCGCGGGAACTGCTGTCGAAGCTCGTCGTCGGACCAACGCGCGAGATCCGCGCCGACCACCACGCGATCGGGATCGATCCCGGCGTCCCGCGCGATCGCCGCGGCCGTCGCCGGATGGTCTCCCGTCACGACGACCGTCTGGATCCCGGCGTTGCTCGCCAACCGGATCGCCTCGGAGACGCCCTCGCGCAATGGATCCGCGAACGCGAGCACCGCCGCCGGCGTCCACGCCGCGGGATCGCGCGCCCGTGCCAGCAGCAGGAGCCGGCCGCCGGCTCCGGCCTCCTGTTCGATCAGGCCGCGCCAGCCCGCCAGGTCGATGTCGGCCGCGAGCGGCAACTCCAGGATCGCTTCCGGGGCGCCCAGCGTGAGACCTTCGCCGATCCCGTCGTGGACGGACCACGTCATCGACCATGGGCGGCCGTCGGACGGGCCCTCGGCGGACCGTAGCTCGGCCTGATCCGGCAACGCCACGTCGTCCGGTCCACCCGTGTCGAGGAGGGCTCGCGTGAAGGAACCAGGTCGCACACCCGCACCGAGATGCCACGCGTCCTCCTCCGCACGGAGCGCGAGCTCGACGATCCGTCGCCGCTCGGTCGGATCCGCGACCGGCCCCGCGGGCGTCAGCAGATCGCGCAGGGCCAGCCGGTTCGCGGTGAGCGTCCCAGTCTTGTCAGTGACGATGAGATCGACCGCCCCGAGCGTTTCCTCCGCCGACAGCCGCCGCACCAGGACCCCACGGCGGAGCAGTCGGTAGGCGCCGAGGCCGAGCACGACGGCCAGCAGCACCGGGGGCTCTTCCGGGATCGCGGCGATCGCCGCGGAGATGCCGGCCAGCACGTTCGCGCCGAGCGGGTTCCCTCTGAGGAAGCCGAGACCCATGGTGATCGCGATGAGCCCGACGGCGACGACCAGGAGGATCCGGACGAGGCGATCGAGCTCGCGTTGCAGGGGAGAGCGACGCCGTCCTGTCTGGGCGAGACCTCGGGCGATCCGTCCGAACTCGGTCTCGGACGCCGTCGCGAACACGACGCCCTCGCCGCGTCCCGCGACGACTGCGGTGCCTGCATAGGCGATCGAGCGACGGTCCACCACGGGTGCGCTTTCGGGGTCCGGCTGGACCGATCCGAGCTCCGGGACCGACTCACCGGTGAGCGCACTCCGATCGATGAGCAGACGGTCGGCCACGACCAGGCGGAGGTCGGCAGGCACGATGTCGCCGCCCTTGAGCAATGCGATATCGCCGGGCACGAGATCGGCCGCGGGGATGTCGCCCACCCGGCCGTCCCGCCGGATCCGCGCGATCGGTGCGGCGGCAGCCCGGAGCGACTCGAGCGCACGTTCCGAGCGGTATGTCGTGAGCACATCTGCTACGACGATCGGCATGAGCCCGACGAGGACCAGTGCGCCGTCGCGGACCTCGCCGAGGGCGATCGCAAGGACGCCCGCGACGAACAGCAAGACGACGAACGGCTCCGTGACTGCTTCCCGCACCATCGTCAGCAGGGAGGGACGGACCGCCTCCTCGAGCTCGTTGACGCCATATCGCGCTAGCCGCGCCTCGGCCTCCGAGGTGGTGAGGCCGACCGCCGGGTCACTGTCGAGCGCGGCCGCCACGGCGGCCACAATCTCCGCGTGTGCTGAGCCCAAGTCGGGGCGACCGGGCTCAGCGGATGGGGCATCGGGCATAGGTCCATGCTCCCGTCCGAGCCGCCAGGATGGTCGGGCCGACCGTCACATCGATGCGGTGCATCCGGCACATCCCCTCGCAGCCGTCGGGTGCGCATGATAACGACGAAGGAGGTCTTCCCATGAGGATCCTGCTCGCCGTCGACGGCTCCGATGCCTCGATGTCCGCGGTGGCGGCCACCGCCGCACTGCCCATGCGACCCGGTTCGACGATCGAAATCGTGAGCGTCATCCCTGATACCTTCGCTCCCGAGGGGAGCCCGTGGCCGGCGGTCATCCGCGTCGACCCGCCCACCGATCGCGACCGGCTGATTCACGACGTCTCACGTCGTCTCATGGAGATCGCCGATCGCCTCCGGATCGGTGACCGGACCGTGGACGTCCGTGTTCTCGAGGGTCGGCCGGCGACGGAGATCGTCGTCGAGGCCGGCCGTTTCCGTGCCGACCTCATCGTCGTCGGGGCGCGAGGCCTGAGCACGGTCCGGAGGCTGCTTATCGGGTCGGTCTCGTCGGAGGTCGTCGACCACGCGCCGTGCCCCGTCCTCGTCGCTCGACACGCTGCTGTCCAGAGAGTCATGCTCGCCATCGACGCCTCGCCGAGCGCCGCGGCGGCTGCCGATTACATCGCCGAGAGCGGTCTATTCGATGAGGCGAAGATCCAGGTCATGAGCGTCGCCGACCCGGGCATGCCGTGGTGGTCGGGCATCTCGCCGGTCGATGGCAGGGCCGCGATCGACATCTATGCCGATGCGGTCGAGGCCGCCGAACACCGGGCCCGGAAAGCGGTCGACCAGGCCGTGGAGCGCCTCCAGGGGATGCGCGTCGTCGAGACCGCGGCATTGCCAGACGCGGACGTCATTTCGAGGATCCTGGAGCAGGCGGCCGTATGGCGAGCCGACGTGCTCGTCCTGGGCGCGAGGAACATGGGCACCGTGCATCGATGGTTGGTCGGTAGCGTCTCACGCTCCATCCTCCATCTTGCTGAGGCGTCGGTCCTGATCGTCCGGCCACGCGCAGCCCACGCTCCGGAGGTGGAGACCGCGCTCGCGTCGACGGCCTGAGCGCGCCGATCGCCCCGGAGCGGTAGGCTGACCGCACGGACCCCACGATCGACGAGGGATGGATGGCGCAGACCGCATCGCTTCCACCCGCCGGTGGGTCGGCCCCGCTGACCGACGACGAGACCCGGCTGATCGACGCCTACTGGCGCGCGGCGAACTACCTGTCGGTTGGCCAGATCTACCTCATGGCCAACCCGCTCCTGCGCGAGCCGCTGCGCCCTGAGCACACCAAGCCGCGCCTGCTCGGCCATTGGGGCACGACGCCTGGGCTCAACCTGGTCTACGCGCACGCGAACCGCGTCATCAAGGCGCGAGACCTCGACGCCATGTGGATCGTGGGCCCGGGCCATGGCGGACCGGCCGCCATGGCGAATGCGTACCTCGAGAAGACCTTGGGAGAGGTGTACCCCGACCTCACTCCCGATGAACGCGGCATGGCTCGGTTGTTCCGCCAGTTCTCGTTCCCTGGCGGAGTCGGGAGCCACGTGACGCCCGAGACCCCCGGGTCCATCCACGAGGGCGGTGAGCTCGGGTACGCCCTCGTCCATGCCTTCGGGGCGGCGTTCGACAACCCCGACCTCGCGGTGTTCTGCGTCGTAGGCGATGGAGAGGCCGAGACCGGTCCTCTGGCCGCGAGCTGGCACTCCAACAAGTTCCTGAACCCGGCCGTCGATGGGTCGGTGATCCCGATCCTCGCGCTGAACGGCTACAAGATCGCGAACCCGACGATCCTGGATCGTATCCCCGACGGAGAGCTCATCAGCCTGTTCGAGGGGTACGGCTACGCCCCGTACATCGTCGCGGGAGACGACCCGACATTCGTGCATCGGGCCATGGCGGAGGTGTTCGACTCGGTCCTGGATGAGCTCGATCGGATCAAGCAGGCCGCCCGCGACGGCGAGACGCGTCGCCCCACCTGGCCGATGGTCATCCTCCGAACGCCAAAGGGCTGGACCGGGCCTAAGGAGGTCGACGGCAAGCCGACCGAGGGCTCCTTCCGATCGCACCAGGTCCCTCTGGCCGACGTGCGGCACGACCCAGCGCACTTGCGCGAGCTGGAGGAATGGCTCCGCTCCTACCGGCCGGACGAACTTTTCGACGATGCCGGGGCGCTCCGCCCGGAGCTCGCTGCGATGGCACCGCGCGGAGAGCGACGGATGAGCGCCAACTCGCACGCGAACGGTGGCCTGCTCCTGAAGGACCTTCGACTCCCGGACTTCCGCGAGTACGCGGTCGAAGTCCAGACCCCGGGGACGGAGTCGAGCGAGGCGACGCGGGTGCTCGGCACGTTCCTGCGCGACGTGATCCGCGCCAACCCGACGTCGTTCCGGCTCTTCGGCCCGGATGAGACGTCGTCCAACCGGCTCGACGCCGTGTTCGAGGCGACCGACCGGACGTGGGTCGCCGAGACGCGGCTCACCGACGAGCACCTGGCACCCGACGGTCGGGTCATGGAGGTCCTCTCCGAGCACCTCTGCCAGGGCTGGCTGGAGGGCTATCTGCTGACCGGTCGCCACGGGTTGTTCAGCTGCTACGAGGCGTTCATCCACGTCGTCGACTCGATGTTCAACCAGCATGCGAAGTGGCTGAAGATGACCGGGGAGATCCCGTGGCGCCGTCCGATCGCGTCGCTCAACTACCTGCTGACCAGCCACGTCTGGCGACAGGATCACAACGGCTTCAGTCACCAAGATCCGGGCTTCATCGACCACGTCGTGAACAAGAAGGCCGGGGTCATCCGCGTGTACCTGCCGCCCGATACGAACACGCTGCTCTCGGTTGCCGATCACTGCCTCCGCAGCCGCGATTACGTGAACGTGATCGTGGCCGGCAAGCAGCCTGCGCTCACGTACCTGCCGATGGACGAGGCGATCCTCCACGCCACGCGCGGACTCGGGATCTGGGATTGGGCCAGCAACGACGCCGGAGAACCGGACGTGGTGCTCGCTGCATGCGGCGATATCCCGACGCTCGAAGCCCTCGCCGCGGTCGACCTCCTGCGGCAGCACTTGCCAGACCTGCGGATCCGGTTCGTCAACGTCGTCGACCTGATGCGGTTGCAGGACGAAGACGAGCACCCCCACGGCTTGTCGCATCGCGACTTCGACGCGATCTTCACGACCGATCGGCCGATCGTCTTCGCGTACCACGGCTATCCATGGCTGATCCATCGGCTGACGTACCGCCGAACGAACCACGACAACATGCACGTTCGCGGATACAAGGAGGAGGGCACCGTCACGACGCCGTTCGACATGGTCATGCGCAACGATCTCGATCGGTTCCATCTCGCGATGGACGTGATCGATCGGGTCCCGAAGCTCGGATCGAGCGTCGCAGCCCTTCGACAGGATCTCGTCGATGCACGGCTGCTCGCTCGCACATACGCGCGAGAGCACGGCGAGGACCCGCCCGAGATCCGCAACTGGACCTGGCCATCCTGACGCGCGACCCGTGACGGTCCCATCCGGACGGGTCCTTGTCCTGAATGCCGGATCGGCTACCCTCAAGGCAACGGTCCTCGATCTACCCGCATCCGAGCCGCGGTTCGATCGGACGATCGACTGGCCGACGGCGGCCCAGGTCGCCTCAGGATCTGCCCTCGATGCCACGCTCGACGCCATCGTCGATGACGGCGTGGCGTCCTCCTCGATCGTCACCGTCGGTCACCGGGTCGTCCACGGCGGCGAGCGCTTTACCGCCCCGGTCGCGATCGATGACGAGACGCTCGGTGGACTCGACGACCTTGCGGGTCTGGCGCCGCTCCACAACCCCATCGCCGTTGCCGTGATCCGCGAGGCGCGGATGCGACTGCCGGGGATCCCCCATGTCGCCGTCTTCGACACGGCCTTCCATGCGACATTGCCGGTCGACGCCTGGCGGTATCCGGTACCGGATGACTGGCTGATCGACCACGGCATCCGCCGGTTCGGCTTCCACGGGCTATCGGTGGAGTGGTCGACCCGGCGCACGGCCGACCTCCTCGGGCGGCCGGTTCGGGACGTTCGCCTGATCGTCGCCCATCTGGGAGGTGGCTGCTCGGTCACCGCCGTCGACGGAGGTCGGTCTGTCGACACCTCGATGGGGCTGACGCCGCTCGAGGGACTGATGATGGGGACGCGCGCCGGCTCGATCGATCCGGGGATCCTGTTCAGTCTCCACGGCAGAGGGATGCCGCTTGACGAGATCGAGCATCGCCTCGAGCACGAGTCTGGGCTCCTTGGCGTCGGCGGCACCGATGACATGCGAACGTTGCTCCGTCGCGAATCGGGCGGTGATGACCGCGCGGCGCTTGCGATCGCTCTCTTCGTCCGTCGCGCGGCCGCCGCCATCGCCGCCGCCGCGACCACGCTTCCGACCCTCGACGCCCTCGTCTTCACCGGCGGCATAGGCGAGCACGCGGCGACGGTCCGCTCCCGGATCTGCGGCCGCCTGGGCATGCTCGGGGTCCCGACGCCGGGCGCCGATGCGCCCGAGGGCGACCACCTCCTTGGACGAGGACCTGAAGGCACCACCGTCATCAGGGTTCAGGCGAGGGAGGACATCGTCATCGCGAACGCTGCCCTGGCGGCGATCGGCGCCGCGTGGGCCGGTCAGGCGGGGGTCGCGACCGACTGAGCGACCTCCACCGCCCAAGCGGCCGCCCGCTCTACCTCACCGTTCGCCAACGGCCCATCGAGGCCGAGTACGAGGAAGCTTTCCGGTTCGGCGACCAGCCGGCAGCCCGCGCCGACGAGATGGCGGGCGATCGCCTCCGACGCCACCGTCTGGGCGAAGTCGCCCATCCGGGTGTCGAACGCGGCGGCCCGGACACCGCCAAAGCCCCGACCCTCGAGACCGATCAGGAACGGCTTCGCGAGGAGGCGCAGCCCGCGCATCTGGGTCGGCGCCCCGACGAACAGCAGGTCGACACCTTCGGCACTGAGCGTTCGCGCGACGGGCGCGTGCACGACGCGGACGTGGTGTGGCGGCGAGAGCGCCCGAGCCATGGCCTGGGCAAGCTTCTGTGTGTTCCCATATTGGGACCCGTAGACGATCAGGATCTCCACCCTCAGTCTCCTCGCCACCCCCAGCGTTGGATGGACCGAGTTGTACGACACGCGGTCGCGCCGAGGCGCCTGCCGTTCGGCCCCTTTCCAGGTGACACCGCGACGACACCCGCTCCCCAGCCGACGGCGCGGACGTGGCCCAGATACGCCCTCACCGTGACCCGGGCCATCCGACTGTCCTGGACGGGCCGCCCGGCACTGTTGCCCCTCTCCAGCGCCGGTGAGCATCGCGACATCCGCATAAGGAGCGATGTGATGAACACGAGCCAGACCCCAGCCGTTCTCCCTGCACCTCAGGGTGCGGCGGACGGCCGCGCGCGCGCCAGGACCGTCCGCCGCGTCCTGTTGGCCACGGACCTCGAGGCCGCGTCCTCCCGTGCGAACGAGCAAGCGATCACTCTTGCTGCACGAGATGGCGCGGTCCTGCAGATCCTTGCTGTCGCCAAGCGACACCGCGATCGTGAACGTCTCGAGCGCGGCCTCCAGATCCTGCTTCGTCGAGCGCGCGCGTCCGGCGTCCGGGCGACCTCGTTCATCTGGCACGGCGAGCCGGCGGAAGCGATCCTCGAAGCTGCCCGGACCGAGCGTCCGGATGTCCTCGTCGTCGGCGCTCGACAACGTCGATATGTCGCGCGGATCCTCGGCAGCGTGTCGGCCAAGGTGGCCAACGAGTCCCCTTGCCGGGTCGAGGTCGTGCCCGCCTGACGCGGGGCGGCGTGGGCGGTCCCGCACGACGTGTGACATTTGGACTCCGACCCGCGGTCCGATAGGCCCGCGAATCGGTCCATCTGGCAACGTGCGACGGGACATCTGCCCCCACACAGTGAGCTTCAGGTAGAAAAGCAACGAGAAGAGACAGGAAGGGATACTTCGATGATCGGACGGTTGCGAGGTCTCGGCCTCATCCTGGCGGTGTTCGGCCTGTTGTTCGTGGCCGGCGGCGCCTACGCGTTCATCCGGACCCAGGAGGGCGTTCGGTCGCTCCAGGCGTTCAGTGCCGCGCAGGACGTCCAACTCAGCTACAACGAGCAGGGCGTGCTCGTCGATCGCGGCGAGCCGGCCGGCGCCCAGGCCATCCTGGCGCTTCTGACCAGCGACTGGGGCTACCCGGTCGTGACGGGCGATCTCGATCCGAACGACCCGCTCGTCAACACTCCGACCGAGTACATGTATCAGATGGCGACGGTCGCCTACCACACGCTCCATGGGACGCAGACGATCGTCCTGACCGAGCAGCAGGAATACAAGGGCGAGATCTTCCCGGCCGGTGAGTACGAGTTCGCCGTGGACGGGCGGTACTGGACCGACTTCGACCGCCAGCACCCGATCGAGGGTCCGGCGCGAGACAAGGCGTGGACCGGCACCGCACACGCCCTCATCGCGAACCTGGGCGTGGGCACCGTAACCGCCTCGACCCTGCAGATGGGCTTCGGCCTGGCAGGTCTCTTCGCCGGGATCGGGTTCACGTTCCTCATCGCCGGACTGGGTCTCGTGTGGGCGACCCGGGCAGCCGAGGAGACGGCTCCGAAGAGGCGGGCCATCCCGCAGCCGATGCCCGCATAGCAACGAGGACGTTGCCGGATCCAAGGCCGGCGACGCGACCAAACGGGCCCGACTGGACGAGTCGGGCCCGTTCGTTCTTGTGCCCGCGGGCTATCGCGCCGGTGTCGTTGTTATCGCGTGAACGCATCTCGCCCCGATTGGCGGACCTATACTCATCGCGTGAAGCCCAACCCGCCCTACCTGGCCACGATCGTGATCGCGGTCGTGCTGATGGTTATCGGGCTGTCGCTGGAGGGCAGCCTCTTCTCCATCGCGCCGCTCAACCAGGTGCTCGGGGATGCGCTCGCGGTGGTCGGCATCAGCGCCAGCCAGGAGTTCGCTCGCATCCTGATCCTCGCGTCCCCGACGCTCCTGATCATCGGCTCGCTGGTGCGGGGAATCTGATGCGCCGTCGCAGCAATTACGCGCCAAAGTCCCGCACCATCGTGCTCGCCGCCCTGCTGACCGTCTTCGCGGCCCTCGTCTTCTTCACGAGCATCGTGCCGGCCACGATCGCCGGCTTCGCCACCGGCACCTTGGCCCTTTACGCCGCCATCGTCGCCTTCGTGATCCTGCTCCTCGGTACCTTCGTCGACGGCGTCTGAGATCGACCGGCGCTGGCCCCTTGAGGTCAGGCGTCGAGTGCGAGACAGATGTCTGTTACCGCGCCCCAGTTCGGGCCATTGGCCAGCAAGAGCTCGACCAATTCGATGATCGGGACACCGTCAGGCCTGATTTCGACAAGGACCGCCGAATACACTTCCCGACCCGCCTGGAACCGCAGCGGCTGACTTCCCACGGCATGGACGCTCAGGAAGAGACCGGTTGTCTGGGCGATCGCGGTGCCGTATGGCAGGTAGTCGGTGAAGAGGTTCACGGTGAGCGGGAAACTCACGGATCGACCCGTCGAAGGCGCGAAGAAGGTTCGCACGAGGACACCCGTGTCGACCTCGCGGACAGGGTTGCCGGCGTCGTCGAACGTCACCACAGCGGTCGTCGTCCCCTCCGACAGCCGAAAAGTGGGTGGGTGACCTGCCTCTGACGTGACATGGTCGGGTGGCTCCGTCTCCCTATGCAGTGGCGGCACACCGCGCGGAAACGCTACGGCGCAAAGGAATTCGAGTCGGAAAGGTGGAGCAGGAGACGGGGCTCGAACCCGCGACATCCTGCTGGGAAGTCCTGAGCTCGTTAGCGTAGTAGCGCGAGCGTGGATCGGCGAGCGAAGCGCGGGTAGTTAGGGTGTCATGCCAGTCGACGGCTTCGTGCGCGGATTCGTGGCCGCGAAGATGGCCATCGAGCCGACAGTCTCCAGCTCCACCCGCTCGAACGATGCCTCGAGAACCTCGCCGAGGCCCTCCTGGGTGTCGCTGAGGTTGTCGAAGGTGCCCCGCCGGTTGTTGGCCTCGAGGATGCTCCGCGACAACCAGGTATGTCGCCCGGAGGGCCCGAGGATCGATGCACCGAAGAGGACGCCCGTCGGAGCGAGGACGGCGGCCACGTTGGCGATGGCAGCAGCCTTGCGCGGGAGCGGTCCTGGCAGGCAATGGAGCACGCCATTGAGCGCGGCGGAGTCGAACGGCCCGTGGACGGGAAGTGGCTTGCAGACGTCGGCCTCAATGGTCGTGATGTCCAGGCGCTGCAACCGTCGGGACGCATGATCGAGGACGTGCACGTTGGGGTCGAGGAGGGTGACAGGACTGCCGTCAGGCATGCCGGCTCGTTCCAGGAAGTAGCCAGTTCCGGGACCCACGTCGAGGTGCAGGTGGCCGAGGTGCCGCCGGTACCCCTCCACCAGGCGAGTCGTCGGGCACCGCCACACGACTGGCGTGAAGAAGCCAAGGATCAGGGGGTCGTAGATCTTGAGGAAGAGCGGGGTGTACTCACGCTGGCCCTCGTAGGCGGGGTCGTTACGCTCCATCGAGCTCGAGGACCAGAGGACGACTCAGCGGCGCGAGTCGGGTGCGGCGCGCGTTGGATCGCGGGCCGGCGCTGACGGACGGCCGGTCGACGAAAGCTCGTTGGATGACGCCGCCGCCTGGTGTTTTCGCCGGGCGGCTAGGTAGATGTTCATGAGGCGCCGGACTTCTTGGTCATCGAGCAGGCCGTCAGACCTCAGGGCCATCTCCACCCGTCTCGCCGGGAACAGCGTTTCCTCTGGTGTGCGATCGAAGTAATCGGCCGTATCGGACTCGCCTTGCACATGCCTGAGGGCCTTGGCGAGCTTCGTCGCCGTCTCGAGCGACGGCGTTCGATCCTGGCGCAGCAGCCGTGAGATCGTCGAGTGGTCGACGCCGGAGAGGGCAGCGAGCTGCCGCTGGCTCATGGGACGCTCGCGCAGCTTCCGGCGGAGCCAGAGGTTGAAGACGATCCCACCGGCCCACCCGCCGCCGGCACGTCCGAATTCGATGGCGACCGCCACGCTGGCTGGGACCCGGTTCGCGACTGCGAGTCCGGCGACGAGCCCGGCCGTGGCCGGCTCCAGATCGTCCGGCAGCACCAGCCTGGTCATGTGCCGCGCCGCTCGGGGCTCGACCGACCGGGAGGCCTCCGCCGGCGGGACGGCGGCCGGCGCGTGGGCGTGCTGCCCCGCCCCAGATGCGACGGGAGTCGGAGCCACACGACTGACCCGCTCGACACGCTCGCCGACGATCGGTTTCGATGCATCGCGCGAGTCGGTGGATGTGGGTGCCGTCGCCGTGTGCGGCGGATCCTCGAGGAGGGGTGAGACGGCCACGGGCGACGGAAGAGCCGATGGAAGTGGCGGAACCACCTCGGCCGCCGACGGGTCAGAGATAGCCGGATCACCGATGGCGGCGGACGGGTCCGGCGATGCGGTCGAGGCCGGTGCCTCCTCGTCGCTCGGGGAAGGCGCATCGGAGGCGGTAGGCAACGGCTCCGCGGCGACAGGAGGGTCGGTCGATGGCGTGTCGGTCGGGGGCGAGTCGGTCAGTGGCGTGTCGGTCGATGTCGTGTCGGTCGGGGCCGGCTCAAGGGGCTCCGCCGAAGGCGGCTCCACTTCGGCCGGCGGCGGCTCGGTCGGTGGCGGGTCGGTCGGCGGCTGCTCACCGAGACCGGCCGCAGGCAGATCCGCGACCGCGGGCGGCGGGTCGCCGGCCACGTCATCGGTGTCCGCCTGCGCGGCGGTGACGGCGCGGGCGGTGAGTCCGATCGCGAGGATCGATGCGACGGCAAAGATCCGGAGTACGCGGAGCACCACGGTTGCTTCATCGTACTGCACGGGGCGCCGCAGCGAGGCACCGGCGTCAACAAAGCAAGGTGGTGGAGCGGGAGACGGGGCTCGAACCCGCGACATCCTGCTTGGGAAGCAGACACTCTGCCAACTGAGTTACTCCCGCTCGGGAGGCGCACATCCTACCGCGGAAAGGCGCTATTTCGCGACCTATCCGGGCGCTGGAAGGAACCGCCGGATGGCATCGACCGCCCGCTCGATATCGTCGTCGTCGTTCCAGACATGGACCGAGAACCGGATCCCGCTCCCGCGAACGGCCGCCCGGATGCGCTCGCGATCGAGCGCCGCTCGGACACGTTCGGGCTCGGCGACAGGAACGCAGACGAGTGATGCACCCTGTGGCTCGCGATCGAGAGCACCGGCGAACCTGGTCGCCAGTGCCAGAACCTGCGCGAGCGCCCCTTCGCGCCGCCACGCCGTGACGCAACGAAGTGATTCGACCGTCGCCACCCACGGCAGCCAGGCGAGCGAGACATTGAAGCGCGCGGCGTCATCGGCGAGATCCAGCGGGCCGCCGAAGAACTTGCTCCATGGATCGGGCGCACCGCGCCAGTTCGCATGGGTCGGCTCGAGGTCGTCGACGCGATCGGCCCGCACGTACAGGAATGCGCAGCCCCTCGCCCCAAGGAGGTGCTTGTACGCGTGGCAGACGAGATAGTCGACCGACTCGATGTGATCGGCGACCTCGACGAACGGCGTGGCATGGGTCGAATCGATGAGCACCCGGGCACCGACCTCCGCTGCCCGCCGGGTGATCGAGGCGAGATCGGCGACCCGTCCGGTCTGCATCTGGACGAGGCTCGCCGCGACGAGCGTCGTTCCAGGCTCGATCGCATCGGGCAGGGCGGCGAAAGGCACCGCGCGGACCGTCACGCCTCGCCGTTCCGCGACGAGGAGCGGGAAAAGATCGGAGACATGCTCGTCGTCGGGCACGACGACGACGTCGCCTGGGCGCAGGCTGGCCGCCACGAGACCCGTCCCGACTGAGACCGATGGGATGAGCGCGATGTCCGCGGCCGAGGCGCCGATCAGCTCGGCGAACAACCCCCTGGCCGCCTCGGCTGGGCGGTCCCAGTCATCCACCCAGCGTGCTGTCCCGGATCGCCAGCCGGCCAACGCCCGCTCCATCGCCTCGACCGTTGCCGTCGGTGGCAATCCGTATGTCGCCGCGTCGAGATAGGTGATTCCGGGCGCCGACGCGAACATGGCGCGGATCGATGGGTCGGTCACGGGCGGACGATACAGGCGTTGACCACCCCTGGTCCGTTCTCACAACGTCGTCGCTACCATCGGCGGATGCTTCGACGCCCGATGTGGAGAGACATCCTTCCACGCCTGCCCGGCTTGATACTCGGGGTGATCCTCTTCGGACTCGGCATCGCCCTGATGGCGGAAGCGGGGCTGGGCCTCGGACCGTGGGAGGCGTTCCACCAGGGTCTGGGCCGACTGACGGGTCAGGAGATCGGCACGATCAGCGTGCTCCTCGGGATCCCGATCCTCCTCCTGTGGTGGCCACTCGGCGAGCGGCCCGGCATCGGTACGTTGCTCAACGTCGTATTGATCGGGACGGCGACGAACGTCGGGATCGCCGTGCTACCCAGCGCGGCGGGTCTGGGAGCCCAGCTTGCGATGATGCTGGCCGGACTCCTGATGATCGGGCTCGGCTCCGGCTTGTACCTGGCGGCCGATCTCGGACCGGGGCCGCGCGACGGACTGATGACCGGGCTCCACCACCGTTTCGGGTGGTCGATCCGGCGGGCCCGGACGCTGGTCGAGGTGACGGTGTTGGCGCTGGGTTGGCTGCTGGGCGGGTCGATCGGGATCGGGACCGTGGCATTCGCCTTCGGGATCGGACCGCTCGTCCAGTTCTCCCTGGGCGTGTTCGATCGAACCGGGCGGCTCGAGCGGCGCGCGACCGACCTTGACGCTGCGCCGGGCGCCGCGGAGTAGGTCGGTCCCTCTGCCGACTAGGGAATTCGCGTCACCTGGTCGACGACCAGCGTCGCACGACACCAATGCCACGCCGCGATGCCGATGTCGTGCCCGAGCGAGCTCCGGTCAACAGCTGCCTCACATTCGCCCGCGGCCTCGTCGTCGAAATGGGCGTCGATGGCGAATCGACCGACCCCGTCATCGCCGCACACGACCGGCACCTCGAGGTTCTCCCGCGGCCTGGCACTGATGACGGCCGTTCCGTCGCGGATCGTCAGTTTCCGCGTTGCGTTACCGGACAGCCAGGCGGGCTCCCAGTCCCATGACGGGCGATCGCGGTCGTTGCACACGAGGCCGAGGTCACCCTCGATCCGGATCGCCGATCGCCCGAAACAGGCCAGGCCACCGTCGCCCTTGTCGGAACCCACGAGGCGGGCCAGGTCCGCGACACGGATCGAACCTGGCGCAGGGCAATCGATCGTCCGGCGTGACAGCCAGCGCTCCGCTCCGTGGTCGGACGCGGACACCCAGCCGACACGCGGTGTGCCGCCGCCCGAATCGACTGACGGCACGAGGACTTTGAACCATTCGTAGTCGGCCGCGACGACCGGGCCCTCGACCACCCAGACCCGTGTGCCATCTGCGAGCAGCTCGAACCGCTCGCTCGTCAGGCCGGGTTCCGACCGCACGCGGAGGTTGGGCGACACCGTGATACCGGGTGTCCCCGCGACCGGGTAGTTGTCGTCCGCCGTGACCTTCGTCACGACGAACCTCATCCGGCAGGCGAGGCGAGCGACGGGTTCCGCGAGGGGTTGTGCTCCAGGTCCGGTCGCTCCGGGGTGGCAGCCTGCCGCGGCCGGATGATCGAACGCTCCCTCGAGGTCGACCATGCCGGACTCCGGCAGCGCTGAGGCCGCGACCGGCCCATCGGGATCCAGCGTCAGCGAAGGTCCCCCGATCGACGGCACGTCAACCTGGGTGTCCACCCTGGACTGCCAGCCGCCAAGCCCGGTCAGCCACGCGGGACCGTCGACGCAGGCCACGGCGGGATCCGGCACACACCGGGCCGTCGCCGCGCTCCCCTGGACGAAGGCGCGGAGTCGGAGGGGGCGATCACCGAAGCAGGCGACCCGTTCTTCCGGATGCAGTGCGGCCACGATGTCCATCGTGGTCGCGACCGTGGGGCATCCATCGGCACGCGCGCTGATCCACGGCGTCCCGTCGTGGTCGCCGCGTGACACCCAGCCGACCGGGAACGATGCGTATAGGTTTCCGGGGCGCCACGCCGTGACCTGATACCACTCGTAGTCGTCCGCCACGACCGGTCCGTCGAGGATCAAGAGGTGATCTCCTACGTCCAGCAACGGTTCGTATTTGATGGAATCGGCAGCGACCCGCGGCTCCGAGCGGATCCGGAGGCGACCCGATACGACTTGGGCCAGCGTGTCCGGGGTCAGCGGCGTGCCGCCGAACCCGGCCCCTGGCGGGCCTTGACCCGGCGCCGGTGAGCCTGGGTCCGCCGTGGCGGTCGGCTCGGGCGATTCGACATCCCCGAGCGCCGGTGCCGAGCTCGACGGTCCGGTGACCCTGGCATCGAACGGCGTGCGTTCACGGAACGCCCCGGCGGCAGCGGCGACCCCGACCATCAGCGCGAGCAGCGCGGCTGCAGCGAGCAAGACCGGCAATTGCCGATCGCGTGGCGGGACGAGGGCATATCGGAGGACGCGTTGTCGAACATCGGGCGACGCATCGCGGACGGGAAGTCGGCCGAGAAGGCGCTGCATCTCGTTGTGGCTCGCAGCGGCCCTGGCGCATTCCTCGCACTCGAGCAGTCCGGCCTGCATCCGCGCCTGCTCCTGCGGAGTCAGTTCGAAATCGAGGGATGCCACCGCTAGGCGAAGGGCGTCGTGATCGTGGTTCATGCGTGCATCCCTTCGGCGACGAGGAACGATCGGAGCCGTTCCCGCGCCCGGAACATCAGCGTGCGCGTGGCGGGCTCACTCCGACCGATCGACGCGGCGATCTCGCGCCCCGAGAATCCGTTGGCGGCCATCACGAGTGCCGTCCGAGCTTCGATGGTCAGGATCGCTAGTGCGGCGACGAGCGCTTCGCCCATCTCGTGGCGCAACATCTCGACGTCGGCAGCCACCTCGTCGTCCGGCCGCGGCGCCCGCTCGACATACCGGCGAGCCACGACACTGCGACGGCCTCGACTAGTGACAAGATTCGCGCACACCCGGAACAGCCACGCCGAGACGTTGTCCGGCACACGGCCCGCGGCATGCTCCTTGACGAGCCTCAGGAACGTCTCCTGGACGAGGTCGTCGGCGACGTCGGGATCGTGCGTCAGCGCATAGGCGAAGCTCGTGAGCTTGCGCTGGTGCTCGTCATACGCGGCCATGACGAAGTCGGCCCGAAGGTCCGCGACGGTCGTGCGGCCGATCGGGCGGATCGTGGGTCGCTGCCCGCTTGACGGGTCGATCTCGCCCTCCACACTCAGGATGACGCGATAGCCGCGAGATTGTGGCAGACGGCAGTCGACGCTCAGGTGTCGATTTGGCGACACTCATGCCCTGCTGGGCAGGACCGCACGAACGCGTCGCGAGAGATCGCCGGTCCGGACCGGGGTGGTACGGATAGGCGGGTTGTTTGCCGGGTTGACTTCCCTAGGCTTCGCCCATCGCTCGCAGCCAAGGATCCATGCATGTCGCGAACGCACGAAAGGGCCGCGTCCTCATGAGGACTCCCGACTCTTCAACCGGGAAGTCGACTCGGTCGACCTCGCGTGCGTCGCGCGCGCCCACGGGAGTGAGGAACCGGTCGCTGGCAGGTCCCCCCGGCACACTCGTTTCGCAACCTCCCCGCCATTCGACCCAGCAAGATGGCGAGACGCGTGAGGCGATCGCCGTCGCGTCCTCGCGCCCGATGGTCGGCAAGAGTCGCTTCGACGACCTGGTCGGCTCGCTCGACGCCATCGTGTGGGAAGCGGATGGCGACGACTATCGGATGACCTTCGTCTCGCCTCGCTCGTTGGACATCGCCGGGTACCCACCCGACATCTGGCTCACCGAGCCCGAGTTCTGGGAGCGCCACCTGCATCCGGACGATCGAGAGCGCGCGATGGCCGTGACGGACGCTGCGATCAAGGCGCTCAACAGCATCCGTATCGAGTATCGATTCCGCGTCGCGAACGGACAGTACCGCTGGTTCTCGGACGTGATCCGCGTCATCCGCAAGGCGGACGGATCGGGTCATCGATTGGTCGGCGTGATGATCGATATCACCGACCAGAAGCAGATCGAGGAGACGCTGGCGTATCGGGCGACGCACGACACCCTGACGGGCCTGCTCAACCGCGAACAGCTCGACATCGAGCTCGCCCGGGTCCACCAGCTTCCCGAACCGTGGGCTCTTCTGTTCCTCGACCTCAACGGCTTCAAGGACGTCAATGACGGTCTCGGTCACTCGGTCGGGGATGAGGTCCTCCGCATCGTTGCGAAGCGACTGTCGTCTGCGACGCGTCCCGACGACATCGTGGCGCGCTTCGGTGGTGACGAGTTCTGCGTCCTGGCGCCCGTCCCGGAACGAGAAACCGCCATAACCATCGCACAACGACTACGGGACGCCATCCACGGCGCGGCGACGGTCGGCGGGCACACTCTGCGTCTGACCGTGACGGTCGGGATCGCCTACGTCGCGTCGATCGGCTCGCCCGAGACGCTGCTGCGCCAGGCCGACGCTGCGATGTACAGCGCCAAGCACCTCGAGGCCGGTGTCGCCGTCTACGAGCCCTGGATGCGGAAGGCCGCGCTCCTTCGACTCAACGACACCGTCGAGGAAGGGCGGCCCGCCTAGCCGCCGAACGGCGCGGTTCCCTCGCGCACCGCGACTTGAGCGTAGGCGTTGTCTATTGGCCCCACACATTGGTAGCATGCTCGACGCGCGCGTGCGGGATCTCGGGGATCACAAATGCAGCACGAGACGAAATACTCCCGATCGGGAGCCGAGTCGGCCGAGGCGGCCGGCCTCTCGCCTGATGGCGGGGTTGAGACGGCGGAGCTGCCGGACGAGACAGCTGGGTCCGCTTCGTCGGCACCTGAGCGATTCGAATTGCCCGGAGCCGAGTCGCCCTCTGGTGAGGATCGCACCGAAGCGCCTGAAGGCGGCACGGTTCCGATCTTCCTCCACGAGATCGCCCGACAGATGCAGGAAGCCGTCGACCGCGAGCGTGGGCGGATCACCGCCGAGACCGCGGACAGCCTCGACGCGCATGTCCAAAAGGTTCGAATCCGAGCATCGACCGAGGCGGAGGAGCTCAGGCGGCTCGCGGAAGAGGACGTGGGCCACATCCACGAATGGCAAGCTGCCGAGAGCGAGCGACTCCGTCGCGAGACCGAAAGTCGGATCGGCGCACGGCGCGAGGACCTCGAACGGCACCTGCGGCAGCATGACGCCCTCGTCGAGCGCGAGATCTCCGGCGCCAGCCAGGCGGTGGAGGAGTACCAGGCCGAATTGGACCGTTTTGTCGGCCGTCTGGCTGGCGAACGAGAACCCACCGAGATCGCTCAATTGGCGAGCCAGCTGCCGGAACCGCCACACGTCGAAGAGATCGCGTCAGCAGCGCGTGCTGCAGCGATCGCAGAGCTGGCCCGTTCGGAGGCGGCCGACGACAGGGCCTCGGCGGGCACTGATCTCGTCGGCGTGATGGACCCTGGCGTCGTCAGCCAGCCAGCGGGCCCGAAGACTCAGGAGAGCGCGCCAGACCCGGCCGCCGACGTCACCACATCGGACGACGTCACCACATCGGACGGCGTCACCACATCGGACGACGTCACCACATCGGACGAACCGATCGACCAGGAACGACGGCGCATCCTTGGTGCCACGAGCAGAGTCGACCTGGTCATTCGACTGGTGGTCGTGGTCGGTCTCGTGGCGCTCGTCGCCGTCCTGGCGGTACTCGTGGTCACCGGTCAGGTCAGCGCGTCGTCGAGTAGCGGCCCGTCGCCAGTCGCTTGAGCAGAAGGTGCCCGCCTAGCGCGGTCAGCGCCTCGAGCGAGCGGGAACGGGCGCCAGCGTGAGGACGATGGGGAGCTCGGGCTCGACCGGGCGGCGCATCGATGCGATGGCGTCGATGAGTGCCTGCGGGGGACGCGGGGTCCGGTACACCCGGGCGACTGGCAGGTCGACGATCGCGCCTCGAGCGAGCTCGGGATCGGCGATAGACGAGCGCGGGCGAACGAGGTACGCAGACATTCAGTAGGAACCCGATCTTCGTGTCGTGACGGTGAGCGTGGCGAACGCTACCCGGTCTGGGCCGAATCTGCAGCGACCCGGTCGGCTGGGCGCCACCCCGTACCGTTGGGCCATCCGCCTGGCCCCCGCAACGGGCCGAAATGGCACCCCTGCTATCGTGCGAACGTGGAGGCGACCCTCACAGAACCGTTCTCGGGCACGCTCGGCGAGCCCGCGCCGTTGCACGCCCGATGGCTTGGTCGGATCGACTATCGCGAGGCCCACGACCTCCAGAAACGGCTCGTCGACGAGCGAGCGGCGGGCCGCATCGAGGACAAGCTCCTGCTGCTGGAGCACCCAGCGGTTCTGACCCTCGGCAAGAATTCGGACCCGGCCCACATCCTGGCCACGGCCGAGGAGCTCCGTGAGAAGGGCATCCCGGTCGAACGGATCGAGCGCGGAGGCGAGGTCACCTACCACGGGCCAGGTCAACTCGTGGCGTACCCCATCGTCCGACTTCACCAGCGAGGCCTCCTGGTCCGTCCTTTCGTCCGCGCGTTGGAGGCGGCCCTCAGCGTCACCTGCGGGTCGCTCGGCGTGGCCGCGGCCAGACGCGACGGCCATCCAGGCTGCTGGTGCGACGTCGACGGCCCCGAGCCGCGCAAGATCGGGGCGCTCGGCCTGCGCGTCGAACGGGGCGTGAGCTACCACGGCATCGCGCTTAACATCACGGTCGACCTCGACGACTTCACCCTGATCGACGCGTGCGGGATCCCGGGCACAGTCTCGACATCGATCGCGCGCGAGCTCGGCCGGCCAGACTCGCGACCGACCACGGAGTCCGTCGAGGAGGCCGCCTGGATCTTCGCGCGGTCGTTCGCCGCGACGATCGACGCGCCACTGACGGTCGAGGCCTGACCCGACCGATGGCCAGCGGCCTGTTCGAGCTTCGAAAGGACCCGATCACGAGCTGGTGGGTCGCGACGGTCGTCGACCGCGCCTTCCACCGTGATCGGTTCGCGCGTGCGGCGGAAACCGTCGACGACCGCCTGTTCGGCTGTGGCAATTGCGCGGTTCCGGGCGACGGAGTGCGGACGCGGATGCTCAAGGAGTTCGCGTTCCATGTCGTCGGGACGGACAACGAGGCCCGAGAGCTCGACCGCGACCACGGTCTCGCCCAGGTCTCCCTGGCGCAAGCTCGGGCGACCGGCTCGTGGCGGACCGTGATCGCGCCCAAAGGCGAGCACCGGCCGCTGCACACGGTCGGCACGGATCTCATCGAAGGACTGGTCGCCGGCGCACGCGACGCCCTCGCCGCGGCCCACGACGATCCGCAGACCGAGTACCTGACCATCGTGCAGAACTGGGGCGCGCAGGCAGGCGCACGGACCAACCACCTGTGTCTCGACCTGTACGACCTGCCCCAGATCCCGCATCGAATCGCCGAGGAGCTCGGTGGCGCGGCGCGGTTCGTGATCCGCGAGGGCGAGTGCCCGTTCTGCAGGCTCGTCCGCGAGGAATCGCAGCGCCCCGACCGACTCGTGTGGGAGGACCACGACAGCGTGGCCTTCGCACCGTACGCCTCGCGTTCGCCATTCGAGATCTGGATCGTCCCGCGCCGCCACGACGCCGACTTCGGACGGGCGGACGCGAGTGCCATCAAGGCCACCTCGGAGGCGTTGCGCCAGGTGCTCGGCAGGCTCGCCGGCGCACTCGATGGGCCGCCCTACAACCTCGTCCTTCACACGGCCCCGTTGCGCGAGCAGGTCGACGGCACCTACCACTGGCACTGGGAGATCCATCCTCGATTGCGCGAGATCGCCGGTCTCGAGTTGGGAACCGGCCTGCCCGTCAATCCCGTCTCACCGGAGGACGCGGTAGAGGAATTGCTTGGCCGCGCCGATCCGGAGGGAGGTGGATCGGGTTGATGTGGGCTGTGCCCGGGCACGTCGGGCGTCACATGTGGGGGAGATGCCTCGTCTCTGGCGCATCGAGCGTACATGGCCCATTCCGTGTGCTCGTCGACCCCATCCACCCGGAGCCGCCGTGGTCCTCGACCCATCAACCGCCGACCTGCGCGACCCATTCGGCCGTCCGACCGTCATCGGGGCCGACCGAGGCAACCCCGTGAGCGGTGTCTGGGACCGCGACGAGGCCGCGATCTTCGTCGAGGAGATCTTCTCGAAGCACCACGGCGAGATCTATGCCTACCTGTTCCGCATGATGCGCGACCCGGAGGTCGCGGCGGACATGACGCAGGACGCGTTCATCAAGGCGTACAAGAACTACGACACGCTCGAGAAGCCCGAGAACGCCCGCGCGTGGCTGTACCAGATCGCCCACCGCGTGGCGCTCGACGAGATCCGCCGGCGCAAGATCATCCGCTTCCTGCCATGGACCGGCGAATCGAAGGGGTCGGCCCCATCCGCCGAACACCTCGTCATGGATGCGCGGCTGTCTGGTGACCTCCAGCGCGCTCTCGCCCGGATCCCTGAACGCCAGCGCGCCGCGCTGCTGCTCGCCGAGCTCCACGATCTGACCGGGCTTGAGCTCGCTGCGGCACTCGGGGTCAGCCACGTCGCCGCCCGCGCGCTGCTGACGCGGGCACGCGAGTCCCTGCGACAGGCGCTCGCCGCCGAACGGGAAGCCGAGATCGCGGCCGAAGTGGCGCGTGATGCGGCGCGCGAGGCGGGGCGTCCAGCCGAGGTCGATCGATGAGCCGCTTCCCGCGGCTCCGTCGCCGCCAGGACCAGTGGTCCGACGCCCATGCCCACGCCCAGATGCGGCTCGCCGAACGGCTTGACGGCCCTCTCGG
>DASTIG010000259.1:0-76186 GCA_035717785.1 Candidatus Limnocylindrales bacterium
AGACCGATCGACCGCTGCAGGACCGGCGCGCCATCCAGCAGTCGGTCCCGTCCGGTGACGCGCAGCAGCCAGGTCACGGTCCGGTGGTATTCGGCCTCGATCGCCGTCCAGCGTAGTTCAGCGTCGTCACCCTGAGCGAGCGACGCATAGCGGCGGCCGATGCCCATGTCTGCCTTGGCCAGGATCATCTCGGCGTTGTCGATGACCGACGCGAGGAACGGCCATGAGCGGTACAGCCTTGCGATCTCACGGATGCCGGCCTCACCGTGCGCTGCGCCGTACGAGTCGAGCGCCGAACCGAGGCCGTACCAGCCGGGCAGGTTGATCCGCGACTGCGACCAGGCGAAGGTCCGCGGGATGGCACGCAGCGCGTCGATGGGTGGCGCCTCGTCGGGCGCGGCGCCCGCCCGACCGCGGGCGGCGGGGCGGGATCCCAGCCGAAGGTCGGACAGCTCGGCGATCGGGGTGATCGACCGGAAGAACGCGGCGAACCCCGGATCCCCGTGGACCAGCGCGCGGTACGCGGCGCGCGCAGTCTCGGACAGCTCGTTCAGCAGCGGACCGCCGGTCTTCGCCGCAGCCGCCGCCGCGGAATCGTGTTCGGGTGTCGAGGCGATGAGCACCGCGCCGGTCAATTGCTCGAGGTGGCGGCGGGCGATCGCTGGATCGCCATAGTTGGCAGCGATCACCTCGCCCTGCTCGGTGAGCTTCAGCCGCCCGTCGACCGACCCCGGTGCGCCCCCGATGATGGCGCGGTTGGCCGGTCCGCCGCCGCGACCGATCGCGCCGCCTCGACCGTGGAAGAGTGTCAGCTCGACCCCGTGGGCAGTGGCCGCCTCCACCAGCGCGGCCTGCGCCTGGTGGAGCATCCAGGCCGCCGCGAGGAACCCCGACTCCTTGTTCGAGTCTGAGTAGCCGAGCATCACCTCCTGTCGGTCACCACGGGATGCGACGTGGCGGCGGTACGCCACGTTGCGGAGCAACGCATCGAGGATCCCGCCGGCGTCGGTCAGCGCCTCCGACGACTCGAACAAGGGGACGACGTCGAGCGCGGGCGAGCCTCCTGCGCGGGCCGCCAGATCGAGCACGTTCAGGACGTCCCGTGGCGTCGCAGTGAAGGACACGACGACCCGCCGGCATGCCTCCCCACCGAAGCGCGCCTGCACCTCGGGGATGGACCGGAACGTCGCCAGGACCTCCCCGACGGTCACGCCGGGCGCGACTTCCGTCGCTTCTTCGGCCGAGCGTGCCAGCGCGTCGAGCGCTGCCTGATGGACCGCGCTGTGCTGACGGATCTCGAGCGACGCCAGGTGGAACCCGAACGTCGCCACCTGCCAGCGCAGCTCCGCGACTTCGCCCCAGGCGATCCGCTCGAGACCGTCCTCGACGAGCGACTCCTGGACCTCCTGGAGCTCCGCGTCGAAATTGTCGGCATCCTCGTAGTGCCCCGAGCGCGCGCCCGCCTCCCCAGTCAGCACCGCGCGCGTGCGACGTAGTCGCTCGGCGATGAACCCGAATCGCTGCCGGTACGGCTCGTCCGGGAATCGTCGGCGGAGCTGGCGGTCGGTCTCGGGGAGGTCCTCGGCATCGCGAGCGAGGCGTGTGGCGAGCGCCCGCGAGACCCGCTCGTGCGGGGTCGTTGCGGACACGGTCTGCATCAGCCGCATCGCCACCGCCTCGTAACCGTGCACGACGTGATCGGCCTGGATCCGGAGCGTTCGCAGCGTCATGTCCGAGGTGACAGCCGGGTTGCCGTCACGATCGCCACCGATCCACGATCCGAACCGGAGGAATGCCGGCGCCCGCGGCGGGCGCGTCCCGGTCTCGGCGTCGAGAACCGCGTCGACCGTCCGGTACAGCCGCGGTGCGAGCGTGAAGAGCGTCGCATCGAACATCGCCATCGCCGTTCGGACCTCGTCCAGCGGCTCGGGGGTCACCGCGCGGAGGTCCGACGTGCGCCACAGCAGCGTGATCTCCTCACGCAGTCGACGGCGGATCTCGCGGTCGTCAGAGGGGGTCAGCCTGGTGTCGTCGAGCCGTTCGAGGAGCACGGCACAGCGCCGAAGGGCGACGAGCGTCGTGCGTCGGCGGGCCTCGGTCGGGTGGGCGGTGAGGACCGGCGTGATCCGCAGTCGGGCGAGGATGGCGTCGAGGTCCGCATCGCTCCGGCCGGCTCGTCGCAGCCGCACGACGGCTTCCGCAACGGAATCGTCGAGGAGCCCGTCGCGTGCGGCGCGCTCGCGCCTTCGCAGCGTCCGGACGCGTGCGCGCGCCTCCGCCAGGTTGACCAGTTGGAAGTACAGGGAGAACGCCGTGATGACGGCCTCCGCATCCTCCAGCTCGAGCGCGTCGAGCTCGGCCTCGAGCCGCTCGCGGACCGCCGGCTGCTCGTCCTGCCGGAAGGCGATGGCGGCCAGCCGCAGCCGCTCGACGAGGTCGTAGATCCCCTCGCCCGCCTGTTCGGTGATCACCTGCCCGAGCAGGGCACCAAGGAGGCGGACCTCGAGCGCGAGTGGATCGCGCGCTCGGGCCGACCCGATCCCGGCCGGCTCGGCGGCGCGGGCGGATCGCGGCGCCCGCGAAGCTCGCGACGTCGAGGTCATGCCGCCCTGCCCGCCTGCCGGTACCGCAACCCAGCCACGACCGGACCGCAACCTTCCAGGGGTGCGACCGTTCCTACCCTTGTATGGTGATGAGCGTGGCCCAGCGACGAACGACCGTGCAGGACATACCGGGACGGGGGCGAACCCCGGCCCCGGCAGCGGTCGGCGCTGACGTCGCCGATAGCGCCCAGCTCGACCAGCTGCGCTTCATCCACGACGTCGCTCGCCTCGCGACGACCGCGCGGACGTGGGACGAGCTGCTGGAGACCGTCGTCGACGGGACACGGGACGCCCTCCATGCCGATGTCTCCTCGCTCTATCTCCTGGACCGCGATGGAGCGTACCTGACGCTCGCCGCGACCAACGGCCTCGACCGGTTCCAGATCGGCCGCGCCCGCGTCCCGTTCGGCGAAGGAGTGACCGGGTCGGTGGCCGCAAGCCAGCAACCGCTGGTGATCCCGGACGTCAAGGCGGACACGCGGTTCCTGTGGGTCCGCGGCATCGACCAGCGCCGGTTCGTGAGCTCGATGCTCAGCGTGCCGCTGACGTGGCACGACCAGACGATCGGCGTGCTCAACGTCCAGACCGAGCACCCGCGCGACTTCAGCCCATCGGATGTGGCCCAGCTCAGCGCCGTCGCAGACCTGCTTGCGGGTATCGTCGAGAAGGGCCGCCAGCAGTCGGAGGCCGAGGCCCGCGTCGAGTCGCTCAAGGCGATCGATGAGGCGCGCAGCGAGCTGATCGCGCTCGTGACCCATGAGCTGCGGACGCCGCTGGCGGTCGTGCGCGCCTACACCGACCTCCTGGCGGACGAACCGAAGCTGGATGGGCGGGAGTCGCGCGACGTGGAGCGCCGGGAGACGCGCGCCGCGTGGCACGACGCGACGCTCGAGCAGATCGAGCGGCTTGACCGGCTAGTCGATTCCATCCTTGCTTCGGTCCGGGTCGTGCCCGAGGATGCAGCCGCAGTCGAGCCGGTCGATGTCGAGACGCTGGTCGGCGAGGTGCTCCAGTCGCTGAAACCGTTGCTCGGCCGACATCACGTCGTCACCGCCGGGACGCCGCGGCTCCACGGCCTGGCCGATCCGTCCCGCCTCCGTCAGATCGTCGAGCACCTCGTCGAGAACGCGGTGAAATACGCCCCCTCCGACACGACCATCCGGATCGACTGGAACCTCGTCGAGGGGATCGTCCACCTCGGCGTCACCGACGAGGGCCCGGGCATCCCGGACGAGTGGCGGGAACGGATCTTCGAGCCGTACGCCCGGCGCGACACGCATACGGCCCGCGGCTCGGGCATCGGCCTGTATGCCGCCAAGCGCCTCGGCGAATCGATGGGCGCGCACCTGTGGTGCGAGCCGGCCCGACCGCACGGCGCGCGGTTCGTCGTGGCCGTCCCGGCAGCGGTCGCGATCTGAGCGATGCCGACCCTGAGCAGCCGACCGCTTCGCATCCTCGTCGTGGACGACGACCCGGCCATGGTCGGGGCCATCACCGCGCTCGTGGGCACCGAGGGCCACCAGGTCATCACCGCGTACGACGGCCTGACCGCCGTCAAGCGGTTCCGCGACGAGCACCCGGACCTGGTGTTGCTCGATCTCGCGATGCCGGGTCCGGACGGGTTCTCGGTCGCAGGGCAGAT
Source organism: Candidatus Limnocylindrales bacterium (assembly GCA_035717785.1). Lineage (GTDB taxonomy): Bacteria > Chloroflexota > Limnocylindria > Limnocylindrales > CSP1-4 > SPCO01. The sequence goes on from DASTIG010000259.1 coordinate 4,246, forward strand.
GCGCGCGGTCGGGCAGGCGCCGATCTTGGTCGTCTCCGGTGAGAGCGGCGAGGCCGCCAAGGTCCGCGCGCTGGGGATCGGCGCGGACGACTACCTGACGAAGCCGTTTGGCAAGGCCGAGCTGCTGGCACGGATCGCGGCGATCATGCGCCGGGTCGACCGGTCTACGGCCGGAACCGGTGTGCCGGCGGGACCGCTGGAGGCGGGCGATCTGGTGCTCGAGCCCGGCCGGCACGAGGCCCGTGTCGGTGACGTTGCGCTGTCGCTGACGCCGACCGAGTTCCGCCTGCTCGAGGCGCTCGTCCGGGCACGCGGCGACATCGTCCCGCACCTGCAGCTGGCCCGTGCCGGCTGGCCGGCCGAGACCGACCCCGACCTGTTGTGGCTCAAGCCACATCTCGCGCGGTTGCGGGCGAAGGTGGACGCCGCGCACGGCCCGCACGTCGTGGCCGTCCGGGGCGTGGGCTATCGGATCGTGGTAGATGAGGCGCCCGGCGCCGAGTAGATCCCCGGTGCGGGCGGCCTAGACGGCGATCGAGACCGGGCGGCCGGTCGCGTCGTGCGCGGCGTCGGCACACGCGACCCGACAGCCGCGCGCATCGCGGCCACCGAGCGGATTGAAATGGAACCACGCCTCGCCGGTCTGGAACAACCGACAGCCGCACGACGAACAGGTCACCGGCGCGCCCGCGCCGTCGCGCACTGCGAGCGGGCGCTGGATGTCCGATCCGGACCGGTGGAGCATCGCGATCACCTCGTCGCTCTTCGGGGTGGCGGAGCCGCCCACGGGCGTCCCAGGGAGACGTTTCCCCATCATGGAGCGGAGCGTAGGGCTCAGGGGACCGCAGCTTCGGCACCGAGTCGGGACCGGCTCGGTTGCGGGTCGGTATCGCACGAGCTGGCCCTATTCGAATCCGGATCGCTGGGTCTATCGGTCTGGGGTCGTGTGGCGCACCATCGCACCCATGTCCGACGCTGCGATCGACCCTGTCCAGACCCCGGAGGCGTACCGGCGCCAGCTCCTCGATCTCCTCGGTGCCGACGATCCGGCGGCCGTCCAGGCGGCGACGGTCGCTCGACTCCGCGGGCTCGTCCGCGAGGCCGGCGACCAGCTCCGCATCCGACCCGAGCCTACAGAGTGGTCGGTCGTCGAGTGCATCGGACACCTGGTCGACTCCGAGCTGACGACCGCCGCGCGCGTGCGCTGGATCCTGTCGGAGGATCGGCCCGACATCGTCGGCTACGACCAGGACCTGTGGGTCGATGGGCTCCGGCACGGCGACGACGATCCGGACGACCTGATCTCGCTGTTCGATGCCCTACGCGGGGCGAACCTACGGCTGTGGAAGGCCCGGCCGCCGGTCGATCGGGAGCGCGTCGGCATCCATCGGGAACGGGGTCCGGAGAGCTACGGTCTGATCGTCCGGCTCGCTGCCGGGCATGACCGATTTCACATCGGACAGGCCGAGCGAGCGCTGGCCGCGGTCCGGCGTTAGGCGGCGGTCGACCCGGCGTACCGTTGTGCAAGCCGGCGCAGATGCTCCACGAGGTCGGGCGGCTCGGTGACGGAGAACTCGGCATCGAGCATGCCCAGGTAGACCGCCATCTGCTCGACGCTGTTGGCGCCCGCCTCAAGGACACACGTCCGGTCGTCGATCGCCTCGACCGTGCCCACCGATCGGCCGATCCGCTCGGCAACGGTCTCGGCCGGGGCGTGGACGATGATCCGGGCGCGGAATCTCCACGCCGACGCCACGCCGCGCGCGACGTAGCCGGCGACGTCCTCGTCCGGCAGCGGGCGCGGTTCGAACCGCGCGCCGAGCGGCAATCTGGGTACGAGCCGGTCGACCCGGAAGGTCCGCCAGTCCTCCCGGTCTTTGTCCCACGCCAGCAGGTACCAGCGCCGGCCCCAATTCACGAGGTGGTACGGCTCGGCCTCGCGGCGGGTCGCGACACCTTCGCGGTCCCTATACGAAAAGCGCAGCCGCTCGTGGTCGCGACACGCCCCGGCGAGCAGCGTCAGGACACCTGGGTCGATGGTCGGCTCGCGCTCATCACGCGGGACGAGCACCGTGAAGGCCTGGAGCGCGTTGACCCGCCGCCGAAGCCGGTGCGGCAGGACCTGCTCGAGCTTCGACAAGGCCCGGAGCGATGTTTCCTCGATCCCACCGATCGCGCCGCCTGCAGCCGTCTGCAACCCGACCGCGACCGCGATCGCCTCCTCGTCGTCGAGCAGGAGCGGCGGCAGGTTCGCTCCGGCCTCGAGCCGGTAGCCGCCGACCGCGCCGCGTGTCGCGTGCACCGGATAGCCGAGCGCCCGCAGGCGGTCGATGTCGTTGCGCACCGTCCGGGTGGTCACCTCGAGCCGTTCGGCGAGCTGGGCGCCGGTCCAGTCGCGCGGCGTCTGGAGCAGCGAGAGCAGGCGCAGCAATCGAGCCGATGGATCCATGCCTGAGGAAACGTTAACACTCAATTAGGAACGAATCCTTCCTAATCGGCTGCTACCTTCGGAGAGATGGAAACGGACCACCGGAGGCCCTTGTGACGACACCTGCCCAAGCACAACAGACGTTCGTCGATCGCCCACCGATCGAGCTCCCGCACCGCGTGCGGATGCGCATCCTGGGCGCGGTGATGATCGGCGTCTTCCTCGCCGCACTCGATCAGACCGTGGTCGGGACGGCGCTGCCGCGCATCATCACCGACCTCGGCGGCAACGATCTCTACACCTGGGCGTTCACCGCCTACCTGCTGACCTCGACGATCAGCGGCCCGCTGTACGGCAAGCTGTCCGACCTGTTCGGGCGCCGACCGATCTTCCTGTTCGGCATCGGCATCTTCATGGTTGGCTCCCTTCTCGCCGGCCTGTCGCAGGAGATGTGGCAGCTCATCGGCGCTCGCGGCATCCAGGGTCTCGGCGCCGGCGCGCTGTTCCCGATCGCGCTCGCCGTCATCGGCGACCTGTTCGCCCCGTCCGAGCGAGGCAAGTACCAGGGCCTGTTCGGCGCGGTGTTCGGTCTGTCGGTGCTCATCGGGCCGGCGATCGGCGGCCTGCTGACCGACACCATCGGCTGGCCGTTCGTGTTCTTCATCAATCTGCCGATCGGGGGGATCGTCTTCGCGGTCGTATGGCGCAACCTGCCGTCCTACCACCTCGGCGAAGGCCGACCGTCCATCGATTACGCCGGCGCCGCGTTGTTCACCGCAGCCCTCGTGCCGATCCTGGTCGGGCTGACGAACAAGCAGTCGGCCGACTGGACCGACCCGTCCGTCGGCGGCCTGATCGCGCTCGGCGCGGTCATCGCTCTCGTGTTCATCTTCGTCGAGTCACGGGTGCGCGAGCCGATCGTGCCGCTCAGCCTGTTCCGCAACCGCTCGTTCACGATCTCGGTCAGCGCGTTCTTCCTGACATCCTTCGGGTTCTTCGCGACGGTCGTCTTCCTGCCGCGCTGGTTCCAGGTCGTCAACGGCTCGTCGGCGACGGAATCCGGGTATCAGATCCTGCCGCTGTTGGGCGGCCTGATCCTGAGCGCCACAGGCGCCGGCCAGATCGTCGCGCGAACAGGTCGCTACAAGCTGCTGCTCACCGGCGCGCTGGTGACGATGGCGGTCGGGCTATTCCTCCTGAGCAACCTGCGAGCCGACACGCCGATCCCGCTGCTGTGGCTGTGGATGTTCGTCGCGGGGCTCGGCGTCGGCCCGACGTTTGCGGTGTTCACGCTCATCGTCCAGAACAGCGTGCCGATCGAGCGGCTCGGGACGGCGACCAGCAACCTGACGTTCTTCCAGCAGGTCGGCGGGACCGTCGGCCTGGCGATCACCGGCACGATCTTCAGCACATCGCTCGTCGAGGAGGCGCCGCGGCAGCTCGCCGCCTCGGACGTCCCGCCCGAGCTGGCAAGTGCGCTTGCCGGTGGTGGGGTCCGACCCGATGCCGTCGCCGGCGTCGGCGATCTGGGGGCGGCGATCCTGGCGCAAGTGCCGGCGGCGTTCCGCGCCCAGGTCGAGCCGTTCATACCGGCGATCGTCGACGCGATCCACCAGGCGTTCTCGATCGCGACGGCGAACACGTTCGTCATCGGGATCGGGGCGTCGCTCGTGGCGGCGGCGTTGGTCGCGATGCTGAAGGAGGTCCCGATGCGACACGAGGCACTGGCACCCGGGTCCACGCCGGTCGCGACCGCTCGTGCCGTCGGGGAGCCGGGCGCGTAGCCGGGACCCGGCACGTAACCGGGCCCTGGCGCGTACCCGGGGAGCCCGGCACGCAACGGGAGCCTGGTGCGTAACCGGGGCCCGGCACGTAATCGGGCCCCGGCGCGCAATCGCTTGCCGTTTCGGGTGGGAGCCCGGTGGTCCGCTGGGGGCGGGCTGCCGGGCTTCCCCGTGTCTGGACGGAGCAGCGGGGAGGTTTTCGGGCTGTGGAACATCCCGATGTTACGAACCCAGCTTGAGCACCTGGCGATGTGCCGCATGTCGGACCTCACGCGCAATTCGGAAGGCGCTGGAGGTTCCGATCCGCACCGGAAGCGGCTGTGCTGTGCTGAGGTGCGCGACGGGAAATGGGGATGTTCAAGAGCGATGGATCGGTGTGCATCTCAGGGCGTCCCCGTTCGCGTTTGGAACATCACGAGGTTCCAATCGGGGGCTGAGCGACGGAGCTCCAGCCGGAATCGGCGGCTCCTTCGCCGATTGGAACATCCACCACGTTCCAATCGGCGGCTAGCCGGGAGCTGAGGGCGCTGTAGCCGCGGCTGCGGGTGCCGTCCTTCGCCGGTTGGAACATGGGGATGTTCCACCGAGAGGGCTGGGGCTGGGAGCGTGGCTGCGGCTGGAAGCGTGGCCGGGCCTTGGAGCGCGACCGGGCCTGGACCCTCGCCCGGCAGCGGGACCTACCCACCTAGCCATGCAGCGGGATCGCGACCTCCGCGACGGTCTGGGGCGCGGGATCGGCCGACACCGAGCTGACCGGCACGACCGGCTCGACGAGCCATGTCTCCCCCGCCAGCCGTTCCGACAGTGCGAGCCGCCTCGCCAGCACCGATCCTGCCGCCGCGTGATCCTGGAGCAGCGCGAACAGCTCATCGAAGCGCTCGCGACCATCGGGACGACCGCGCAGCACCTCTGACAGACGGACGGCAGCGACGCTGTCCGCGCTGAGCGCCGCGACGTGGCGGCCGCTCGGGTCGAACAGGTACGCCCGCCCGCCGGTCATGCCGGCCCCGAAGTTCGCCCCGACCGGGCCCAGCACGACGACGACGCCGCCGGTCATGTACTCGCAGCCATGCGCGCCGATGCCCTCGACCACTGCCGATGCGCCGCTATTGCGGACCGCAAAGCGCATGCCCGCCCGACCGACGAGATGCAGCCGACCACCAGTCGCCCCGTACAGCACGGTGTTCCCGGCGATCGCCTCACCGGCGGCCGCGACGGGCAGATCGGACTCGGGGCGGACGACGAGCCGGCCGCCCGACAGGCCCTTCCCCACGTAGTCGTTGGCCTGACCGACCAGCGTGAGGTCGATCGAGGGGGACGCGAACGCCCCGAACGACTGGCCCGCCGATCCCCGGAGCTCGAGGCGGACAGGCCCGTGCAGCTCGCCCCGCTCGATCGAACCGGTGAGCCCGGCACCGAACGACCGATCGGCCGTCGAGAGCCGCAACCCGGAAGCCGTCACCGGCCCCTGGTCCCGGAACGCGGCCGCGACACGAACCTCGAGGGGCGATGCCGGCGCATGGCGGACCGTCCGCGCGGGCAATGCCGGGTCGGCCCGCCGTGCGGCATCCGCCGTCCACGAGGCCGCCCCGACGACCGCGCCGAGCTCCCAAGAAGAACGAGCGACCGGCCGTAGCGCGCGCCTGCTCTCCCCGATGACCTCACCCACCGATCGGGCGCCGACAGCGGCCAGCTCGCGACGCAGGTCTTCCGCGATCGCCAGGAAGAACGTCTCGACCATCTCGGGCGTGCCCCGGAACTTGGCACGCAGGTCCTCGCGCTGTGTGGCGATGCCCGTCGGACACGTATCGAGGTGGCACTGGCGGGCCATATCGCAGCCGATCGCCACTAGCGCCGACGTCCCGAACGCGAACTCCTCGGCCCCGAGAAGCGCCGCGATCAGCAGGTCCCGCCCGGTCTGGAGCCCGCCGTCGGTGCGCAGCGCGACCCGGTCGCGTAGATCGTTGCGCAGCAGGACCTGGTGGACCTCGGCCAGCCCGAACTCCCACGGCGCCCCGACATGCTTGATCGACGACAGCGGCGACGCTCCCGTCCCGCCCGCGTGCCCGGACAGATGGATGTACGACGCGCCGGCCTTCGCGACGCCTGCCGCGATCGTCCCGACGCCGCGCGAGGCGACGAGCTTCACGCCGATCCGTGCGGCGGGGTTGATCGCCCGTAGGTCGGCGATGAGCTGCGCCAGATCCTCGATCGAGTAGATGTCGTGATGTGGCGGCGGGCTGATGTAGCTCTGGCCGGCCTGCCCGCGCCGGAGTGCCGCGATGTAAGCGGTCGCCTTGCGGCCGGGAAGCTGACCACCCTCGCCGGGTTTCGAGCCCTGGGCGATCTTGATCTCCAGCTGGTCGGCGCGTGCGAGATACGTCGCGGTCACGCCGAACCGCGCCGATGCGACCTGCTTGATCCGTGCATCGCGACGGCGTCCATCGGCGCCTGCCACGTACCACGCGGGATCCTCGCCGCCTTCGCCTGTGTTCGCGGCGCCGCCGGCCCGCTGGATCCCGAGCGTCAGCGCCTGGTGCGCCTCGGGCGATAGCGCGCCCACGCTCATGGCCGAGACGACGAACCGGCGCGCGATCGACCGCGCATCCTCCACCGACGCGAGGTCGACCGGCTCGCCGAGTCGGCGCACGCGAAGCTCATCGCGCGGCGTCGCCGACGCCGTTGCCGGCCGTGCCAGCTCAGACCGGTACCGCGCCAGCGACCCGTCGATCGTCGACGCCGGCCCCTCCCCGATCGGTGTCGCGCCCGACAGGAGCTGGATCTCGCTCGCGATCCGCGGCGCGAACAGGTGCGCCTCGCCATCGCCGCGGAACCGGGCGAAGCCCGGGTCGGGGAGCCGCGCCTCGCGGCCCGGGGAGGGGTCAGGCAGAGCCAGCGCCGCCGCGCGCCGCCTTATCATCCGTGCCCCGACATCGAACAGCGACGTCCGGCCAGGCCACGCCGCCGCGGCCGGGAAGCACCGGGCGAGGACATCGGGCGCGAGGTCGATGGTGTCGATAAGCGACCCGCCGATGTAGCTCGCGACCGCGCTGATCCCCATCCGGGCGAGCGTCTTGCGAAGACCCGTCGCGAATGCATCGACCATGTTCTCGACGGCCTCGGCGGTCGTGACCGTCTCGGCGCCGCGCGACCCGGCCAGCTCCGTCGCCAGCTCGAGCGCGAGCCGCGGGTGGACGGCGGTCGCCCCCACCGCAAGCGTCATCGCCATCGCGTGGACGTCGAGGACGTCGGCCGCGTCGAGGACGAGATCGGTCCTGCCGCGAATACCGGCGTCGGTTAGGGCGGTGTGGACCGCACCTGCCGCCAGGATCGACGGCACAGGGAGACGATCCGCCGAGAACGCCGCGTCGCTCACGACGAGGACCTCGACGCCGGCCTCGCTCGCCGCGACGGCGTCGCACGCCAGTCGTTCGAGCGCGAGAGCGAGCCCGCCCGCGCCCTCCGCGACCGGCCACGTCGCATCGAGAACGCGGTGGCGTCGACCGTCGCCCGTGAGAACGTCGATCAGCCCGCCGAGATCTGCGACGATCGGCCGTTCCAGCCGGAGCGTCCGTGGACCACGCGGCGGACCGCCGAGAAGCGCCGGTCGGCGACCCAGCTCGACCCGGAGATCCATGACGACTCGCTCGCGCTCAGGGTCGATCGCCGGGTTCGTCACCTGCGCGAACGCCTGCCGCAGGTGGTCGGCGGCGGGCCGGTCCAGTCGTCCACGACCCGGCGTGGGCGTGTCGTCGCCCATGCTCCAGAGCGGCTCGTGCGCCTCGAGGGCCATCGTCTTGATGTCGAGCCGCGCCTTCTCCGCATCGAGACCGGCAAGGTAGCGGAGTCGATGATCCAGCGCCGGCCGTGACTCGATCGCCGCGGCCGCCGCCTCGGCCGTGTCCTCGTGGAGCGGCCGCGGGGCATCGTGGATCGGGAGGTGGCGGAGGACGCGCGCCTTCGCATCGGTGTCCTCGAGGATCGCGCGCCGGCCCGGTTCGACCAGCAGCATCTCGCCCGGTCCGAGGCGACCGCGACGGACGGTCTCCGAGGCGGCGAACGGCACGGCGCCCGATTCCGATACGACAGCCACCATCCGATCCGTCGTGACCGCGAAGGCCGCCGGACGAAGCCCGTTCCGGTCGACGAGCGCGCCGACGCGCTGTCCATCGGCGAACACGATGGCGGCCGGGCCGTCCCACGGCGCGAGCATGCCTGCGGTCCGGCGACGCAGTGTCGCTACGTGCGGGTGCGGTGCACGGCGCAGACCCACGGCCTCGGGGATCGCCGCCAGCAGCGCAGGGGCGAGATCCCACCCGGTCGTCGTCAGCAACTCGAGGCCCTCGTCGAGCGACAGCGAGTCCGAGCCGTCCGGCGACAGCAGCGATCCGGAGTCGAGCAACTCAGCCGCGATCGGTCGTCCCCCGCGGTCGCGCGTTCGCCCGCGGACCTGCTCGCGGTTGCCGCGGACCGTGTTGATCTCGCCGTTGTGGGCGATCGACCGGAACGGCTGAGCGAGCCGCCAGACCGGCGTGGTGTTCGTTGCGTACCGCTGGTGGAAGACCGTATACGCGACTTCGACAGGAGCCCGCAGGTCCGGGTACAACTCGCTCAGTCGCGTCCCCGCGACCAAGCCCTTGTAGACCACCGTCCGGCACGATGCAGATGGCACCGACAACTCGGCGACCGCGCCGCCTGTCGCTCGCGCGGCTGTCTCCAGACGCCGTCGAGCGACGACCAGCCGGCGCTCGAACGCCCCATCTGACGCGCCCTGCGGCCGCGCGACGATCGCCTGGACCACGGCCGGACGCGACGACGCGGCAGCCGCCCCGAGAGCCCCCGGCTCGAACGGAACGGATCGCCAGCGAACGACCGGCAGGCCGGCATCCGCGAACACCCGCTCGACGAGCGCCCGTGCCGCCCGGGCCACGACCCGCCCTCGCGGCAGGAACAGCATGACGACCCCCGGCCCCTCGGCCGCGCGTGACCCCGCGATCAGGGACAACAGCGACGCCGACAGCGGCATCGCCACGCCGGCCCCGTCGCTCGACTCTCCGTCGGCGGCGAATGCCCCACGGTGCGCCAGCGCCGCGAGGCCTGCAAGCGCCAGCGGCAACACCCGCGCATGCGACCCACCGCCTGCATCCGCCACGAACCCGACCCCGCACGCATCGTGCTCGAACCGCGGGTCGTACAGCGGCGCCCGGTGGTCGCGCTCGTCGTGTCGGTCGGTGGCGTCCATCTCGCGCTGGCGGCTCCGAAGGATGTGGAGCGGCCGCCGCCCGGCTGGGACGGTGGCCGCGTGGACGGGGTGTGTCGGATCGAGCGGAGCGACGGAGCGTCGGCCGGTCGAGACCCGGGAGGAGCCGTTCCCGACCGGCCGTTCGCCCCTCTCTGGGTCAGGTCTGGTAGGCCACCTCGCCGTGCGTCGCGAGGTCGATGCCCATCTCCTCGTCCTTGGCCGACACCCGGATCCCGAGGATCAGGTCGATGACCTTGATGATCACGAGGGTCGAGACGGCGGCGTAGGCCACGGTCGCGCCGACTGCGATGAGCTGGTTGACGAGCTGCTGGGCATTGCCCTCGAGCAGGCCGGTGTAGGCCTCCTGGATAGCGGCCGAGGCGAAGACACCGGTCGCAACCGCGCCGAACATGCCGCCCACGCCGTGGACCGCGAACACGTCGAGCGCGTCATCGATCTTGAGGCGCGAGCGCAGCAGCGTGGCGCTGTAGCACAGGCCACCGACCACGAGGCCGATGACCAACGCCCCGCCGACGCCGACGAACCCGGAAGCCGGGGTGATGGCGACCAGGCCGGCCACGGCGCCGCAGGCGGCACCGATGACGCTGACCTTGCCCTTGTGGAGGTAGCTCGCGAGGACCCACGTGATGGTCGCGGCCGCGGCGGCGGTGTTGGTGACGATGAACGCGCTCGCTGCGAGACCATTCGCGGCGACGGCCGAACCCGCGTTGAAGCCGAACCAGCCGAACCACAGGAGCCCCGCGCCGAGGACCGTCATCGGGACGTCGTGCGGCTCCATCGGCTCGCCGTTGGCGACGCGCCGGCCGATCAGCAGGGCCACGACCAACGCCGAGACCCCGGAACTGATGTGGACCACGGTCCCGCCTGCGAAGTCGAGCGCGCCGAGCTTGTACAGCCAGCCGTCGGCAGACCACACCCAGTGGGCCAGTGGCGAGTACACCAGGATCGACCAGAGGATCGTGAACAGCACAAAAGCGCCGAAACGCTTGCGCTCGGCGAAGGCGCCGGTGATAAGGGCGGGCGTGATCGCGGCGAACATCAGCTGGAAGGCCGCGAACAACACGAACGGCACGGTCGTCGCATATGTCGCTGACGGTTCGAGGCCGACGCCGTTGAAGAACGCGAAGTCGAGACCGCCGATCCAACCGGAGCCGATGATCGGCAGTGCGACGTCCGGCCCGAACGCCAGCGAGAAGCCGACGATGACCCACACGACGCTGACCAGCGCCAAGCCGAAGAAGCTGTGCATGATCGTCGATAGGACGTTCTTGCGCCGCACGAGGCCGCCGTAGAACAGCGCCAGCCCCGGCAACATGATCATCACGAGGGCTGTCGACATCAACAGCCAAGCGGTATCGCCAGTGTCCATCGTTCCTCCCGGCATGCTCGGGACACCCGATCCGAACGGGTGTGGAGCGAACGCTAGGGGGCGGTCAGGCCGCGGTCGTCCCCCGCGGCGGGAACGAGAACGTCGCGGTTCGGGACCATGGCGCGGCCCTGATCGGTCCAACGTTGCGCTTCGGCGTCACCTCTGATGCAATCGCGCGCGCGCGCATCCCGAGGCAGATCGTGGGTGAGCCGTACGGTCCTCGTCAGTCCTCGCTGCGGACGCGCACTGACCCGACACCGCCCTGGATGTCGAGATCGATGCGGTTCTCGGCGGTCGGATAGTCGGTCGACTGGTAGTCGTCGCCTATCCGCGGGAAGCGCGACTCGTCGACCTGGATGCTGCCGAGACCCATCCTCGTCTTGATGCGCGTGGCGACGCCGGTCGGGACGAGGAACGTCAGGCTCGCGGCGCCGGCTTCTGCCCGCACATCGGTGGCACCCGCCGCGCGCGGCAGGATCACGGTCGTCTCGCTGGCACCGGTCTTGAGCTCGAGACGGCGCAGCTTCATCTCGCGGAGATCGAGCCGGGTGCGGCTGGCGCCGCCCTGGAGACGCAGGTCGAGCGGCACTTCACCGGTCAGGCCGACATTCCACGTTGACTCCTGGTTCAGCCAGGGCATGCCCCACGAGGTGTCCTGCTCGAGCTCGACGCTGCCGGGGCCCAGCTCGCGGTGGACGACACCACCGCGGAAGTCGCCGTCCACGAGAGCGCCGAGTGCGGCGATCCCGGTCGTCAATGTGCCGGCGCCGAATTTGATCCGGACCGACCCCTGCGCCGCGGCCCGAAGGGGCACGACCAGATTTTCTTGCGGCTTCGAGCCACCCGGGACGACGGCGCCGATCACTAACCAGACGCCCAGCGCGACCAGTAGCCACGGCCACCCTTGTTCGATGAGCTCGCCTGGTCCCGTGCCGAGCTGGCCGGTCGTGCTCAGGAGCAGGAGCACACCAACCACGATCCACACGATCGGCCAGGTGAACGACCAGAGGACGGGCGCGCCGGGTCGCCGGTCGAGGATGGTCGAGACGAGCGATGCGACACCGACGAGGATCACGAACAGCGGCCAGACCTCGGTCCACGACAGGTCCATCGCCTGCCGCGCGAGGAAGACGACGCCAAGACCGATCAGCCAGGTCCCGGCGATCAGCGGTCCACGCCGGCGACTGCTCATTCGGATCCGCCCGATCGCGGGCCACGGCCCATCGCCGTCAGGACGAGGAGCAGCCCGAGGAGCACCAGGATGAGCGGCCAGAACCAGTCGAAGTCGATCTGGGGCAAGAACTCACGGGCGAGGAAGAACGCGCCGAGCAGGATCAGGAAGCCCCCGAACAGGAGGCCCGGTGACACCCCGCCGCCGCGCTCGACGCGGGCGGCGCGACGAGCGGCCCGCGCCTCGGCGCGCGCGTCACGTGCGGCCTGCGATGCCTGAACTGTGTCGCCGGTCTCGGCGAACGGCATCGCGCTTCCCGCGGTCTCGCCCGTCAACGTAGCCCTGGTCGGCGTAGCCGCCTGGGGAGCGTCAGCGGTCGTCGGCACATAGGTGTCGTCCTCCTCGGGCACCACGATCGCCATCACGATGTACACGAGCAGCGCGATGCCGCCGGTGAAGATCACGAGCAACGCCCAGATGACGCGCACGAGCGACGGGTCCGCGCCCCACATCTCGGCGAGCCCGCCGGCCACGCCGGCCAGCATCCGGTCGTGGCGCGACCGGTACAGTCGATCGCCCATCAGCAGCCTCCTTCGGGATCGAGCGAGAAGTTCGCGGCGTTGCCCTCGACCGACAGGTCGATGACAGGTGCACCGACGGCTCCCTCGCGGGTCCAGACGTCGCCGCTCTGGGCCAGCCCGCGATCGTCGAGGTTGTGCGCGAACGTCAGCTGTTCCTCGACGCGAAATCTCAGCGTCGCGTCGGCGGGGACGCACAGCTCGAGCGCGCCGGCGTTCGCCGAAAGCGATCCGGTCGTGTCGCTGTCGACCAGGAGCCGGGCGCGGCCGGCATTGGTCGAGATGTCGAGCTGCTCGATGCGCGCGCCCGTGGCGTCGACGCGACCGTCGCCCGCGTTGAGGTCGAGCTTGAACTCGGTCAGCTCGGCGCCGGCGAGCCGGACGGTGCTACTGCCCGCGTTCGCGGAGACCTCGATCGACTCCACGTGGTCGCCGGGGAGTGTCACGGTCCACGCCTGGCGCCGGAGGCCGAACCCACTGGGTGAGCGCAGGCCGATCTCCTGGTCGCTCAGCTCGAGTGTCGGCGGCTGGCCCTGATAGTCCGCCTGGATGCGCCACGCGTCGCCGGGCGCGACGGACAGTTCGATCGTGCCGCAATCGAGGTCGAACGTGGCGCTGATCGGCTGGGAGAAGGTGCCGTCGTCCTGGAACCGTTGGCTCGTGCCCGAGCTGAGAGCCCCGCAGCCACCGACGTTGCCGATCCACGTCGTGCCGGACGCGAGGATCCCGCCGGCCGCGATACCGAGTGCGACCGCGGCGAGCACCGTGGCGAGGATGCCGGCGCGGGTGCGGCCGAAGATCAACGCGACGCCGAACGCGACCAGCAGCAGCGGCCACAGGCGCCAGGCCTCGGAAAACGCGTTCGGGTCGAGCGCGCCAGCACGGACGAGCAGCGGCAGCCCGCCTAGAAGGATGAAGAAGAGGCCCCAGAACAGGAGGCCGGACCGGATACGCATGGGGCGGTCCCTTGGAGCGAGATGCGGACCGCAATGATGCGTCCACGCACCATCGAACCGTCAAGGGCCGATCGTCCCTATCGTGGGCTCGGGGTGTCAGGCGGACAGGCCACTGGCGAGCCGGGTGGGATTCGAACCCACGACCCAGGGATTAAAAGTCCCCTGCTCTGACCACTGAGCTACCGGCCCGTACTTAGCGTAGCGCGCGGCGACATACCGATCGCCTAGCCGACCGAGGATCGGACTGCCGACAACGCGTTCTCGATGACGACGTCAAGCGGCGGCGTCACGTCGATGACCGCGCCGCGCTCGTCCGGCTGGAGGGGCTCGAGCGTCGCCAGCTGCGAGTCGAGCAGGCTGACCGGCATGAAATGGCCGGTCCGATGCGCCATCCGCTCCCGAAGGGTCTCGGCGTCGGCATCGAGCAGGATCACGAACGACTCGTCGTTGGGGACTGTGGCTCGGAGGATGTCCCGGTACGCGCGTCTGAGCGCCGAGCAGGGGAGCACCGTGCCGACGCCGGCCACGTGACGCGCGCCAATCAGGCCGGCGAGCGTCTCAAGCCACGGCCGCCGGTCCTCGTCGGTCAGCGGGATCCCGGCCGCCATCTTCTCGATGTTCGACTGGGGATGGTAGGCATCGCCGTCGATCACCTCCAGGTCGAGTGCCTCACCGAGCGCCGACGCGACCGACGACTTGCCGCTCCCCGCGACCCCCATGACGATCACGTGCTGGCACATCCGCGTGGGTGTCACGGATCGGCCGGCGGACGGAGGGCTGTTCCCGTCAGGAACGGATATCGAATGAACCGGCGTGATCGATGGCTAGATCTGACAGGTTCTGTCGGGATCGCAGCATGGCTGTGCACGTTCATGGCGAGCTCGTTCCTGGGAGGAACTAGCCGGGGCGCGGCGTCGGCCAGACGACTCACGGTGCCTCACGCCGGCGGCGGCACCTCGGTCGGGAGTTGCTCGCCGCGCACGCCGGCCACTAGGTTCGCCGCGGCCATCGCCGCCATCTTGCCCCGGGTCGCCCGTGACGCCGAGGCGATGTGCGGCACGATCAGGCAGTTGTCCAGCGCCACGAGCGGGTCGTCCATGGGGATCGGCTCCGGGTCGGTGACATCGAGACCGGCCGCCCAGATCACTCCGTCGCGCAACGCCGCCGCCAGGGCTGCCTGGTCCACCACAGGGCCCCGCGAGGTGTTCACCAGCACACCAGTCGGCTTCATCATCGCGAGCGTCTCGGCATTGATCATGTGCCGGGTCACCGGGGAGAGGTTCACGTGGAGCGACACGAAATCGCTCCGCGGCAGGAGCTCCTCGAGCGGCAGAAACGTCGCCCCAAGTGGATCCGTGACGGACGGTGGCAGCGGCTGGAGGTCGTGGTACAGGATCTCCATCCCGAAACCCTGGGCCCGTCGCGCCACCGCCTGGCCGATCCGCCCGAACCCGACGATGCCGATCGTCGCGCCATGCACATCGGGGCCGAGCAGCAGCAGCGGCCCCCACGTCTTCCACGAGCCTGCGCGCACGTATCGATCTGCCTCCGGCAGGCGCCGAGCCGCAGCCATGAGCAGCGACCAGGCGAGGTCCGCGGTCGTCTCCGTCAACACGCCAGGCGTGTTGCCGACGGGGATACCGCGCCGCGCGCACGCCGCGACATCGATGTTGTCGAAGCCGACCGCGTAGTTGCTCACGACCTTGAGCCGTGGCCCCGCAGCGTCGAGGAACTCGTCGTCGACCTTGTCGGTCAGCAGTGTCAGGACGCCATCCACCCCTGCGACCCGTCGCAGCAGCTCGTCCCGTGGTGGCGGCAGCTCGTCCTCCCAGAGGTCCATGTCGCACGCCGCGCGCACGGCATCGAGTCCCTCCTCGGGGATCCGTCGCCCGACGAAGACCTTCGGCCGGTCAGCCATGGCCGAGGCCGGCCACGAACCGGCCCATCCGAGCCAGCGCCTCGTTCAGGTTCTCGCGCGAGTTCGCGTACGAGATCCGGATGTGGTCGGTGCCGACGCCGCCGAACGCTGTCCCGGCCAGGACGCACACATCGGCCTCGACGAGCAGCCGCTCCGCGAAGTCGGCACCAGTCAATCCGGTCCCCGAGATGTCAGGGAACGCGTAAAAGGCCCCCAGTGGCGTCGCGCAGCGGATGCCCTCGATCTCGTTGAGCCCTTCGACGATGAGGTCACGGCGCGCCTTGAATTCGACGACCATCGCCTCGACGTCGTCCTGCGGCCCGACGAGTGCCTGGACGGCGCCGACCTGGACGAAGGTCGGTGCGCAGGAGATCGTGTTGATGACGAGCTCGGCATAGGTCGGGATGAGCGATTCGGGGACGACAGCGTATCCGAGCCGCCAACCGGTCATCGCGAAGGTCTTGGAGAACCCGTCGAGCACGATCGTGCGATCGGCCATACCCGGCAACGACGCGATGGAGACGTGCTCCTCGCCGTCATACAGGATCCGGCCGTAGATCTCATCGGTCATGACCCACAGGTCGTGCTCCTGGGCGAGCTGGGCGATCCGCTGGAGGTCGGAGCGGGTCAGGACACCGCCCGTCGGGTTAGCCGGCGAGTTGATGATCAGCAGCTTCGTCCGCGGCGTTATGAGCGAGGCGAGCTCTTCGACATCCAGCCGGAACTCGTGCTCCATCCGGATCGGGATGGGCACAGGCGTCGCGCCGACGAACCGGGTCAGCGATTCGTAGATCGGGTAGCCCGGATCGGGCACGATCACCTCGTCGCCCGGATCGATCAGGCCGAGGATCGCGTACAGCATCACGCCCTTGCCGCCGACCGTGACGAACACCTGCGACGGGTCGGCTGGGAAACCCTTGCGCGCGGTCACGTCGTCCGCGATCGCACGCCGCAGTTCCGGTATGCCGGGGAACGGTGCGTAGTGCGTCGCGCCGCCATCGAGCGCCCGTTTGGCTGCCTCGCGGACGTGCGCCGGTGTATCGAAATCGGGCTCGCCGATCTGAAGGTGGATCATCGGTCGCCCTTCGGCCTCGAGGGCGCGGGCACGAGCGCTGACGGCGAACGCGCCTTCTGTACCGATCGTGCTCATCCGGGCGGCGACGCTGCGGACTGACGAGACGGACATCGGGTGGACCTCCCGGGTTATGGCAGCAATGAGCGGAGCGCGAAGGCGACGTTGGCGGGTCGTTCGGCCAGCCGGCGCATATACCACGGATACCAGGCCTCACCGTAGGCGATGAGCGTCTGGACGCGAAAGCCGGCCTTGGCGAGTCGATATTGCTCCCGCGCGCGGATCCCGTACAGCATCTCGACCTCGAACCCACCCTTCGGGACACCGGCCGGGTCGACCTGCTCGGCGATCTGCTCGATAAGCGCCACGTCGTGGGTCCCGAGCCCGAGGCGGATCGGGTGGCCGCGCCCGGTCTTGAGGAAGTCGACCGCCAGGGCGAGATAGCTGGCGTCGACCTGGCGCTTGTCGCGATAGGCGATCGACTCCGGCTCGTCGTACGCGCCCTTGACGAGGCGGATCGCCGGGTGAAGCGGCCGCAGCCGCTCGACGTCGGAGGGCGTGCGCTTGAGGTAGGCCTGGAGGCAGATCCCGGTCCTGGGCTGGACGGCGCGCAGCCGCTCATAGAGCGAGATCGTCGCCTCGACGTAGTCGCTGCCCTCCATGTCGATCCAGAGGTAGGAGCCGATCGCCGCGGCCTTCTCGGCCAGGCGCGTGAGGTGGGCGAGCGTCCGGTCCGGGTCGTGATCGAGTCCGAGCTGGGTCGGCTTGACCGACACCTCCCCGCGATACCCGCGGCCAGCGATCGCGTCGAAGACAGCGATGTAGTGGTCCGCGACCGCGTCGGCCTCGTCCAGGCTGGCGAGGTTTTCGCCGAGTCGCGTGTACATCGTCCCGATGCCAGCTGCCTCGAGCGGCGCGGCGGCGTCGAGTGCCGAGTCGAGGGTCTCGCCCGGCATGAACTTCCGGACAGCCCTCTTCATGAACCGGAACTGCGGGAGCCGGGTCTTCAGCCAGCTATTGCGGGCCGCCCACAGGAACACGCGGCGCATCAGGGCAGGGCCTTCACCATGCCGCCATCGACCGGGACGATGGCGCCGGTCACGTACGACGCCGCCGGCGACAGCATGAAGGCACCGAAACGGCCGATCTCCGCCGGATCGCCGTAGCGCCCGAGCGGGATGCGGTCGATCACACTCTGCCGGACCGCCTCCTGGGTCGTCCCGGTGCGGGCCGCGGTGACCACCTCCACCTCGATAGCCCGGGCAGTCTGGATGCGTCCGGGTGTGAGGCCGTTGATCCGCACCGGGGAGATCTCGGCGGTCAGCGCCTTGATCAACCCGGCGAGCCCCGGGCGGATGGTGTTGGATGCCACCAGGCCGGGGATCGGCTCGCGCGCGGACGACGACAGGATCACGAGGATCGACGGTCGCTCGCTTGCGCGGAGATGTGGCAGCGCGGCGCGGATGAGACGGACGGCGCTGAGGAGAGTGCCATCGATGGCGCGCTGCCAGCCGTCCTCGTCCAGCTCCTCGAACGTGCCGGGTGGTGGGCCGCCGGAGTTCACGAGCAGCAGGTCGAGCCCGCCGAACGCGGCTCCAACCCGGTCGACGCAGGCCGCCGGGCCGGCGGGCGTCCCGAGATCGACGCCGGCGGCGATCGCGCCCGGGATCGTCGAGGTTGCCGCATCGAGCTTCTCGGATGGGCGAGCAGCAAGCGCCACCCGCGCCCCCTCGGCACCGAGCGCGGTGGCGATGGCGAGGCCGATCCCGCTCGATCCTCCGGTGATCAGGGCGCGCGCGCCGTCCAGACCGAGATCCATCCGAGTCGGTTCCTCCTCCAGCGCCGCCGTCCGACCGGCCTGCGCTGACCGCTCGATGGTACGCGAAGGCAACACCTTCACGGAGCATCAGGAGGCCATCCCTCGCGGGTGGGGCTAGAATCGCCGCCGATGACCAAGTTCTTCGATATCGACGCCGCCAACGAGGCCCTGGTCGAGGTCGGGCCGTTGCTCGCTACGCTCGCCGACCAGCGCGCCGAGCTGATCCGGCTGCGTGACCAAGCGCTCGCCGCGCACACGGCTGCGTCGACCGGCGGACCCGCCGGGCTCGACGAGGACGAGGCACAGCGGATCCGGCTCCGGATGCAGGGCATCGTCGACCAGATGGCCGCGGCCGTGGCGCGCATCGACGGCCTGGGGATCACGCTGCGAGATATCGAGAGTGGCCTGATCGACTTCCCGGCTCTCGCGGGCGGCCGCCAGGTCTGGCTGTGCTGGGAGCTAGGCGAGGATGACGTGGCGTTCTGGCATGAGCTGGACACCGGGTTCGAGTCGCGACGACCGCTCATCGAGCTCGTATGAACGAACGCCAGGTCGTGGTCGGGACCGATGGCCGCGCCAAGGCGTATCGACCCCTGCCGGCTGACGCGCGCATCGCCGCGGTGCGCGCCGGTCTCGAGGCCTACGCGGCCGGTGACTATTTCGAGGCACACGAGCTGATGGAGCCTGCCTGGATGGGCACAGCCGACCTGGCCGAGCGATCCCTGATCCAAGGGCTGATCAAGGTGGCCGCCGCGGACGTCCATGCGGTCCGCGGCAACCCGGCCGGCGTCCGACGGAACCTCGAAGGCGCACGCGATCGACTGCGATCCGGCGCGACAGGATCGATCACCGGCGTCGAGCTGGACGTCGTCGGGCTCCTGGCCGCGATCGACGAGCGACTCGCCCGCTCGACCGGCCTCGAGACGCCCATCTCGATCGACTGGAGGACACGATGAACGCTGGCCCGCCGATCCCGGCGATCGATGTGGCGGAGGCCGAGCGGCGCCTCCGCGAGGACCCCGATCGATCGTTGCTCGTCGACGTGCGTGAGGAGAACGAGTTCGTCGACGTCCGTGCGCCAGGAGCGGTGTTATTGCCGATGTCGACGTTCGCGGCACGGGTCGGAGAGCTGCCCCAGGACCGACCGCTCATGATCGTGTGCCATCTCGGCGGCCGGTCCTTGGCCGCCGCCGGGTTCCTGATCCGGTCCGGCCGGTCCGATGTGGTCAACGTGACCGGCGGGATGGATGCCTGGGAGCGGGGCGGCCTGCCGGTCCGCCGCGGCACGCCCGATCCTGGCGAGGGCGACCTCCCCGGCTAGACCAGCTCGGTCGGCGTGTCTGCGCGTGGTGTCGTTATCCGCGCCGCCGCGGGCTTTCACCCGTTTATGCACATGGGCCGCATCAGGCCGAGGCGAGAAGTCGCCGGGAGATGGCCTGCTTGGGCTGAGGTGTGGTCTCGCGTCTGGCGCGACCTCCTGCCGGCTCCGATCCGCAGCCCGTGATGCGGCCCGTAGGCATCTACGAAGTACGCGGCGGTCGGCGACGGAAACGGGGCATCAGCGGCGGGAGCGCCACCGCCGGGCTCGTGACCTCTACCGGCCCCGGCGGACCACCCGGGAAATCAGCGCGCGGGCCTGCGGCTTGTGGGCGTACGCCCACCCGATGAGGATCAGGAGCACGAAGGTCACCGTGCCGGCGCCGGCCGCGTTGGCGTAGCCGAGCTGCTGGCCGATCTCACCGTCGATCTTCAGGCCCGGGACGGTCGCGCCGAACGGGCCGAGTTGGAAGAACGGGCTCTGGGGCGACGTATTCGCACGAAGGCTGGACGTCACGACGCCGGCGGCCGTCTCACCGCCGGTGATGATCACGTTGGGGCCCGTCACGAAGGAGCTGCCCCCGGTCATCCCGACGGGCAGGTCGCTGACCGGCAGATGCTTCCACTCGGTGATCGTCCCGTTGTTCTCCGGGATCGACCAATAGAGCTCGGTCTTGGGGCCCTCGTTATCTGCGCCGCCGACCAGATACAGCGTCCCGTTGGCGGTCCAGCCTGCGGGATCGTCGCGAGCCGCCGGCAGGTTCCAGGCGTTGTCGATATCCCACTTGACGACCTTGCCCTCGTCCGCGTTCACCGGGAACCCTTCCGGGGCCTCGAGGCCGACCGTGCCTCGCTGGACCGCCCCGACCGGGCCGGCCTCGTCATGGCCGCCGTATACCAGGACGAAATCGCCGACGATCGCGGCGATGGCGTCCGTCTGCGGCCTCGCCAGCGCGGCTTCAGTCTCCCATACGCCGAGGACGCCCTTGGCGTCGAGCAGGCTCTTGTATGTCGTCGTGACGGGACCGTCCGGGCCTTCGCCGCCGATGAGCAGCAACCCATCGGGCGCGGCCACGCCAGCCGCCCCGCCACGCGCCTCGGGCAGCGCCAGGCCTTCGACTGGCGTCCAATCCGGCAGCACGCTGGTCTGCGGGTCGGGCGTCATCGAGAACACCGTTGTCGTCGGTGCACCCTCGGCGTCGAAGCCCCCGATCACATAGACCGTGCCGGACACGGCGACCACGCTTGCATCGGTCCGCGGCTCGGGCAGCGGCGGACCCTCCTGCCACGCGTCGAAGTTGCCGGTGCCTGACAGCTCCGCCACGAACACGGTCGACTGTGCGGTCGTGCCGTCTGAGCCGCCGATGTAGAGGATCTTCGTGCCGAGCTGGATCGCGGTGCCATCGGTCCGGGCAGCCGGAAGTGCAAGATCGGCCGGCGACTCGTGCCACGGCACGATGGCGCCACGCGGCGCCGGGCACGGGAGCGACTCGTTCTCGGACGAGCAGAAGTTGATGGGTGACCACACGAGCAGGCCGAGGTCGACCGTACGGTTGACTGTCAGGTAGTACGCCCGATCCGGGATGTAGCCCAGCAACAGGATGATGATCACCAACCAGACGAAGGCCTTGATGCTGGCCCACGTCCAGCTGTCGGCATCGAGCAGGCCGAAGAGTGCCCGCCTCTTCGGCACGATCGTCCCGGGCCCGAGGGCAGGACGCGTGGTCCCGGTGGCGCTCATTCGGCCGTGAGAGTGCCGGTCATGTTCGGGTGGACTGAGCAGACGAACGGATAGTCACCCGCGGCGAGCGCCGGGACGTTGTAGTCCGCCTCGGCGACGCCCGTGATGATGTCGCCCCGAACGACGACCTGACCGCTGGAGTCGTTGACCTGGACGTTGTGCGCCACGCCGTTCTCGTCGTTGGCGAAATGGATGACGAAGGCCTCGTCAGCGGGCGCGGTCGCGGTGCTCTGGTCGAAGGCACTGCTCGAGCTCGTCGAGATCTCGACGACCGTGGCATTCGGATCCGGCGTGGCGGCGGGCGACGTGCCAGGCGACGGGCTCGCGCCGCCGGTGAGCGCATCGAGGTAACAATCCGGGTAGGGCGTCGCCTCGGGAGCGGGCTTGTAGTTCGGGTCGCGCCAGCCCGTGAAGGTGATGACCTGACCAGTGATCGGGTCCTTCTTCGGATCGAGCAGATGCTCGTCCCGGACGATGTAGGTCTGGTCGTTGGTCGCGAGCAGGAACGCGATGAGCTCCTCGATCTGGCGATAGTTGAGCGGCCCGGCCGGATTGCCCGTGTCCGACCAGATCGGCATCTTGGATAGCGGGTTACCGCAGACATAGCGGCCACCGACGGTCAGCACATTCCGGATGTACGCCTCGTTGAGGTGGCTGAACAGCTTCTCCTGGCTGTTGAGGGTCGGGCCCTCCCCGCCCTCGCCGTCCACGCCGTGACAGCGCGCGCAATTCGCCTCGTAGATCAGATAGCCGCGCTCGACCCTGGCGACCTGCTGGGCGTCGATCTCCATGGCCTGACGCGAGGTCGTGAGCCCGCCCGGGGTGCCCAGCTCGTAGAACCAGTACAGCGAGATGAACAGGATGATGACGACCAGCGCGAGGAAGCCGACCCAGCGTGCGTTGGCCGACTGGCGAACGACCTGGGCAGCCCGTTCCGGTGTGAACTCGATCCTGCGGATCGACGGTGGCGCGGTGAACCGGTCGACCGGTGCCACCTCGTCCGGCGGACGAACGGCAGGCAGGCGCTGCTCGGGCTCGCGTCCCTCGGGCTCGCGCCCCTCGGGCTCGCGTCCGGGCGTATCGGTCATCGGTCCCCTCGAGCGGTCGGGTCGATCACGCGCATGCCGTTCAGATGCAGCCGGTCGGGGTGCGCGGTGGGATGATGCCCGGCTGCCCGAGCGCGACGGGGAGTGGCCCCAGGGTGATCTTGCCGGTATCGATCGAGAGGACGCCGCCGCCAGAGACCGAGATCGAGAACCGGTCCATACCGCGCGGCGCCGGGCCGTACTGCGCACCGTCGGCCTTGATCCCGAGCCGGTCGTAGCGCGACCCGTGACAAGGGCACTCCAGCCAGAAGTTCTTCAGGCATGGGTTGGGTTTGCAGCCCAGGTGTGGGCAGCGCTGGTAGAGGGCCCGCACGTTGAGCGCAGATCCCTCGCCGCTGGTGTCCTCGCCGGCGACGAACCGCTGCTGGGCCGGGTCCTTGAGGATCACGAACGCCCTGGCCTCGGGGAAGTAGGCCGGGAAACCCTCCGCGATCGGCAGCGTGCTGTTGAGCGTCTTGACCTCGTCGAGCGTGCCGATCCGCAGGACGCCGCCGAAGCCCTTGCGGAGGCTGGGCCAGGCGAACGCCAGCGTGCCGGCCAGCGCCTCGAGGGTGCCGAGCGCGATCCCCGCTCCGAGCGCGACGCGCATCAGCCGCCGCCGGGACATGCCCTGCACCTGTTCCTTGCGCAGCGACTTGATGGCCTCGGATGTCAGGGCGGCGGGCTGGGCGGCCGGTTCGACATGGTAATTGCTCATGGCGGTCCTACAGCGAGAAGTACATGCCAGGGGCGGTCACGAACGGGATGACGAACGTGTAGCCCGGGCCACGGAAGAAGATCCCGACGAACGTCAGGACCAGGCCGAGGATGCAGAACAGCGTGAACAGGACCACCGCCGTCTTTCGCTGGGACGGCCGCGTGACCAGGATGTCGCCGCGATCGACATAGGGGATGAGTGCCGCCCCGACGAGCACGAAGGTCGGCGCGAGGACGCCTGCCACGACCGGATGCAGGTAAGCCAGAAGCTCCTGGAGTCCGAGGAAGTACCACGGCGCCTTGGCGACGGCCGGAGTGACATTGCCGTTCGCCAGCTCCTCCAGCGGCGCGTTGATGAACAGCCCCATGAGCAGCAGGAAGATCGACATCACGCCGGCTGCCAGGAACTCGATCGACAGCAGGTGCGGCCAGGTCATGACCGTGTCGTCCGGTTCCTTCTGGACCCGGACGACCGCGTCCTGCTTGACGAGCGCGAGCAGCCGATACGGCCGCGCCGACATCGGCACGCGCTGCTTGTCGATCTCGGTCCGCCGTGCCGGGTCGACGGGCAACACCTCGCGCCGGGTGGTCGGATCCTTGGTATCGGTCATCCCAACCGCCTCGCAATCTCCGGACCGCTAGGACGGCCGAGGCGAAGGCGCCGCCGAGCAGCGCGAGCGAGCGCACCTCGAGGTGCGTGAGCGAGTGCGCGGAGGCGGCAACGCACGCGTCGGTCGCTCATAGCGGGCCGGAGATCCCGCCGTCTTTGCGGATCCGCCAAAAGTGCACCGTAAGGAAGATGGCCGCGATGAGCGGCAAGAACACGACATGTCCCACATAGAACCGTATCAATGTGTTCTGGCCGACTTCGACGCCGCCGAGGAGGATTCGATTGACCGGCGTGTTGAAGATCGGGACGTAGCCACCCATGTTCGTGCCGATCGTGATGGCCCAGAAGGCGATCTGGTCCCACGGCAGCAGGTAGCCCGTGAAGCTCAGCATGATCGTGAGGAAGAGCAGGACGACCCCGACGACCCAGTTGAACTCGCGCGGCGGCTTGTAGGCCCCGTGGTAGAAGACCCGCATCATGTGCAGGAACACGAAGAACACCATGAGGTGGGCGCCCCACCGATGGACGTTCCGGGTCAGCAGCCCGAACGTGACTTCGCTCTGGATCTCGAGGATGTTGGTGTACGCCAGGGTCGCCGATGGGACGTAGAAGAACATCAGGTACACGCCGGTCACGGTCAGGACGAGGAACAGGAAGAACGACAGTCCGCCGAGGCAGAACGTGTAGGCGAACTTGACCGCGTGCTGGCGGACGCGGACCGGGTGGATGTGCAGGAAGACGTTGTTCATGACCGCGTACGCGCGCGAACGCTCGTCCCGCGGGTAGGGCTGCCGGAAGAGGGACCGCCAGACCGGGCTACGCCGGATCGTCTGGTCGACCCGCTCCAGGAAACTCACCGGGCTCCTCCTGCGACGCCGGGGGTGCCGGCCAGCTGCGCATCCCGGTACGACTCCTTGTAGAGCCGTCCGTCAGTCGAGATCTCCTGCAACTCGAACCGCTCCATCGTAATGGCGTCGAACGGGCACCGCTTGACGCACAACGCGCAGCGGATGCAGCGCTCCTCGTCGAGGATCATGGCGCCGCCGTTGTCCCAGCCGTAAGCCTCCTCGAGCTCCGGCAGGAGGCCCTCGGACTTGAGCGTGTTGATGTCGGTCATGTGAATGACGCCCTCGGGGCAGACATCCGCACACGCGCCGCACAAGACGCAGCGGAACGGGTCGAACCAGATGTTGTAGTTGCACATCAGGCAGCGGGTCGATTCGGCGACCGCGCCGTTCGCGTCGTAGCCCATCTCGACCGGCGTGTTGAAGTTGACGATCGGATCGGTCGATGGCATCCGCGCCTGGAGCGGGACCATCGGGATGTGCTGGCGGGGCAGGACGTCGTAGAACTCGGGCATGTCGTGGCGCCACGAACTCGTGACCTTCACGTTCGCGTCGACCGTCACGTCGGTCCGGCCGGCGAGGTAGCGGTCGATCGCGTAGGCGGCCTTCTTGCCGTGCCCGGCCGCCTCGATCAGCGTCGTCGGGCCTGTCACGAAGTCGCCGCAAGCGAACACGCCGCGGACGTTCGTGGCGTACGTCGCGGGGTCGACCTTGACCCGGCCCCGATTGATCTCGAAGCTCGCGTCGACCGGCAGGAACGTCAGGTCCGCCGCCTGCGACACGGCCGGGATGACGGTCTTGGCCGGGACGAGGAACTCCGATCCCTCGATGGGGACCGGGGAACGTCGACCGGATGCGTCCGGCTCACCGAGGCGGTTGCGGATGAACTTGACGCCGGTAACCTTGCCGTCTTCGCCGAGCACCTCGATCGGGCTGGCAAGGAACTCCATCCGGACGCCCTCGCGCTCGGTCTCTCCGAGCTCCTCCTCGTCGACCACGAGCTCCGAGCGGGTCCGCCGGTATGCGATCGTGACGTTCTCGGCGCCGTGGCGCAGGCTGGTCCGCGAGCAGTCCATCGCGGTGTAGCCACCGCCGATGACGACGACATCGTTGCCCACCTCGAGCGGCTGACCGAGATTGGCGCGCTTCATGAAATCGACGCCGTAGTCGACGCCCTCGAGGTCGGCGCCCGGGACGTCCAGGGCGACGGCGTCCATCGCCCCGGCCGTGATCGCGATCGCGTCGAAATCGCGCTGGAGCTGATCGAACGTGATGTCTTTGCCGATCGTCGTGTCGTAGACGAATGCGACCCCGAGGCGTTCGATCAGCCGGACGTCCATCTCGATCGCCTCGCGCGGGAGGCGGAACGCGGGGACGCCGATGAGCATGGTGCCGCCGCCGTACGGGAGGCTGTCGAACACCGTGCACTGATAGCCCTTCATGGCCAGCTCCCGGGCGACGGCCAGGCCGGCCGGGCCGGCGCCGACGATGGCGACCCGATCGACCCGCGGCGCGATGTCGGGCATGACGTCCGGGATGCCGGACGCCTCGTGCCACTCGACGAGGAACCGCTTCATCGCCCGGATCGCCAGCGGGCGATCGATGTCGCCGCGCCGGCAGGCCCGCTCGCACGGCGCGGAGCAGACGTACGAGCACATCGCTGCGACCGGGTTCGGTTCGCGGGACAAGATGTAACCCTCTTCGAACCGGCCTTCGGCGGCGAGGTTGAGATAGCCCCGGCAGTTGGTCCCGACAGGGCAGGCTTCCTGGCATTCGATGTTGCACTGCAACCAGGAGGCGTCGACAGGCTGGACGAGGAATTCCTGGGCTGGATCGATGGCCAAGCGGGCGTGCCTTTCCGTGGAGTGGTCGGGCTCGGGGCGCAACGTGATGATCGGCTGTTCGCCGACCGCCCGAATCTACCATTCGCCTCGTGAGGGCTGCAAAGGCGCGGCCGGGCGCGGTGAGCGTGCGCCCCGCCGTCGAGACGCGTTCACGCGCACGCGTCACAGGTTGACGCTGACCCGTGTTCGCAGCTACGCTGGCCATGCGGGGGAAGCCGCCCGTGCTCGGTGAGGAGCGCGATCGGATGGAGTTGCGGACAGCGTGACCGGGAGCGAGTTCGTCTTCCTGGCGTTCGGCGTGATCCTGGGGATCGCCGCGGGTGCCGCCCTCATCGAGTTCATCCGGGCACGGCGACCCGCGCGTGGGGTCCGAGTGATCGTGGCCCCGGACGCCGTCCCCCGCCGTCGCGCCGCGACCCTCGCCAACGATGCCTTCACCGACTCACCGGTCGCAGTGGACCCGGCCCACGGGGGCCCGGCCGACCGCCAGGGCCTGCTGTCGAACAACGGCCTGTCCGAGCCGTCATCTCGAACACCTGTTCTCACCCCAACGCCCCGGCCTGTGGCCGAGCCGGCCTTCCGGCTGACCGGGCCGACACCCCCGACGGTCGGCCCTCTCGTGCCAGGCGCCCCAGGACGGGCCGCCGCACAGGGGATGCCGATATCGACCGGCATCGACCCGATGCTGACCGCCCTGCGGGCGAGCGCCGCCGCGAGCGCCGCGTCGGCCATGCAGGGTGCCGCCGCGCCCGTCGCCACCGCCGTCATGACGGAGTCGGAGGAGCCGGCCGAGGTCGCTGCGAAGGCCAACCCGGCGTCGACGACGAAGGGCCGAGCGACGAAGGGTGCGAGCCAGGCGGCGCCCGAAGCCCCGTCACCGACCGAGGCTCCGAGCGGACCGTGCGGTGAGGCGCGGCGCATCGCCGATGAGCGTTGCGAGCTCGCGACCCGGGCCCGAGGCCAGGCGGTCGCGGCGGAGGACACCCACCGGGCAGCGCAGCGTGCCTACGACGACCACGAGACCGCCATGGCGGAGGCCGCCGCGTCAGCCGACGCCCGGGCGATCCGCCAGGCCAAGGACCAGGCCCAGGCACGATTCCGCGCAGGGCGGGCCGGGGCGCGCACCGCCGAGGACGTCGAGAACGCGGCACGCGACTGGCTCCACGAGATCAATAGGATCAACGCCCAGACCGGCGACGCGACCACGATCCTCGAGCGCACGCGCGCTGCCGCCCCCGAGATGGCGGTCCGCCTGGAGCGGACGGCCGTCGAGGCAGATGGGGCGCGGGTCGCGGCCGAGACCGCCGAGGCGGCGTGCGTGGCGGCTCGCCAGGCCGTGGCGGATTGCGAAGAACGCGCCGCAGGCGGCCGTCCGAGTCCGCCACCGACCGGCACGGACGACGATCGGGACCGGGACGACGCGGCATCCGACACGCTGGTGGCCGCTTTGCGAGCCGGGGCATCACCACGGATCGTGCGGCTGCTGCGCGGCGATCGGACGGCGATGCACGAGGTCGTCGATGCGCTCGGTGGCGACGACGCCGATGAGCGGCGCCGATGGCAGGTCGCGATGGCCGATCTCACCGACGCGATCGTGGCCGATGCGATCGCCGCGTCCGCGTTCGACTTTCCGACCGACCACCCATTCTGGGGTCCGTTCAACCGGTCGCAGGGGCGCGACATCGCGGCCGCGCTGTCGTCACTCGGTTATCGATTCGATGGGCTCGGCGGCTGGGTCGACGATCGGTACCCGTCGCAGCGCGACCTGTCGCTCGCGCTCGGCTATGCCGGCCTCGACCCCATGCGCATGCGTCACTGGCCGAACGACGCCGAGATGGCGACGCTGTTCCAGGAGGTCGAGGTGGCCGCTGCGGAGCACCTTGCCAACACGGCCGGTGACCTTACCCTAGGCGAGCTCGTCGCGATGCTTGGGCGGCGGGCCGACGGACTAGCGGACATCTGGAACGAGTGGGGACGGATCCGGCCGGTCCTGCTCGACGAGCGCTGACGGCCGCTAGCCCTTCGACTCGTCCTCGTCGTCGTCGATGACGATGACGCGCAGGGCCTCCGCCGCTCCGGCACTGATCGACTCACCCTCCTCGGCCGCCCAGCTCCGGATCCGTGTGGCAAGGGCATCCATGTCGCGGATCTGGCTGCGATGCTCGCCCAGGGCGGCGAGCTTGCGGTCGAGCGTCCCCGTGACGTCGACCCATGCATCGGGCCGCTCCGACCAGAAGAGGTACAGGCGCCTCACCGCGTGGGCCGCCAGGCCGTCGCGAGCCAGGGCAGGGAATGCCATCGGGTTGCGCGCGGCCGGATAGACGGCATCGACCGCAGCGAAACCCGCCGCACGATGATCCGTGTGGTTCACG
Source organism: Candidatus Limnocylindrales bacterium (assembly GCA_035717785.1). Taxonomy (GTDB): domain Bacteria; phylum Chloroflexota; class Limnocylindria; order Limnocylindrales; family CSP1-4; genus SPCO01. Next base: position 33,135 of record DASTIG010000259.1, read on the forward strand.
CCGCCGCCGCGATGGAACACGGCCTCCGGGTCGGTGGCGAAGACCGCGTCCGGCCGGAACGTCCGGATCTCGCGGACGAGAAGCTCCCGCAACGGAAGGTCGTTCGCGAGGGCGCCGTCCGGCTGGTGGAGGAAGCTCACGCCCGCGTAGCCGACCACGGCCGCCGCGGCGCGCTGCTCGGTCTCGCGCAGCGCCGCCAACTCGAGCGGATCGGCGTCCGGGTCCTCGCCACCCTGGTCGCCCGACGTGCAACACACCAGCCAGCCGACGGATCCCGCATCGATCCAGCGGGCGGCCGTGCCGGCCGGACCGAAGTCGGCGTCGTCCGGGTGACCGGCGATAACCATGAACCGGGCGGGCCGCCAGTCGTGGTCGCGAGGCGGCTCGGGCGGGCCCGTCATGTGGCGCGCCGGCGGGGGGCTCCAACACGCCGCGGCCATGCAGGAATGTCCTTGCGGGCCGTGTGAGGGGCGCGTACGCTTGAGGCCGAGGCTTCGCTCGTCTCCCCCCACGGGCGAAGTCTCATTCCATTCCCGGGAGGACCCGTCACCGGCCGGTCAGCGGGCGACGGCCTGGAGCTCGTCCAGGGCGGCCAGGACCTCGCCGGCGTGGCCCTCCGGCTTGACCTTCGGCCAGACATTGGCGATGCGTCCGGCGGGGTCGATCAGGAACGTCGTCCGGGCCGTTCCCATGTAGGTCCGCCCGTAGTTCTGCTTCTCGACCCACGAGCCGTACGCCTCGGCGACCTGGTGATCCTCGTCGGCCAGGAGCGTGAACGGTAGCCCGAACTTCTCGCGGAAATGACGCTTGCTGGCGGCACCCTGGGGGCTGATACCCCAGACATCAGCACCCCGCTCGGTGATGGTTTGGTTCGCGTCGCGGAACTCGCAGGCCTCGACCGTGCAGCCGGGGGTGTCGTCCTTGGGATAGAAGTAGAGGATGGTCCAGCGGCCGCGTTGATCGGCGAGGTCGTGGACCGTGCCCGTCTCGTCGGGCAGGGCGATCGGGGGCGCCTGATCGCCGACGGTCGGCATGCTCATCGTCAGAGCGTAGCAGGGGTCTCCACGATGAGGAGCCGGCCGGCCCGGAGAGTGACAGTCGCGGTCTCAGCGGTCCGCACGTTGGACAGCCCCCTGCTGCGGCCGACGAGCAGGGCCTCGTCCTGGAGCGGGAACTGGAGGCCGATGGTCGTCACGCCGGTCGCGTCGGCACCGACCGGCAGCAACGACACGAGGTCGTCGATCCGGCCGCTGAGGTCCTCCTCTTCAGGCGAGCCGTCCGGCGCGGGAGCCGACAGCAGCCGGACGCGTGCATCGGCGCCGACCAGACGGACGTCGACGGCGCGGAGCTCCGGCATCGCGAGGAGCGCCAGGTTCGCGAGCGCATGGTCGAGACGCGGGCCGCCGAGCGCGCCGAGGATCGTGATCGCCGACGGCCGCTTGGTCAGCGCCGCGGCGACGGCCAGCTCGGTGTCGGATTCGTCCTTGTCGACTGGCGCCCGTTCGACCGGGATCCCCGCGGCCTCGAGGGACGCGATACCGTCCTCGCCGAGCGAGTCGCCATCGCCGACCCACAGATCGATACGCAGCCCGAGCGCTCCGGCATGCCGCGCGCCGCCGTCCGCGGCGACCACATACGGGTCGGGCGCCAGCCAGCCGGGCCAGGCCAGGTCGATCGCTGTACGCGAGCCCACCTCGCCGTCCGCGAGGACGATGGCCTGGGTGGTCGACACCATGCTGCGGATGCTAGCGGTCCCGCACGAACCCGATGCTAGACTCCGGCCGTGCCCACCCCCATCGACCACCCTGCCGTCCGACGCGTCATCGCCGCTGCAGAGCGGAAGGGGATCGACCTCGACATCGTCACGTTCGACGAGTCGACCCACACCGCCCAGGAGGCGGCGCTGGCGGTGGGCGGCGAACTCGGCCAGATCGTCAAGGCGCTCGTGTTCGTCGCCCCGTCCGACGCAGGGCCCGAACCGATCATCTGTCTCGTGTCGGGTCAGAACAGGGTCGACGTCGCCCGGCTGGCGGCGGTCGCCGGCGAGCCGGACATCCGTCGGGCCACGGCTCGCGAAGCGCACGAGCTGGTCGGCTTCGTCATCGGCGGTATCCCGCCCATCGGTTTCGATCGGCCGGTCCGCGTGATCATGGACCCGGACCTCGGGCGGTATACGACCGTGTGGGCAGCCGCCGGTCTGCCGACTGCGGTTTTCGAGGTGCCTCCCGCGACGTTGCGCACGCTGGCCAACGCCACGGTCGCGCCGATCAGCGAGGAGCGTCGGGCCGCCGATGTCGAGGCGGACGAGCAGGGATCCGGTCGCCTCGCCTCGACGGGGGCGTGACGGCACAGGCGGGGTCGAGCCGCGTGGCTCGCGAACCACGCAACGCGACGATCGCCTACCCGGGCGGTCTGCGCGCGCGCTGGCGCTGGGGCGGCAGCGGTCAGTCGGCCGACGTTTTCGCGCTCAGCGAGGCCGGTGGAACGCTCATCGACCTGGGCCCCAACGTCAGCTCTGACCCCGATGCCCTGTGCCGTGCCGAGCTCCGGCTCGAGGGCCCGCGCGGGTCGTGGACGGCCCGGTTCGCCTCGACGATCTTCGACGAGCCGAGGGCGATCTACTGGGACACGGCCGGTCTGCTCATCGTGGCTTACGGGTTCCATACGTTCGGGCTGGACGCCGCCAGCGGCACCCTCCGCTGGGAGCATCGCTCGGCATCACCCATCATCGCGCTGCTCGGGTCGCCGCGGCTCGGCCACGTCCTCGTGCAGGCCGAGATCGAGACGTTCGCGCTCGAGGGGGACGGGACGGTCGGGTGGCGGGTCGCCCACTCGGACGTCGTCACCGCCGCCGAGCTTGTCGGTGGTCGGCTGGTCCTGACCGGGTTCGACGGACAGCTCAACGCCCTGGATCCTGCGACCGGCCGGTCGGCGGGCTGACCGCGATGTGGACAGACGGTGGATAACCCGGCGCTTGTCGCCCACATTCGTGGATGACCGCCGTTGACCGTGTCGAGGCTGCACCCGTAGCGTAGAGGTCAGCCCGGAGGGGCCGAACGATACTAACGGCGGCGATCGCATCAACGCCCACGTGTCGTGGAGGTTCCTTCGGGCCCTTCCATGTCCGGCCACTCACGGACGAGCGGGTATAGTCGCCGCCGTGACCCCCCTGATCCCGATCGTCGTCGGCTTCGTCGCGCTCGGCATCGGCGTCGCGATCCTGCGGACACTCGGGACGAATTACCGAGTCGGACGGCTCCTCGCGGTGACACCTGTCGTGCCGGTGGCGCAGGCCCGCGAGCTGGCCTCCGGACCGCCGCGGTTCGTCGCGGTCCGCGGCCGGATCGATGCCGAGCAGGAGTTCGAGGACGACGCGCACCGCCCCCTCGTGTTGCGTCGGGTCCGCGTCCAGCTCGCCAACGGTCGCGGCTGGACGACGATCGACGAGCAGCGACAGTCTGTGGACTTCGAGGTCCGCGAGGGTCTCGACGGGATCGCCGTCGACCACGACGCGATCGCGGATGGGCTCATCGTCATCCCGCGCCAGTCCGTCGGGACGGCGGCCGACGCGCCCGACCGCGTCCCGCCCGGCACGGCGCCGGAGGTCCCGCTGCGCTTGCGGGTCGAGCAGTTGTCGTCCGTCGAGCACGCAACGGTGGCCGGAGTCCCGGCCATCGACCCGTCGAGCGGCACGGCCCGTATGACCGCCGGTCTTGGACGCCCGCTCATCGTCACGACCCTCGAACGCGATGAGGCGATGCGCGTGCTCGCGGCCGATGCGCCGCGGCGGCCGCTGATCGCCGTCATCGCGCTGGCGATCGGGCTCATCGCGATCACCGTCGGCCTGGCGTGGGCGGTGGCCGGCGCGCTCACGCAACCGGCCCTGGCCGCGACCCCGTCGCCTTCGGCCGTCCTCGGCGGAGATCCGCGCAGCAGCGGCGAGGGTCCTGGGCTGGTCGGCGATCCCCTGACTGCCATCGTGCTCGTATTCGTGATCGGCATCGGCGCCGCGATCACGGCGGCGTTATACGTCCGCCTGACAGGAGGTCGCCGAGCCTGATCGCGGGGTCCCGGGCGAACATCCGACTGCCGGGACCTTCGGACTATTGGAAAGAACTGTGAGATTGGTAGCCTCGGCCACGTGCACTTCACAGTTCCTCCATCGAGGCGATGAATACCCACCTGCCCCCGCGCCCGATCGACGCGACACTCTCTGTCACCAAGGCCGCGCGGCTCCTCGGCGTGCATCCGAACACGGTCCGCGCCTGGAGCGACGCGGGTCGTCTTCGGTTCTACCGCATCAACCCGCGGGGCGATCGGCGCTACCGGCTCGGTGACCTCCAGCGGTTCCTCGCGAGCGCCGAGCAGGGCGCAGCGGACTCGGCCCGGCATGCGGTTGGAGCGCCCCGCCGCCAGCCGGACGGGCATCGCCAGCCACCAGCCCGGGTCGATCTGGCGCCGCTCCTCGATCCGACCGACGCGGAACGCCACCGCCGAGACCTGGCGCTCCTCGACGCGATCGCTCGTGAGCCGTTCGGCCAGACGACGCTCGAGGAAGATCTGGACAGGGTCGCGGACCACGTTCGCGACGCCGGCGACCGGGCGATGGTCGTGATCTGGCAGCGCCACGACGATCGACTGATGCCGGCCGCGGTGGCGGTACCGCCAGGGGTCGCCCCTCCGCGTCTGCTCGACGTCCCGAGGTCGTTCGGCGTCCTGGGACGGGCACTCGACGCCGCGACGCGGCGGAGTGCCCGCGCGATCGACGATGCCCCTGGTGTGCTCGCCGTGGAGGCCGGCGAGGGCGAGCGGGTCACCGCGACCGTGCTGCCCGGCGATCGCGAGGAGCTCGCCGCCGCGATCCCCGGACGCGACGGACCGTGGGGCGTGCTGTTGGTCGTCGCCGCGCCAGGGGACGGCTTCGAACCTCTCGATCACGACCTCGCGACGGTCCTCGCCGACGCGATCGGCGCCATCGTCGGCGTCGTCCGCCGGGAGGAGGAGGTCGCCCACCTGCTCCATCGGGCGGAGGCGCTGCGTCGGGTGGCCGGCGACATCGGCAGCGGGGTCGATCTCGACCGTATCCTCGCCGGCCTCGTCGACCACGCGATGGTGCTGTTCGAGGGTGACCGGGGCGCGGTGTTCCTGCGCCAGCCCGACGGCAAGGTCGTGGCCGAGGTCAGCCGCGGCGTGTCAGCGGCGTACACCGCCGCGGTCCGCGACTTCCCGGAGCGGTGCCTGCCGAACTATGCGATCGCCGCCCGCCGACCGCTGTTCTCGACCAACTACCGTGACGACCCGCGGGGCGCCGATGTCCGTGCGGCGGTCGTCCAGGAGGGTTTCGACACGATGTGCACGGCGCCGTTGCTCGACGGCGACCACGTGCTCGGCCTTCTCAACGTCTACCACGACGAACCGCACGAGTGGAGCGCGGACGAGCTCGAGACGATCACGGCCCTCGGCACGCAGGCCAGCGTGGCCATCCGCACTGCCCAGAACTTCGAGCAGATGGCGACCTGGACGGCCCAGCTGCAGTCGATCCAACAGCTTGGGGCGCGACTCAATCACCTCTCGAACGTCCGCGATATCGGCCTGGCGATCGGCACCGAGCTGCGTCAGCTGATCGACTATCACAACGTCCGCGTCTACCGGCGGATGGGCGACGAGCTGGTCCCTGTCGCACTCCGCGGGCAGGTCGGCGAGTACGTCGACGAGACGCCGGACCAGTTGAAGGTCGCGATGGGCGAGGGCATCACGGGCTGGGTCGCCGAGCACCGCATCGCCCAGTACCTTCCCGACGCGAGCACCGACCCGCGCGCCAACACCATCCCCGGCACCGAGGACGACCTCGAGGAATCGATGCTGCTCGCGCCGATGCTGTTCGAGGACGAAGTCCTCGGCGTGCTGGTCCTCTCGAAGCTCGGCCTCCACCAGTTCAGCGACGACGACCTGCGCCTGCTCGTGATCTACGCGAGCTTCGCGGCGCAGGCGATGGCCAACGCCGATGCCACGGGACGGCTGCGCGAGCAGTCGGCAGCGCTCGAGCAGCAGCTCCGCAGCCAGCGGGCGCTCCTGCAGATCACCGAGTCGATCCTCACGACGCTCGATGGACGCGCCGTGCTCGAGGGCATCACCGAACGGCTGGGCGGGCTCATCGCCTGCGACAACGTCGCGATCGAGGTGCTCGATCCGGCCACCGGCCTCCTGACGCCGTTGACAGCGCGTGGCGTCCACGCGGCCGCGTACATGGAGCCGTGGGAACCGGGTGAGTCCGGCGTCGCGACATGGGTCGTCGAGCACAACGAACCCGTCTACATCGAGGACGAGCGCCGCGACCCGCGCGTCAATCATTTCCGCGTGCTCGACGGGATCGACGACTCGTCCGCTGATGGCAGCCTCATCGTCGTGCCGCTGCGCGGCCGATCCGGCGCGACCGGGGTCCTGACGATGGAGCGCCTCGGCGTCGGGAACACGTTTGCGCCCGAGGAGTTCGACCTCGTGAAGTTGTTCGCGGCGCAGGTGTCGATCGCCCTGCAGAACGCGGAGGTGTACCGCGCCGTCGAGATCCGCGCCCAAACGGACGGCCTGACCGGCCTTCTCAACCACACCACGTTCGAGGACCACTTGGGTCGCGCGGTCCGCGACGGCGCGCCCTTCGGGCTCATCATGCTCGACCTCGACGACTTCCGGCAGGTCAACAACCGGATGGGCCACCTGGCCGGGGACGAGGAGCTGCGGCGCATCGCCAAGGCCTTGACGCGATCAGGCCGTGACTCCGACCTGGTGTTCCGCTACGGCGGCGACGAGTTCGCGTTCCTGCTGCCGCATACCGACGCGACCGGCACGCGACAGGTCGCCGAACGGGCAGGCGCAGCCGTGCGCGGTCTGGGCGGTCCGGTCACCGCCTCGATCGGAGTCGCGACGTTCCCCACGGACGGGGCATCCGCGGCCGATGTCCTGCTTGCCGCGGACCGGGCGTGCTTCGTCGCCAAGCGCGGTGGCCGCGATCGCGTCGCGACCGCCGCCGAGGGCCTGGCCCTCGCCGCCGAGTTCCGGCCGCAAGCGCCGACGCCGGTCGATTCCGAGGTGGAAGCAGCCAGCTAGCGTCGTCCCCCGCCCCCCCACACGACGCCCCTGGCGGCGATCGGCAGGACGAGCCAGGATGTCCCCGATGGGCGACCTCCGACGCCTGGCCGCCGCCGCGTTCGTCGCAGGATCGGTCGCGGTGTTCGCGGCCGGCTGCATCCCGCAGAGCGGGCGAGTCGGGTCGCCGACCGGCGCGCCGGGCACCTCGGCGTCGGTCGCCACGCCACTGCCCTCCCCCTCCGGTCCGTCTGAGCGGCCGTCGTTCGTCCGTCCGACGCCGACGCCGCTGCCGACCTTCCTCGTCTACACCGTGAGGCCGGGCGACACATTGACCTCGATCGCCCGGCTGTTCCGCACGACCGCGCGCAGCATCGCGTTCTGGAACCGCGCGAACCATCCGTCGCTCGACCCGGACTCCCCGACCTACGCGCCGGATCGCATCCAGGCCGGCTGGAACCTGTACCTGGTCCCCGATGTCGAGCTCGATCCCGAGGACCTGCCGGAGGAGCCCTCTGAAGCCCCGTCCTGAGGGTCAGAGCCGCCCGGCGTCGATGATCCGCTGCAGGAACTGGCGCGTCCTGGGCTCGCGCGGGTCGCTGAACACCTGGTCCGGCGGACCGGACTCGCAGATCACGCCCTGGTCGAGGAAGCAGACGCGATCGGCGATCTCGCGCGCGAAACCCATCTCGTGGGTCGCGATCAACATCGTCATGCCGCCGGCGGCCAGTTCGCGGATCACGCCGAGCACCTCGGCGACGAGCTCGGGATCCAGGGCGCTCGTCACCTCGTCGAGGAGGAGCAGATCTGGCTGCATCGCCAACGCGCGGATGATGGCGACGCGTTGCTGCTGCCCGCCGGACAGCCGATCCGGATAGTCGAGGCGCTTGTCGGCCAGCCCGAACCGGTCCAGCAGCCGGGTCGCGGCCGCCTCGGCCTCGGCGCGCGGCGTCCGCAGCACCTTCCGCGGGGCGAGCGCGATGTTGTCGAGCACCGACATGTGCGGGAACAGGTTGTAGGCCTGGAACACGATGCCGATGCGCCGACGGATCCGATCGACGTCGACGTCGAGCGCGGTGATCTCCTCGCCCTCGATGACGATCCGCCCAGCGTCGATCGGCTCGATCAGGTTGATGCACCGCAGCAACGTCGATTTCCCGGAGCCCGACGCGCCGATGAGGCACACGACCTCGTGCTCCGCGACATCTAGGTCGATGCCGCGCAGGACGAGGAGCGACCCGAACGACTTCTCGAGGCCCTCGATCTGGAGGGCCGGGATGGGCGCGGGCGACGAGGTCATCGTCGACCTCCGGCGGCCTGCCGTCGATCGCGCGCGATCAGGACGTCGGTAAAGCGGGCGAGCGGGATCGTCACGACGACGAACACGAGCGCGACTGCCATGTACGGCGTGAAGTTGAACGCGGCTGCCTGCTTGATCTGCGCAGTCCGGAAGATCTCCACCACCCCGATGGACGACACGAGGACCGTGTCCTTCTGCAGCCCGATGAAGTCGTTGAGCAACGGCGGAACGACGCGCCGCACGGCCTGCGGCACGACGACGTGGCGGAGACTCTGCCAGCGGCTCAGCCCGAGCGAGCGCGCCGCGGCATCCTGGCTTGGGTGGACCGACTCGATGCCGGCCCGGTACACCTCGGAGACATACGCCGAGTAGACCAGCGTCAGTGCCAGGATCCCGTACAGGATCGGGGGCGTCTTGGGGTCGACGAGACCCAACCCCGGGATCCCGAACCCGAGGACGAAGATCACGAGCAGCCCCGGGAGGGCGCGGAAGATGTCCGCGTACAACGTCGCGACGAGGCGGACCGGGAAGAAAACCGGCCCCGGCACGCTGCGCAGGATCGCGATGACGAGGCCGAAGATCAGGACCAGGATCTCCGCCGCGACGAACAGCTGGATGTTGACGAAGAAGGCCGCCACGATTCCGGGCAACGCCGCGGCGAAGACCTGGCCATCGAGGAACGAGCTCTGGACGGCCGGCCAGCCCGGGGCGTTGACGACGATCCAGGCCAGGACACCGAAGACGACGACGGTGCTGGCCAGCGCGAGGAGCGATGCACGCAACGCCCGCCGTCGATCTCGGCGACGGCGGGCGTCGGTGACGTTCATGCGCGGGCGACCCCGCGTGGCCTACGGGCCGAAGACCGGGACGGCGTCCTGGAAGGGCAGGAACTGGCTGGCCAGCGCTTCGAGCGTGCCCTCGTTGATCAGCACGTCGATGGCGGCCTCGACACATGGCGTGAGCGAGCTGTCCTTGGCCAGCACGGCGCTGAAATGCTCGGGTGTGCCGCCCTTGAACTGACCCACGATCGTCGAGCCATCGAGCTGTACGTTGGTGATGTAGTCGGCCGTCGGCAGGTCGACGACGACCCCGTCGATGGTTCCCTGGCCGAGGGCCTGGATGGCTGCGTCGTTCGTGTCGTAGACCTGCGCAGCCTTGGTCGGCTGGATGATCGTGTTGATCGCATCGAGGCTCGTCGTGCCGACCTGCGCGCCGAACGTGTAGTCCTTGAGTGACGAGGTCGAGCTCACCGCGGCGATCGGCGTGCCCTCCATGGCGACGAGCGACTGTCTGCCGAAGTAGTAGCCCTTCGTCAGGTCGACAGTCTGGCGGCGCTCGGGGGTGTCGGTCACCTGGTTGAGGTCGATGTCGAAGGTCTTCGGTCCCGGCGCGAAGGCGTTCGCGAACGGGACTACGACCCACGTGACCTCTTCACGGCTGAAGCCGAGCTGATCGGCGATGGCGTAGCCGACGGCGCTCTCGAAGCCGGTCGCGTTGGTCGGGTCGCCGAGCTCCCAGGGAGCGGTCTTGCTCCCGTCGGTGTTCTCGAGGAAGTACGGCGGGTACGCGGGATTGTCGGTGCCGATCGTGAACGTGCCGGCAGTCACCAGGGTGAGGCTGTCCTTGGCGCACGCTTCGGGCGTTGCCAGGGCCTCGCTGGGGGCGACCGACGGCCCGACCGACGGGGCGACCGACGGGGACGCGCTGATGGGGGCCGCACCAGGGCTCGTGCAGGCCGCGAGCAGGATCGCGAGCATGCCGGCGATGGCGACGCCTGTGGTCTTGCGCATGGGTTGGATCTCCGAGGGGGAACGGGGACGGGCGAGAGTGTACCCGCCGATGTCATACGTGTCAGGTAGGAGTTCGCCGCAGGCGATCCGCCGTTGCGTCGCCCGGAACGCGCCGAAGCGGCGCCGGGAGGAGGTTCGGCGCCGCTTCGGCGTTGGTCGATCGCTCGGGCGGGAGGAGGGTCACACCCTCGCGATCGGGTGATATGCGGAGATCAGTGCGGTCGGGCGGTGCCTCCGTCGGACGGTCCGAACCGTCCGCTCTGGACCATCGCCTTGAGGAACAGAAGTTGGTTGACCTGGCGGATCGACCATCGACCATCGCCGACGGGGATGCCGCACAGGAATGCGGTCAGCGTGGCCGCTTCGTCAGGCGCGAGGCCCCTGCTCACCAGGAGCCGGTAGGTCGAACGCGTCTCCGGCTGGACCGTCTCGTCCCTGACCGGTGACGGGGCCGGGGAGGGTGTCGGCTTCGCTGCCGCGGACCCAGCTCCGACCGTGGACCCGGCCCCGAGCAAGCGCACCGACGAAGCGTGGCGAGGCGATCGCCCGCGTCCCCGTGAACCTCGCTGCGCCGGCCCGTCCATGTGTCACTGGCCCCTCGGATCCCCTCGATAGCCGCTTCCGGATGGTCCGGTGCGGTAGGGGCATGCTGGTCCCGGCTGGCACCGGTCGCGATGACCCATCGGTCCTACGCCGACCGGTACTTGCGGTGGCGGCCTCCCCGCCGGCCCGTCGAGGCGCGCGAGAGCCCTAGACTCGGCGCCATGCGGGTACGACGCCTTGGTCTGCGGCTCATCGGGTTGGCCCTGGTCGGCGCCTGGGGGCTTGCCGCTGCCCTGGTGCTGCTGGCGTATCGCCCGGGTGGCCCGCTCGACCTGATCGTCGGCATCACGATGCTCCTGCCGCTGGGCATCGCGGCCCTCGGCGTCCGCTGGCCGCCTCTCGCGCGCCGGGAGGTGTCCCACGCGCTGATCGTGGCGCTCGGGCTCGGGACGCTGCTCGTCCTGCTGCCGTCCATCGGCGGCGTGCTCAACCAGCTGCAGGCATATGGCTCGCAGACCCTGATGCCATCGCCCGAGGCTGCATACCCGTGGCTTCTCGCACTCATCGGGACCAGCCTCTTCACGGGCTTCGGCCAGGCCCGCCGGGTGATGGGCGGCATGGCCCGCCGTCGCCAGCGGTTGCGCCTCGGTCTGGCCATCGCCACCGCCCTGACGCTCGTCGCTGGCACGGCCTTCGGCGGCGCCGCGATCGCCAACGAGATAAGCCTGCGCGACACCGACCGGCCGAGCATCGGCTCGCGCTTCGGGCCGACCGACCTCGGCCCCGATGTCGAGCCGCCGTCCTGTGACGGCCCTGTCGTGGCGGGCTCGACCGCGCGCCTTGCGGCGCGGTTCGTGGGCTCGATCGACGGACGGCAGAGCGGGACCGTCGATCTTGTCGGTCACCGGTCGGGCGCGGACTTCCGCTGGCTCGCGTACGTCGCCACCAACCGTGAGCTGGGCCAGTACGGCCAGGCGCGGCGCGGCGATGCCGGGTGGCTACGCACGCCCGCCGCCGGCTGGGTGCCCACCTTGCTGACGGTCGTCCAGGACTCGACGCTCGATCTGCGGACGGTCGGCGTGGCGCTCACCGACGGCGCCCGAGCCACCGCCGAGGACTACGGCATCGAGGTCATCGAGCGCGCGCCGGCACGGCGCTGCCGCGTGACCGTCGACGGGTCGATCTTCCGGGCGAATTTCCCCCCTGTCGCGTGGCTCGTCGGCGACCAGGATCTCGAGCGCTGGCGCGGCCAGCTCGATTACTGGATCTTCCTCGACGGTGCGCTCGGCCAGGTCGCGGGGTCGGTCAACGGCGAAGCAAGCGGGATCGAGGAGGAAGCCATCCAGGGCAGGATCGAAGTGCTGCTGACCGCGACCGAGCGCGGCCGCGACGTCGTGATCGCGGCCCCGGTGCCATGACGTTCGAGACGGACGAGCGGCCGTTCGGCAAACGCGACCGCCTGGCCCGGATGCTGCGCGTGGTCGCGGTGCTGCGCGGTCACCCCGAGGGGATCCGACCCGCCGAGATCGCCCGCCGCACCGGGGTCGCGACGCGGACCGTCTATCGCGACCTGCGCGCGCTCGAGACCGAGGTGGGCGTCGCTGTCTGGTCGGAGGACGGGCTGTGGGGTGTCGTCGGCGAGGAGTTCCTGCCGCCGCTCAAGCTGACCCTCGACGAGGCGATGGCCGTCGTGCTGTCGGCTCGCCTGATGGTCCGCTACGCCGACAAGTACGACCCGGACCTCGCTGCAGCATTCGAGAAGCTCGAGGAAGTGCTGCCGCGGCCGCTCGCGGAGCACGTCGAGCGGACCCTCGATGTCCTCGCCCAGCATCCGCGCGACGCGGCATTCAGCGAACACGTCCATCGGTTGACTCGGGCATGGGCGGAACGGCGGGTGGTGACGCTCGACTACGAACCGGCGCGCTACGGCCCCGATGCCGCCGCCCGGCGTGCGGTCGTCCGTCCCTATCTCATCGAGCCATCGCTCCAGACCCACGCTCTGTACCTGATCGGCTGGGACGAGACCCGCGATGCGCTGCGGACGTTCAAGATCGAACGGATCCGCGACGTGGCGCTCACCCCGCGGACATTCGACTTGCCGGAGGGCGACGGCGTCGAGGGCGCGCTCCGCCGGGCCTGGGACATCATCGCGGATCAGCCGCCGACGGAGATCGTCCTGCGCTTCGCACCGTCCGTCGCGACGCGTGTCCAGGAGGCGACGTGGCATCCGACTCAGCGGGTCGAGGTTGCGGCTGACGGCTCGCTGACTTGGCGGGCGACGGTCGCCGGGACCATCGAGATCCGGCTCTGGATCCTGTCGTGGGGCGACGATGTGGAGGTGCTGGAGCCCGAGGCGCTGCGATTTGACGTTGCCTCGACGCACCGTCGTGCCGGTGAGCGATACGGCTCGGAGGACAAGCCCTAGACGACTGGGGTAGGGTAGTCCGATCACGAACCAACGTGCCCCCCACACGTAAAGGACGTGCTCATGCACCTCTCGCCCGCCCGGCGGCGGCTGGCTATCGCCATGCGCGCCGCCCTGATCGCCACGTTCGCGATCACCGTCTTCGCTCCGTCAGCGAGCGCGACATCCGCATCGACCGCGGAGTCCAGCATCATTGGCTGGATCAACAGTGCCCGATCCGCGCGCGGCCTCGTCCCGCTCAGATACGACGGCGATCTCGCCGCGATCTCGGGTCTCCGGGCCAGTCGGATGGCGTCAGCCAACGTGATGAGCCACACGATCGGCGGCAACCTCAGTTCACAGCTGAACGCGTACGGCGTCGCCTGGTACCGCTACGGCGAGAACATCGGCTGGTCCACCGCAACGTGGCCGTCGACCTCCGGCCGAGCGATCTTTCTCGCCTGGATGAACAGCCCCTCGCATCGGGCGCTGATCCTGAGCGACCGTTTCAACTATGTCGGCGTCGGACTCGCCTATCGGTCGTCGAATCACAAGACCTTCGGGTCGGCGGTGTTCGCCGAGACAACCGACCACACACGAGCCGTCGGACGGGTGACGGGCGCCTCGCGGTCCGGCGACGACGTGCGCTGGACGTGGAGCGGCTACGACCCGCGGCTCCAGACCCACACGGCCGGGCTGGCTCATTTCGACGTCCAATATCGGATCAACTACGGGACGTGGGTGCTCCTGCGGAACAACACCACGCAGACGTCCCTCAGCCTCGCCAACAGATCCCACGGCCGGTCCTACTCGCTCCGCGTGCGGGCCACCGATCGACGTGGCAATGTGGGTGCATGGAGCAGCGAGTCGCGTATCTGGGTCCCCTGACGACCCAACCATGAGGCGGCACCCGTTCGCCGCCGTCAACCTCATCAGCGACCCGATCCACGGGTATATCGAACTCACGAAGCGGCTCTCGCCGCCGGAGTCGGCGGCCGCTGGACTACCGGAGGAAGACGTCGCCGAGGAGGACCTCCTCGATACGGCGTGGCTCCAGCGGCTCCGCCGCATCAGTCAGCTCCAGAGTGCTCGGTGGGTCTTCCCGACCGCCGAGCACTCTCGATTCACCCATGGCCTCGGCGTCATGCACGAGGCCGGGCTGTGGGCCCGTTCGCTGTATCCCAGCCTGCGCACCGCCTTGATCGCCGAAGGCGAGGCCGACATCCCGTCCGAGGGCCTGGTGACCGAGACCATGCGGATGGCCGGGCTGCTCCACGACGTCGGGCACGGGCCGTTTGCTCACTTCTTCGACGATCACGTGCTGTCGGCGTTCGAGGCTCCCGCTGATCCGCGCCGGCCGGACGCCAAACGCCTGACCCACGAGGACCTGAGCGGCCGGATCATCGGTGAGCTCGGCGAGTTGCTGCGCGGTCTGCGTCGGGCACCAGGTGCCGTCGCAGAGCGGGACGCGCTGCGCGACGACGAGTCCATCGACCCGGCGTGGGTCGCATTCCTCATCGCGAAACCGGCCCTCAGGGATCCCGCGATGCCGCGCTGGGTCCGCTGGCTCGCGCCACTCCTGTCGGGTGTCTTCACGGTCGACAACCTCGACTACGTGCGACGCGACGCTTACCTCACCGGGGTGACCGCGGGGCCGGTCGACGTCGAGCGGCTGCGCCGGTACACGTTCATCGGCAGCGACGGCCTCACGCTGTTCGAGCCCGGGCTCGGCGCGCTGGAGATGTTCCTGAGCGCGCGGCGGTTCATGTACCAGCAGGTCTACTTCCATCGGACGGTCCGGGCCATCGACCTGGACCTCGCCGAGGTGTTCGGATCGTCGATCCGGGCGATCTTCGGCGACGGTTCCCCGGCCGATCGGCTGGCCGCCTACGCCGATCTGGACGAGTACGCGCTGCTCCACCAGGCGGCCCGATGGGCACGTGGCCTCGACGTGGTGGAGAACCTCGGACGCGCGCCCGAGCCGGGCGACGGCCGGGTGTCGCCGGAGCTCGCCGCCGCGTGGCGGGCGATCCTGCTCCGCCAGCCGACGTGGCGGTCCGAGGCGGAGGTACGCGCCGAGTACGAGTCAGGCGATCCGCCCCGTGCCGTCATCGAGTCCCTCGGCGAGGCGGAACCCGGCCGGGTGGCGATCGACCTCGCGGTCATCGACGCGCGCCCGGCCGACGCGACCGCCACCGATCGCCTCCTCGCGCTCGAGGGCCGGGATGGCACCGCGATGTCGCTGTCGAGGTCGCTCGGGTCGATCCCCGCGTACTGGCTGGTCGGCCGGCGCTACCGCCGCCGCTGACGGAGTCACGCAGATCAGGGCGGTATGCGACTCTGGTAGACGCCATGACTGACACCTCCAGACCACCGATGGACGCTCCGGCATCCGCCTACGACCGGCGCTGGATCGCCACGCACCTCGCCGAGGAGCGCCACGAAAGCTCCCTCCTCGGTGAGATCCGCGAGGTCGTGTTCGGCCTGCAGGACGGCCTGGTCTCGACGCTGGCCGTCGTCGCCACCGTGGCTGGTGCTTCGGGGCAGGCCTTTCCCGTCATCGTCGCCGGTATCGCCAGCGGCCTGGCCGGCGTGTTCTCGATGGCCGCCGGCGAATACATCGGCAGCAAGAGCCAGCGCGAGATCTTCGACGCCCAGATCCACGAGGAGCGCCACGAAGTCGAGGAGCGGCCCGGCGAGGCCGAGGCCGAAGTCGCGTTCATGCTGACCGAGGAAGGGCTCAGCGAGGAGGAGGCGGCGCGGATCGCGGCACAGATGGCGCGCCATCCAGAGGTGCTGCTGCGGACGATGGTGACCCGCGAGCTCGGCATCCAGGTCGACGAGCACGGCGGCAGCGTCTTCCGCGGGGCCCTGTTCATGGGAGCGGCGTTCGGTCTGGGCGCGCTCGTCCCGGTCCTGCCATTCCTGTTCATGCCGATCGGCATGGCGATCCCGACCGCGGTCGTCGCCACCGGGCTCGTGCTGTTCGGTATCGGCGTCGTGAAGAGTCGCTGGACCCATCGCTCCGCGTTGTCGTCGGGTCTCGAGGTCCTGATGCTGGCCGCCGTGGCGGGCATCGCCGGCTACCTCTTCGGGACCGTCCTGCCGCAGCTGCTGGGCGTCGCCGGGATCGCTGCCTAGCGGACTTTCGCGCCGCCGGTGGTTGCCTGCTGGATCGCCGCGAGCACCCGATCCGGCGTCGCGGGCACGACGTCGATCCGCGTCCCGATCGCGTCGCGGATCGCGCCGAAAATCGCCGGCGCGGTGGGGATCAACGCGGGCTCGCCGACCCCTTTCGCGCCATATGGTCCGGCCGGCTCGGCGTCCTCGATGATGTGGCACTCGATCGGCGGCACGTCGCCGATGGTCGGGATCAGGTAGTCGTGGAGGTTGTCGGTCCGACCGGCGTGGTACTCCTCCATGAGCGCGAAGCCGAGACCCTGCGCGATCCCACCGTGGATCTGTCCTTCGACGAGCATCGGGTTGATCGCCCGACCGACGTCGTGCGCCGCCACGATCCGGCGGACGACCGTCGTCCCGAGCTCGATGTCGACGTCGACGACCGCGATCTGGGCACCGAATCCGTACGTCTCGTACGGGATGCCCTGTCCGTCGGCATCGAGAGGCGTCGTCCGCGGATCGTACGTGCCGGTCCCCACGAGGATGCACCCCTCGGCGTCGACCGGCAGTGCCGAGAGGTCCGGCCCGGCCATCTCGATCATGCGGAGCAGGTCCACCGCGGCGAGCTTCGTCGCGTTGCCCGACACGAACGTCTGGCGGGATGCTGAGGTCTTGCCTGCGTCGGCGGTGCGATCGGTGTCGCCGGCGACGAGATCGACGGCGGTCACCGGCGTCTCGAGCGCATCCGCGGCGATCTGGGTGAGGATCGTGTTCGAGCCCTGCCCGATGTCCTGGGCGCCGCTGAACAGGACGTACGACCCGTCGGGCCGCAGGCCGATCCGGATGGTGGACGGATTTGTCAGCGACGTGTTGCCGATGCCGTACCACATCGCCCCTATGCCGATGCCCCGCCGGATCGGGCTGCGGTCGGCGGCGGCGATCTGGTTGTGATGCCGCGCGTCCTCCGTCCCCTCGACCCAGGCCGGGCGCAGGGCCTCGAGGCAGGGCACCAACCCTGCGCTCGCAGCGAGCACCTGGCCGGTCGCCGTCGTCGATCCAGCGCGCAGCGCATTGCGGAGCCGGATCTCGAGGCGATCGATGCCGAGCCCCGCCGCGACGTCGTCTACGAGCGCCTCCCCCGCGATCGCGGCCTGGGGCACGCCGAAACCACGAAACGCGCCGGAGATCGGGCCGTTCGTATAGATCGCCCGGGTCGTCGCCCGAACGGCCGGCACCTCGTACGGCCCCGAGGCATGCACGGGGACGCGGTTGGCGACCGTCGGACCCCACGAGGCGTACGCGCCCGTATCGAAATCGCCGTGGAACGCGAGGGCCGTGAACCGGCCATCGGCGTCCGCACCGAGCGACGCGGTCATGCGCGCCGGGTGCCGCTTGGTCGTCGAGCGCATCGACTCAGGGCGGGTGTAGACGCAGCGGACCGCGCGGTCGAGAAGCCACGCCGCCACTGCGATCAACGGCTGGAGCGACAGGTCGAGCTTCCCGCCGAAGCCGCCGCCGCAGGCGGTCGGGACGACCCGCACACGGTCCGGCGCGAGCCCGAGGATCAGCGCGATCTCGTCGCGGTCCATGTATGGCGTCTGGGTCGACGCCACGACCTCGATCCGGTCGCCGTCGCGTCGCGCGAAACCGGCCTCCGGTTCGATATAGGCATGCTCCAGGTGACTCGTCTGGAACGTCCCGGTCGCCACGATCGTCGACGCGGCCAGCCCCGTCTCCACGTCTCCGCGCGCGACCCGGCCGCTCGTCAGGACGTTGCCAGGAAACGCGTCGTGGAACTGGGTCGTGCCGGGCGCCGCCGCGACCGCCGGGTCGAGGATCGGTTCCAGGGGTTGCCACTCGATCGGGAGGTCGCTGTCGTCGATGCGCGCGATCGTCTCGGCGTCGCCGACCAGGGCTGCGACTGCTTCCCCGCGGAACCGGACGTACCCGTCGGCGAGCACCGGCTGGTCCTTGCCGGTGGCATAGATCCCATAGAGGTTCTGGCCGGGAACGTCAGCGGCAACGAGCACTCGCACGAGTCCCGGGTTGGCGGCATGGAGCGGCGCGAGGTCACCGATCGTGAAGCGTGCGTGGGCATGCGGCGACCGGACGGCCCGCAGGTGGAGCACGTCGACGGGCGCGCGATCCGCGCCGAAGGACGTCATGCCGATGACCTGGTCGATCCCGTCGACGCGGGCGATCCGCGCGCCGACAGCGACGCCCGACGGCGACGGTGGAGCGTCCTCGGTGGCCCCAGCGTCGATCACGGCCTCGACGATCTTGCGGTAGCCGGTGCAGCGGCACAGGACGCCACCGAGCGCATCCATGACGTTGGTCTCGGTGGGGTGCGGCCGCGTCGCGAGGAGAGCATCGGCGGCCATGAGCATGCCCGGCGTGCAGATCCCGCATTGCGCGGCGCCGGTCCGCAGGAACGCGGCCTGGATCGGCCGCAAGGAGTCACCGGAGGCGAGGCCCTCGACGGTATCGACCGCGCGACCGTCCAGCTGACCGAGCGGGACGAGGCACGCGCACACCGGGTCGCCGTCCAGGCGGACCGTGCAGGCGCCGCAGTCGCCGGCATCGCAGCCGACCTTCGTGCCGGTCAGACCAAGGTCGTCTCGCAGGACCTCGCTGAGCCGCCGCATCGGGTCGCCATCGACCGCGACCTCCCGGCCGTTGACCCTGAAGGTCGTCGGTCGAGCCGCCACGTCGGTCACGCGAGCACCTGCGCGACCGCGCGCCGCACCAGCGTCAGGGCAGCATCCCGTCGGTATGCCGCGGTCGCACGGACATCGTCGATCGGGCTGAGGCCGGCCAGGTCGGCCGCGGTGATCTCGTCGGCGAGCTCCGCCGCCGGCGCCCGTCCTACCAGTCGTGCCTCGGCCCCACCGACCCGCTGCGGCACCTCGGAACACGCACCCACCACGATCCGTGCTGTCGAGATCGCACCCTCGTCGCCTAGCTCCACCACGACCGCCACCATCGCGATCGAGATCACGAGATACGCGCGCGACCCGAGCTTGAGGAACGCCGACCGGGTCGACGAGCCCGCGCGTGGCACGAGGACTGCCGTGACCAGCTCGTCCGGCCGCCGGATCGTCCTGCGATTGCCGACGACGAACTCCCCGACCGGCACCTCCCGCCGGCCCGCGGCCGAAACCAGCTCGACCCGCGCGTCGAGTGCCATGAGGTTCGGCAGCCCGTCGGCGGCCGGCGACGCGTTGCACAGGTTCCCGGCGACTGTGCCACGGTGCTGGATCTCGACCCCACCCACGGCACGCGCCGCCCCCTTCAGCCCATCGAAGGCGGGCGGTAGGTCGGCGCGGATCACGTCGGTCCAGGTCGCGAGAGCGGGGATCCGGATCACGTCGTCGGTCACGACGATGGCCCGCAGCTCGGGCAGTGCCGTCACGTCCAGGATGTCATCGCCGACCCACTTTCCGACCCGCGCGGGATAGATGTCGGTGCCACCGGCGAGCATCGTCAGCGGACGCTCGGCCAGCGCCAGCAGCGCCTCCTCGATGCTGGTCGGTCGCAGGTAGCTGGCCATCGGACCTGTCAGTCGCGGACGAGCGGCAGCACGTCGGAAGCGATCCGCTCGAGGGCGTCCGGGCTCCAGTCGAGCGGATTCAGGATGACGTGCTCGACGCCACCGAGCGCCTCGATCTTGCCGCGGATGCGTTCGGCCAGGGCGCCGGCCTCACCGAGGAGATAGAACTCCTGCCAGTAGTCGAGATCCATCCCGGAGAAGGTTCGGAACATCGCGGTGGCGCTGTCCGGCGACTCGCCCGGCCCGAGGACGTGGATGAAGTTCGAGTAGACCTTGGTCATCTCGTCGGGGTTCCGCTCGAACCCCGCCATCTCCTCCTGGATGATCGCCCAGTCGCCGGCCACCATCTCCGCGGTCGCCGACGAGTGCGGCACCCATGTCGAGGCGTACTTCGCGATCCGCCGCAGGACCGGGCGGATCGTGTCGACCTGCTGGCCGTAGATCTTCTCCGACGGTTGCGTGCCACCGCCGATCCAGATGGGTGGGTGCGGCCGTTGGATCGGCTTCGGCTCGATCGTCAGGTCCTCGAACCGATAGAACTGCCCCTCGTACGTGACGTTGTCGCCGGCCCACAGGGCGGTGATCGCCTCGAGCATCTCGTTCATCCGACGGCCGCGCTCACGGAACGGGATGCGCAGCGCGGCGAACTCGCCTTCGTGCCAGCCGACGCCGACGCCGAGGATCGAGCGGCCGCCGGATAGCACGTCGAGCGTCGCCCATTCCTTGGCGAACGCGACCGGATCGCGGAACGGGAGCACCAGCACCAGCGTCCCGAGGCGCATCGTCCGGGTCACGCCGGCCAGTGCGGACAACAGCGAGATCGGTTCGAGCCAGGTCGTCCGATAGGCCGGCGGGGCGACGAGCAGGTGGTCGATCAGGACCGCGCTTTCGAAGCCGAGGTCCTCGGCCCGTCGGAGATACGCCCCCATGTCCACGAGATTCGCCGTGTCCTGTCCGAGCGCGAAGCTCGGCAGCCGGAGGCCGAACCGCATCAATGCCCACCCGCGCCGACAGCGGGTCCCGTGACGACCTCGGCCATCCGCCCCGCCGGCGCCGTGTTGCGACTCCGCCCGATCAGCGGCACGCCGTCGACGATCACCATCGAGACGCCGGGGATGTCCCCGGTCGCGAGCGCCTCGAGCGCCGTCGTGCCGACGCTGCCGACCGGCGCGTCCACGATGCACAGGTCGGCGGCCCGACCAGGGGCGATGACGCCCGTATCCAGACCGTGGACGCGTGCGGTATTGCCGGTCGCGAGGGCGACGACGGTCTCCGGCGGGACGCCACCAATGGACGCGAGATGGGCCATGAGCCGGAGGATGCCAAGCGGCACGACGCCTGTCCCCGACGGGGCATCGTTGCCGAGGATGACGCGGGCCAGCGCACCGGCCTCCGAGGCCTTGCGCAGCGCCACCAGTGCGGTGCGGCCGTTCCCGCAGTGCACGAGCTCGAGGGCCATGCCTGTGTCGGCCGCGACGAGGCGCTCGATGTCGGTCTCCGGGAGCGACGTCGTGCCGCCGTTGATGTGGCCGGCGATGTCGGGGTTGGCCTCGAGGACGGCATCCGCCCCGATCGCCCCCGACCCGGGCAGCGACGGGCCGCCGGTGTGGTAGGTCGACACCATCCCGTGCGCGCGACCCCAGGCGACCATCGGGGCGGCGTCGGAGCCGGTCTTGACCGAGCCGAGCCCGATCTCGCCGATGAGCCGCACGCCGCCGGCGGCCATCTCGGCGAAGTCGGCCTCGACCAGTCCCTGCTCAAGGATCGGAGCGCCGGCGCGAACCTTGACGCCGCCTGGTCGGAACGTCGCATACGTGCGGGCGATCGCGATGGCCAGTGCCTTGAGCCCGACGATGTCCTTCGGACGGCCCGGCACGTGCGGCTCGCCGGCGGAGATCATGGTCGTGACCCCGCCGTGGAGGGACGACTCGATGAAGTCGACGGTCCGCTGGCGGGGCGTGAAGTCGCCCACGACCGGGTGGGCGTGCGAGTCGATGAGGCCGGGGATGACCGTCGTGCCTTTGGCGTCGATGACACTGTCGGCGTCGCCGCGATTGCCGACACCGTAGCCGACGGCATCGATCCGGCCGTCGACGATCGAGATCGAGTCGCCGTCGATGAGCGGCGCGTCGATGTCGCCCGAGGCGATCCGGCCGATGCCTGTGATCAGCGTCTGCACAGTGGGCGCCTCAGCGCAGGCCGTCCTCGCCGACGGCGTCTGCAGCGGCGAGACCGCCGATCCGCGCATGCGGCCGGCCCGCGTTCGTCACGGCCAGGGCCAGCAACAGCTCGTCGGCGCCGGGCGCATCGGGGACCGAGATCGTGACCGCGTCGAAATGCGAGCGGATCAGCATCGCCTTGATGTGGTGCACCGGGATGTCGAGTGTGGCGCCCATCGCGGCCCGCTTCTTCACCGACGGGAGGATCGACACGCCGCTCGTGCGCGTCCGTGTCGGCTGCCCGAACTTCGGATGGAGGACGGCGGCCACGTGCTCGAGCTCCCCGTGCTCGCCGACGATGCCGCCCTTGCCGTACGCCTCGACCGGCTCGCCGAGGGCCTCCTGGCAGCGCCGCGTCAGCTCATCACCGAGGAACTCCCCGAAGTCGATGAGCTCGGCAAGGTCGTCGGACCAGGAACCCGCGTAGGGGTTGGAGCAGACGACCGCCACTGCGACCCGGCGGAGCGGACGTTCGAGCTCGCGCTCGCCGTCAGACACGATCTCCTCGCGGAACGTCGCCCACTTGCGGATGTGGATCGTCACGGTGTCTCCTCCGACCGCTCTCGCCTCGTGACCGAAGTATGCCGCGGGACGGTTGCCGGGGCGGCGGGCGTGGTGTACACAGGCGGCTGGAGGAGATCGCCCCGATGGCACGCTTGCAAGCGAAGAGCTTCGAGACACCGGACGAGGTCCGCTCGATCCCCCATGGCAACGTCAGGATCCTGGATCTCGGCGACATCGTGGTGGGACGGCAGGTCTGGGAGCCCGGGTGGCGCTGGTCCAAGGACGTGAAGCCCATCGCCATGACCGAGCTGTGCGAATACCACCACATCGGCGTGACGATCTCAGGAACCGTCCACGTCCAGATGCGCGACGGCGCCGAGCTCGACATCACGCCAGACACCGCATATGAGATCCCGCCCGGTCACGATGCCTGGGTCGTCGGTGACGAGCCATACGTCACGTTCGACTTCGCTGGCATGCGAGGATTCCTCGTGCCGCCCGACGTCACGGGCGAGCGGATCCTCGCGACGATCCTGTTCACGGATGTCGTCGACTCGACCGCGTCAGCGGAACAGATGGGCGACCACCGCTGGCGCAAGGTGATCGCGGACCACGATGACCGGGTGCGCTACCACCTCGCGTCGTTCCGCGGCCGCGAGGTCAAGGAGACCGGGGACGGGTTCCTGGCCATCTTCGACGGCACGGCGCGTGCTGTGCGCTGCGCTGCCGTCATCCGCGACTCGGTCCGGGAACTCGGCATCCAGATCCGAGCGGGTATCCACACGGGTGAGATCGAGATCGTGCCGAACGACGTTCGTGGGGTGGCGGTGCACACCGCGGCCCGGATCCTTTCCCTCGGCGGTCCAGGCGACATCCTGGTGTCCGGGACGACCTACGAGCTGCTCGCCGGCTCCGGACTGTTGTTCAAGGATGGCGGGAGCCACGAGCTCAAGGGATTGACCGGCGTGCGATCCGTGTACGTCCTCGAGGATCCGTCGACTCTTGTCGCGAACGGCTGACGCCTCCTGGGCGTCCGTCACGCATCACGCCAGTCGCACCAGGCGCGAACGATGGACTCGAGCTCCGGACGAGCGGCTTCTGCCTCGTCGAGATCGGCGACCTTCATGACGCGCGACGTGTCACCGCTCCCCTCGAGGCGTGGATACATGCCCGGGATCTTCGCGCCGAGGTGGAACATCAGGCTCGCATGCTGCCGGCTCTTCGGGTAGAAGCTGGCGATGTTGCCTTTGTACGTGAACGTCGGCGCCTGCCACTTGATGCACTCATCGACACGCGGGTCTGTATCGAGCACGATCTCCCGGACCCGCTGGACGACGTCCTTCATCGGGTTGTCGTATCGCTCGAACCAGGCGTCCACTTCGGGCTGTCTCGGCATCGCCGTCGCGCCTCTCGGTCTACGACGGGTCGGCGAGGAGCACGTACAGCTTGTCCGGCGCGAGGCAGACGAAGTAGCCGGCGAGACGCGGGTAGGCCGCGGGCGGTACCAGGAGCACCTCGTCGTGGCTCACGACCACTTTCCCGGCGGGGTCGCGGATGACTCGCTCCGCATCGCTGCCGGGCTGGAACCCGACCGACCAATACGTCGTGAGCGTCACGCCGGTGTCGGTAACGGCTGAGACCTGCTCGGCCGCCGTGGGGTCGATGCGGAACGTCATGCTCGTGTAGTCGATCCCGATCGTGTCACAGCCGAGGTTGGCCGGTGCTTCGTGCAGCACGATCGCCGTCTCGGCGGCCGAGGGGCTGGCGGAAGGCTCCGCCGTCTGACTGGGAGGGGTGCCGGTACATGCGGCGAGGGATAAACAGAGGAACAACCAGGCGACGCGCGGACGGATCATCGGACTGTGCCTCATCTGAGCTGACGGGCAGGCGGCTACGAAAATACTCGGCCCGGCCCGCTGAGGGACAGCCTAGTGGACTCCTGTCGCGCGTGATCGGTTGCACAGGCCACGCCCGGCGTCTCGAGGCGAACAGGCGTGTGCGAGGTATCATCCGCGGCGTCCGCCCGTAGCTCAGTGGATCAGAGCGACTGACTTCGGATCAGTAGGTCGGGGGTTCGAATCCCTCCGGGCGGGCCAGATCCCAAGCACGAAAGAGGCCCCGTGACGTCCGTCCGGGGCCTCTCGATTCCTCCTGCCGTCCTGGAGCTGGCGTGTGGCTGACAACGGGTGTCCGACAAAGCACCCCTACTCGACCCGTTCGTCGTCGCCCGATCCACCCTGTAACGGCCATCGACGTCCTTGAGAATCTGAGGCGCACCACGAACGCGCAGGTGCTAGCCTCACGCCGGATATCCGACGCCTCCCCGGGCGTGGAGCCGGCGACGAGTGGGGACGGCCCGACACCGTATGTGGCGGCACGTGGAAATCAACGCGACCATCGCTCACCCGGTCGAGCGAGTATTCGCCTACCTGGCCGACCCACTGCGCTGGCACGAGTTTGCGCCTGCCTGTGTATTCCGGCGGCAGATCGGCGATCTGCCACCTCGAATCGGCACGCGCTGGATGGCCACAGATCGTATTGGTCCGTTCCGCTTCCACTTCATCGATGAGCTGGCCGAACTGGAGCCGAACCGTCGCGTGGTCTGGCTATCGTCCGCGCCGTGGAACGCGCGAGTCGAGTACATCTGCACCCCGGCCGGTGAGAACACGAACATCGAGGCGCGCTACGAGGGGGATATCAGCGGCTTCCTCCGCCTGTTGACGGGGTGGTTGCCCCCGGGAGTCGTGCGATGGGTCCTGTCGCAGGACTTCCGGCGCCTTGAACAACGGCTCGAGCGGAAAGCGACGGCCGCGAGTCGATGGCAGCCTGGATACCACCCCGACCTCGCCACCGAGGATGGGTTCATGGCCATGGCCGTCGACCGCGCCGATGACGTGACGAGGCCCTAGCGGGATGTACCAGCTGTTCCTCTACCTCCACATCATCTGTGCCGTCATCTGGGTCGGCGGGGCGCTTTACGCCCAGCTGCTCGCCCTTCGCGTCACCCGTTCGCCGGATCCATCGGAGCTGCCGCACCTGGCGCGTCACATCGAATCCATCGGCGCGCGCGTCTTCATGCCGGCAGCGCTGCTGCTGTTCGTCTCCGGCAGCGCGATGACCTTGCAAGCGTGGAGCTTCGGGCAAACCTGGATCGCAATTTCGGTCGCCCTATGGGTGCTCTCGGCGGTGGCCGGCGCTGTCTACCTCGGACCTCGCGTCAAGCGGGCCGCCGAGCTCTTCGAAGCCGACGGGCCGACGTCGCAGGCGGGCCGCGAACTCATCAATCGCCTGTTCGTGGTCTCGCGGCTGGAGCTCATCGGCTTTGCGGTGGTCATCGCACTCATGACCTTCAAGCCGGGGGCATGAAACCTTCGGGCTCTCACGATGTTCGAGGGAGCGGGCGCCGCACGCCCGAAGCCAGCGGCCATGGCAGGGGAGGGCGTCACGACCGGAGTTATCGACATGCTTGAACTCATCGATGGGGCTCCTGACGGCGTCGTGGGTCTGTCAGCCACACAATCGTTGCTGCCTGCGAGCCGGAGTTGGTCGCGTTCACCACTCTCGGCGCGGTCGAGCTGAGGGGCGCCCGCGACGCGATCAATTCCCACCCTGCGCCCGCGTGCGAATCCGAGGACGAACATCGGTATGCGATCGGAGTTCATCAATGCGAACGGCATCCGCTTCCACTGCCTGACCGATGGCGCAGGTCCGCTGGTCGTCCTGCTTCACGGCTTCCCGCAGTTTTCGTACGAGTACCGCCACCTCGTCCCGGCCCTGGCCCGGGCGGGATACCGGGCGGTGGCGCCTGACCTGCGGGGCTTCGGCGACACGAGCCGGCCGACACGGATCGAGGACTACGCACTCCAGACCCTCGGCGATGACGTCGCGGCACTTATCGACGCCTTCGGCGAGCCGAAAGCGCATGTCCTTGGACACGAGTGGGGCGGCATCGTTGCCGCCGAGGCGGCGTTGTCCCACCCGGACAAGGTGGACCGCCTGATCCTGGTCAACGGCCCGCCGGCGATCACCCTGGGACGGGCGATCCATCACAGCTGGCGCCAACGGGTCCGGAGCTCCTACGTCCTGTTCTACCGCATCCCGCGCCTGCCAGAGTGGTGGCTGACCGCGCTTCATGGCCGGGTCATGAGCCTACTGCTCTCCGACGGGGCATTCAGCGCCGAGGATTTGGCTGTGTACCGCGATGCCATCTGCCTACCGCGCGCTGCCTGGGCGGGCCTGGCCTATTACCGCTCGATCGCGCACACCATCAAGGACGATGCCAACCGGCTGCGAGGCAAGCGAATCACCTCACCCGCCCTGATCCTCTGGGGCGAGCGCGACCGGACCCTGCGCCGGGACCTGGCGCTGCGGCTCGACGGGCAGTTCACGAACCCGCCGCGCAAGGTCTTCTTTCCCGACGTCGGACACTGGGTCATCGAGGCCCGCCCCGACGAGGTCGCCCGCATTGTGACCGGGTTCATCGACGAGGATCTAGTGCCCGGCTAGCACCGTGTCCGGCGCCATGCGCCGTGGTTCCTGCGCTTCCGACGCCCCGCGGGCGCGCCAAGACCGCCGCCGCGTGGACGCATGCCTCAGGGCAGCCGGCGGATGACCGTGGCCCGGAAGGGCCCCGCCACCAGCTCGAGGACCGGACCATAGGTGCCGGCGGCCATGGCCTTCGCGAGATGCGTCGTCCGTGCTTCAAGTGACTCCCAGTCGGCGATGTCGATGAGCAGGTCGGAGTCGTCGAGCGACTCGTAGTACGTGCTCCCGTGGTAGCCGCTCGGTCGATCGCGTGTGGCGAGCTGCTCGATGAGCGATCGCAACTCGTCTCGGCGCCCTGGTTTGGCCTTCAGCTCGACGATGACCTTGACTGCCATGGCACTCCTCCCGCCAGGACCCGATCCGGCCGAGCTCCGGCGACGCCGGGAGGCGATCGTAGCGAAACGGCGGCGTGGCATGTTGTTCCTGCGCGCCCGACGCCCTCCGGGCGGGCCAGTGTCACGGGCGCTCACGAACGTCGGCCCTGCCACGACGATCCGCTCGTAAACCGCGTGGATCAAGTCGGCCCGTTCGGCGGGAGCTCCGCAGACTCGATCTTCCACACGGCCTCGATCGCCCTGGGCCCACTTTCGGATCCTGAGGACACCGACCGGGGTCGACGGCCGGCGACCCGAGGCTCGGCAGAGTTTCGAACCTTGTCCGCCCGGGGCGCGGTCCTACGTCAACCTCGAGCCTCTCGACCCGAGCCCTGTGGACGACCCCGCAGCTCCCGGTCTTACGATCGGCCCAGCGCGACCATCAGGCCCAGGATCGAGACAATCCCTGCCAGTTCCACGGCGAATCCAGCCCTGAGTCGCTGGAGCGCAGCCTCGCCTCCAGGCTCCGCGGCGCCGCCTTCTCCGGTGGTCGCGTCGCGCTCGAGGTCTGCCGCCGCTCGACTGGTAACGAGGCCGCCCGTTGCGAAGACCGCCAACGCCACCACGATGGATGCGACCCACAAGGTCCCGAATGGGGTAGCGAGATCGTCGAGGCCCGCGATACGCCCGCTCGAAACGCCAAGGAGCAGGCCCGTCGTCGCGGCCAGCAACGCCGAACCGATCACCAGGCGCTCCGGTCCAACGATCAGGCTGTGCACGAGCGCGGGGCGCTCGCCCGGCGGTCGTCGGCCGATGTAGGGGACGACAACCAGATTCGCGAAGATCGACGCCCCGAGCCAGGCCGCTCCACCAAGGAGATGGAGGAAGACCAGGATCCAGCCCGGTTCCATCAGGATCTGACTCCCATGATCGGGACATCGCGGTTCGCGGATCGTCGGAGTCTAGCCAGTCAGTCCGTCGTTCCAGCACATCCGCAGGTCAAACTCGCAGATATGCAAGAACGGCTAGCACGCGGCGATGGTCGGCCACAGCTGGCTCGAGGCCAAGCTTCGAAAAGATCGTCCCGACGTGCCGCTCCACGGTCTTGAGCTCTAGCGTCAGGCGCTGTGCGATCGCGGCATTCGATCGCCCCTCGGCCATAGAGCCCAGGATCTCTCGCTCTCGGCGGGTCAGCTCGTCGAGTGGCGAATGCTGGCGCCGCCGGCCGAGGAGCATGCCGACGACCTCAGGATCGATGACCGAACCGCCCGCGGCGACGCGCCGAACGGCGTCGCCGAGGTCGGGCAGGCGCAGGACGCGATCCTTCAGGAGATAGCCGACCCCGACCGGATCCTCTCTAAGCAGGTCGACTGCATAGCGTGTCTCCACATACTGCGAGAGAACGAGGATTGCCGTTCCCGGCCATCGGCGTCGGATCTCACGGGCAGCTTCGAGGCCCTCGGTCGTGTGGCTGGGCGGCATCCGCACGTCGACGATGGCGACGTCCGGTTGCTCGCGCTCGATCAGCGCCAGGAGGCCCGGCACGTCAGCCGCCTGACCGATCACGAAGAACCCGGCCGCAACCAGCGCCGCGGCGAGGGCCTCCCTCAGCAGGATGGCGTCATCCGCGAGCGTGATGCGGATGGCGGCGGCCGGCTCGCTCACGTTGCCGCCGGTCTTGGAGTTCCAGGTGATCGCGCCGGCGCGGCGTTCAGGAACCGAATCGAATCGATGATGCTGTGAGCGGTCGGAAGCCACGGGTCCATTCCGGGGTCGTCCGCGCTCCACACCTCGATTGCGATCGTCTCCCCGTCGAGATCGAGTAGCGAAACCTCCTTGTACGAGCCGACCCAGACCATTGCAGTCGCTCCGCCCGGCCACAGGTCGTGCCACAGGCCGAGCGCATCGCCGTCCGGGCAACCCGTCTCGGCGCCGGCGACACTGAGCTTCACTTGCATCCCCGCGCGGTTGTCGACCAGGACGCTGCCCGTTTCCGTAACGTCGAGGTGGTCGACCGACCGCAGGTACGCAAGTAGACCCTGGACGCCCGGCTCGCGTCGGCGAAGCTGGTTCGTCGATCCGTCGCGCCAACCGCAGATCTCGACCTGGCCGATCACCAGCCAGATCGGGATCCCGACGATAAGCGGCAGGAGCATGCGGCGCGCCGGGTCAGTGGCCCCGCGCCAATGGCGCCAGATGGCCACGATCACGAGCGGGAAGAGGGTCGTAGTCGCGAGCAGCGCGATGGCATTCCGGAGCCACTCGTACAGCTCGGGGTTCGGTCAGATGACGAACGCGTTCCGGATGCACTCCGGGTTACAACCGATCTCCCACCAGTCGCCCGCGAACACGATCTCCTTGAGGGTCCAAACGATCACCAGCAGGTAGCCGTAGGCCACGACGCCCCGATCGAACCGACCCCGGAGCTCGCCTGAAGGGAAGCTCACGATGAGATGTACGAATACGGCCAGGGCAGCTACATCGCTCGCCCGGGCCAAGGTGAAGACGATCGAGTTCGGGACGTATTCGAGCGCGTCGATCCTCAATGTCACTGCCAGGAGGAAGATCAGTTTCCAGAGTCGACCATTCGGCTGACGAGCGATCGCGACCAACAGGATCGGTAGCCACACGAGGCCGCCGAGCGCGTTGGCTGCGATCTCAGGGGGAGGCAAGGCGTTCCAGAAGTCGCGCAGCGGCGACACGAACGGGTAGATGGCACCGGCCGCGACGACGGCGACGTAGGCGACTCCGACGACGATCATCCGGCTTGCCCGCTGCCGCCGGTCGTACCCGGCAACTGGCGCGATTGCTCCCACGGTCATCGCACCGTGCCTCCTGCACCCGAAAGCGACGAGCTCATCGTCCCACCGGATCGGTGTGGCGCAAGAGAGGGCTTGCCCCCAAAAACCCGATTCCGCGGTTGGGGGCCGACACGGACGAAACGCTGGTTCCCGAACCCTAGCGTTGCGACAGCGTCCACAGGCCGGTCCAGTCGACTTCTGGCTGAACCGGGTCGGGCGGAGGTCAGGAGCTATCGAATGACTGCTGTCTCACAAGCCCAGTCGCGGCGACCCAAGACGACGCTCTCGACGACGCCACCGCCTCACGCCCGAGGGGCGATATCGAGGGTCGCGCTCGTTGGCATCCTGACGCTGATCGAGGCTCTACTGATCCTCGCCGTCGTCGCTAGCAGCCTTGGTCTGGGCGCGGAAGGCAGCCCGGGCGTGGGGCCGGATCATCCGCCGCCTCCCCGCCCGTTGCCGGCTGGTGCGGCGGTTGAGCGACTGCTGACCTAGGTCACGGAGGTGCCAAGGTGAAGGCTGTTCGTCCATTCGAGGCCTGGCCGTGCTGCGCACCCGCCTGACTGAACGCCTTCATCTCGATCATCAAGCCGTCTCCGGGGACACGCCGTCACCGATGAGCCTGTTGCGGACCGCCGCGCGGCGTGCCTCGTCGTCGCCATCCAGGCCGCCTTGTTCATTTTCGCGCGTTGACGGAGGGTTTAGCGCGGCGACGCATGCCGTAAGTGACAAGTAAGTGGCTGCCGTCAGACTCGACCCCCGCTACGGTCCCGGACTCGCGATCCCGTCCTAGTACGGCCAGCTTGTCCGGGCCGACCGGGGTCTTGGGCCGACCGGGGCCTTGCCTGGACGAAGGACACCAAGTGTCGTTGGCACGTCCGCGGATGATGGCGTCACCAACAGAGCGAGCGGCATTGCCATGACCAACCTCTCGGCGAAAGGCACAGGCAACGACCGACCCGAGCACATGGACGGCACCCTCGCGGCCGCCGCCGGGATGACCCTGCTCGTCGGACTGCTCATCACCGTGATGGGCCTCGGCCACCTTTATGGGGTGATCGTGACCGCCACGGGACGGGGCTACGTCTACGACTTCCGGCTCGCAGCACTGTTGCTGGTCGGGATCGCGCTCGTCTTTGGGGGTGCGTTATGCCTCTCGGCAGTGCGTGGTCTCGCCCGCCGTCAACGAACTGCCTGGGGCCGCGCTTTGATCGGCACGCTCTTGTTGCTCCTCGTCCTGGTGCCGCTCATCCCGATGCAACCGGACATGGCACCCGGGCTGTCGGTCCTTGCCGCGGTGAACCTCATGGTGCTGCTAGTAGCCCGGCGCGGGCTGAAAGGCGTTTGACGCCGCCACCTTGGCGTGCGACGGCTAACCGTCGCGTAACGGGCGACAGCTAGGCTGCCGCGGCCCAGGCTCCGGTCCCGGACCTTCGATCCCGCTTCGGCGGCCAGCGGTCTGGGCCGACCAGGTCAGTTTTCCCACGACGCCGCGACGGCATGGACATATATTGCGGGTCGACACGAAGTCGCGCCAAGGGAGATCGTCGGTTGGCTCGTCGGATCGCTGCGATCCTCTACTTCGTTCCCGGACTCGGCGTCACCATATCGACGCTCATGATCCTGGCGTACCAGGAGCGGCGCGGTGAGCTCCCGATGACCCCGTTCGGGTGGCGTCTCATGGGGAGCACCGTGCCAGGGATGGGCGCCGACCAGCTGACGCCCCTGGGCACGGCGCTGGCGTGGCTACTGATCGGCGTGTCCGCGGTTGACGCGGCGGCTGGCAGGTGGCTGTGGCAGGACCGCCG
Organism: Candidatus Limnocylindrales bacterium; assembly: GCA_035717785.1. Taxonomy (GTDB): domain Bacteria; phylum Chloroflexota; class Limnocylindria; order Limnocylindrales; family CSP1-4; genus SPCO01. The sequence continues at coordinate 65,116 of DASTIG010000259.1, forward strand.
TCGCGGCACGGTGGTGGGTCTCGCGACGACCCCGGTCAACTTCGCCCTGGGCCTGCTGTTCCAGGTGCCGTTCCTGATCGTCGTCCCGCCATTGCGGGCGGGCCTCGTGATCGCCGAGTTCCGGCGGTCGTCCAAGCCCGAAGCACAGTAGTCCCACGGGTCGGCCGTCGCCTCGGTCACACCCTCGCCGATGAGGCTGGCGCGGACGGCCCGCCGTGCTTCGTCGATGCGCTCGGTGTCGACTCGGCGGGACGGGCACACGCGACCGGCCAATAGCCGGCAGCGGTCTGGTGTCCGCTGGGCGTATCAGACGCTTCAGAACCCAGGGATGTCCAGGGTTTGTGGCCCGATGCCGGCGACGAGGACCGCGATGCCGATCAGCGCAAGAGGATCAGCACCAACGCAGCGATGATCTTGTCGCGACGGGGGGCGCCCGGCGGCGAATGCTCCGTGGCGATCCGTATCAGTCCTTACCCCGCGAAGAGGACGGTGCCGGCCCCGATCAGCACGGGCAGCGGCGGCTTCATCAGCTGGGCGACCGTCCACCAATGAGCAGTTCGATGCCCACCGTCATTGCAACGAGCGCACCCAGCGGCCCAGTCATTTCGATCACCTGCGGCATCAGCGTCGCGCTCATCGTCATGTTTGCGCTCGCGCTGCGCAGGGCGTATGCGCTCCCAGCTGGGCCTTAAGAAGTATTGCCCCTTGGATACGCAACACTCCCTAGTTACGCTGGCCTGACCCCGGCTCCGGTCCCGGACCCACGAACCGGCTTCCCCTCGCCGAGCAGCTTGTCCGGGGCCGACCGGGGCAGGAGCCTGATGGTTCGGGGGTCGACCGGCGGGACATGCCGGTAAGTCTGGGGTAAGCGGCGACAGCAAGGCTGATAACCCCGGCTCCGGTCCCGGACGTTCGATCCCGCTTCGGCGTGCGGTCAGATGGTCCGGGCCGACCGGGAAGCTCACTGGGCCGGCCGGCAAACGGTGACGGTAGAAGCCCCTCAATGTGGCGTGATGACGATGGAGTCGAGGATGTCCTGCAGCTGGACTTGGTCCTCGACGTGCGCCTCGGGATCCGGCGAGGCGCCCCCGTCCTCCTCGAATCTGGTGGTACCGGGGAAATCAGTTGTCCAGATGACCAGGACCGAGCCCTCGACGTCGAGGAGGGTGAACTGGTTGACGCTCGGCTCGGTGCTGGGAAAGATCGGCCCGAACGGATATCCCGAGGGCGTGTCGAAGAGCGTCCCTTCGCAGGTTGCCGTCGCACCGCGGGTGATCTCGACGCGCTTCCCGGAGAAGCCACCCACGGTGACGTCCTCCACGCGGGTGACCGGGAATGCTTCCGACGACGAGAACGCATCGGCCAGGGCATCAGCCGATCTCGTGGCCGATGCATCCATGAATCCGGCCGCGGGGTCGCAGGGATCGACCCGCACCTTACCAACGACCGTGAACGCCACGCCCCAGGCTGATCCGTTGGCAGCGCCGGTATCCAAGCTGTTCACGAGGACTGCGTGGGCGTCGGAAGCCTGACGCGTAGCTCCGGGCCAGAAGTGCCACCATCCGGCTGGCACCTCGAAGTCGATGCGTGCCGGGTAGGCGGGAAGGTCCAGGTAATAGGCCCCGGCCGGCAGATCGCCGGCTTCAGGAGAGTCCATCAGGGATGTTGGGCCGGACGCCGTCGGCGCCGCTGTGGCTGACGGAGATGGACTCGCTGTGGCTGATGGAGATGGACTCACGGTCGAGATCGCTGGCGGACTGGACGTTCCACAGCCGGCAACGATGCCGATGACGAGGGCGGAAACGCCAGCGAGGGACGTGACCGCTCCCGCGCGTACTCGGGTGGGCAAGACCGCTGCTCCTCCTCGCTGTTATCGCGTGCGGATCGGAGGGACGCCCACGGACCCCTTATGGGCGGTGTCCGATCTGTTTAGGCGTCCCTACCCTGTATGCGTCGATCCACCGCGGTGCGTGATTCGTGCGATGGCCGCGGCGTCCTCCGGGATCGTGAAACGCGCGACCGTGCTGCCGCGGTCCCGCACCGTGCCTTTGATGAGTACCTCCACGCTGCGAACGTGCGGTACTCGCATGTGGGCGGAGTCTATCGGCTCGTGGCCACATCGGCGCGATAGTATTTGCCTGCGAGCGCGCTGGCGTGAGGACCGCGACATGACGGTCTACCGAGTCGAGAGCTACATGGTTAGGGCGGTCGACCCCGGGGTTCTCAAGGAAGGAACGTTGGGTCGCCAGGGGGCAGACGCCATCAGCTCGCGCGGGCTCATCGACACCGACGCGCGGCGGCGACGCACAGTGCCCCTGAGGGGTGCTGCGATCAGCTTGGCGGTCGCTGTGATTCTGGTCGCATGCGGAGGCCCCGGTGTCTCGCTCGGGCCGAGTTCCCCACCGGCCTCACCCCTCGCGAGTGAGACGACGTTCGCATCCGCATCGATCCTGCTCGTGGCGACGGATCCAGAGTGTGGTGGAGGACAGACCGTAAGCGGGGACATCGATCGCCCAGCAGGTGCGCCGATTGATCCCATACAGTCTCTGTTGAAGGACTTCGAGGGCGTGCTCACGACCGATCACCTTGTCCTGGGCTCGTATCAGGGACGGCCGGCGGTGATCGTTACCCGTGATCAGCGGGTCGTCTTCATCGGCAGCTTCGGCCAGGACGGTCGCATCTATCAGTACGTGGGCTGTGCCGCGGCGGGCATCCAGGTGGGTGGCACGTAGGCCTACGACGATGCGAGCGATCTGAGGACCTTGCGGTGACGGAGCCGAATGAACGGCGGGAGACGCTAGGTTCGACCAGAACGTGACGGGCTTCCGGGCGGAGGAGGAGTTCGGCTTCGACGCTGAGCCCCACGTCAGGACTGGCAAGTTCGTGAAGATCCTCGGCCTCTAGTCGAGATGGGTCCCGAACCGTGACGCTCGGTGTCCTTAGCGATGCCGAGCGTCACGGCTGGCGGTTCGTTCACATCCCTCCCTAACGCACGCCCGTGGTCGTTCGTTATCACCCAAAGACCCCGAATTCCCCCGTGCGTGAGGTATGCCTATGACCCGCTTCAAGGCCGTCCCCGTTGCTATCGCTGCAGTCGCGCTGTCAGCCGGCGTCGCATTCGCCTACAAAGCCCTTCCGGAGGCCCCCGCGACGGGCCTCGACATGGCCACGGAGGCGGCGGAACGCACGGTTCCGGCCAGGCCCGAGCCGATCGAGCACACGGCTCCGGCAGACGCGACCACCGCGGCCGACGGCGCCGATGTCGACCTCCCCGACGCCGCTGCCCACGGAGCGGATGTGTCGGCCGCAGCCACCGGGGACGATCCCACACCCGATACGAACCGCGGCGCCGACGTGTCGGAGGTCGCTCGCGACAACGCTGGCGCAGCCGCCGTCGAAGAGCACAAGCCCGCTGATGCCGGCCCGCCCGACGACCCCGGACCCCCGGATGCAGTCGAGCTTCCCGGCGACGCCCCAGAGGACCCGGGTCCACCCGCTGATCCCGGCCAGCCCGAGGAGCCCGGACGCCCGAACTAGGCCCCGTCCAAGCAAAGAACCCCGCTCGTCAACACCTCCGACGGGCGGGGTTCTACTTATGCATCTACGGCGCGCTCAGGGCTTGGCTGGTGCGCATCCCCAGCGCCAGCGCTTCGTCGCGATCGGCGCGGGGCGGAGTGCCTCCATCGCCACCTCGCGAGGCGATAGCCAGGCCGTTCGCCGCGGGCTCGTCCAGCGCGAGATCAGCGCGGCGCGCGTCGTCGCGGGCCTACCGCCCAGCGCGGGCGGCTGACCAGACGGCAAGGATCGGTCGGGTCGGTCGCTCGTGTCCCGCCTTGGCACCGCCGCCACCCCCGGCCATCCCGCCACGACTAACTGCGAGCCGGCCTAGGTCGGGGTCGTGGGACCATCGCTCGGCGCCACGCCCGCAGCCGCCGAGCTGGTCCACGTCCCGGCGGTGCTAGGTTCTGGTGGGCGAATAACGCTAGAGCGTCGGCTTGACGACCATGACGAATACGATCAGCAGCGTGACCGTGACCATCCCGGCCAGCGCGTAGACCGGGGTTCGTGACCGGATGGCGGTCGCCACCGTCGCGACCTCGCTGCGCACCTCCTCTTCTACACGATGCGTCCATCGCTCGAACGTGAAGTTAAAGGCGATGAGCAGGATGATCAGGAGGTACGCCGCGATCAGCCATGGCGCCGCGATATCGATCGAGCCGTTCAGCGCCGTGACGAACCCGAACAGGAGGCCAAGACCGTAGAACGCCGCGCCGGCCCGAAATACGACGGTCGTGTGGACGAACGTCTTGCGGATGTTCTCGACACTGCCACTGCGCGCGACTAGGTAGAGCAGCACGGACGGGCCGATGGCCAACGCCGTCGCAAGGAACATCGATCCGACATGGATGAACTTGAATAGCGAGTACGGCATCTCGACCTCTAGTCCGCGCGGATCCCGTCGAGTAATACCGCGACGAGGTCGGTCTCGAAGGCATCGACATCGGCCGGGCCGAGATGCTTGGCGATGATCGCCCAGAACAAAGCTCGGGCCGGCACTGTCGGGTCATGGATCCGCAGTTCGCCGGCGACGATGCGAGCGCGGAGGTACTCGGTCAGGACCGCTTGTCCTTCCTCGGTGACCCGCGCGAGCGCCCTGGCGACGATGGGGTTCGTCGGCGACTCCGCCACCACCAACCGCAGTAACTCGGGACGTTCGCCGAGGACCTCTGACAGGCCGACAGCGATCTCCGAGAGGACCTCCGCCGCCGGCCGGTCGGGCGAGACGGCAAGGAGCGCACGCAGGCGGGGGAGGAAGGCATATCGCTCGAGGACTGCCGCGAGGAGGTCGTCCTTGCTGTCGAAGTAGTGGTAAACGAGCCCGTGTGCCGTGCCTGTGGCGGCCGCGATGTCCGCGATCGTCGTCGCGCGGAAACCCCGCTCCGCGAAAAGCCGCAGCGATGCGTCAATGAGTTCCGATCGCCGCTGATCGGCCTGAAGCGTTCGAGCGGTCTGCCGAACCATGGACGGAGTATTCCACTCACTGACTGGTCAGTCAACAGGAGCGGATGCCGGCTCGGGGCTCAGTCCAGTTGGCCGTCAATCGGGCAGCCTCCTGACCTTCCGCAGGTCGGCGATGCAGTCCCAGCCAGGCAAGGCTGGGGCCTCCCAGTACGCCAACCCCCGCTCGAGGCCGTCCTGCTCCGCCTGCGCTTCCCCATGCCGCGGGCCAAGCGTCGGCCGTCGTCTCGGTCACTCCCTCACCAACCAGGCGGCTGCGCGTGGCGACCGGGGCAGTCGGCGATTCGTTGGTGTGCTGCACGTTGAACTGCGTCAGCGAGTCACAGTCCGAGACTCGACGGGACGATACGCGGACCGATCGCCCCGTCGACCGGCCCGTACATGTCCTAGTCGGCGACGACGCCGGCATCCCACACGAACTGGAAGCGACCGGACGTCCCGCCGCAGCCGCTGCCGCTACTGAGTGTGTAGCAGACGGAGTCCTCCGCGTCGACGCAGGTGCTCGACCCAGGCGGGGTGCCCTCCTTGATGTCGCACCTGGACTCGAAGTTCTTGTCGAAGCCGAGACCTCGCCTTAAGGCGAGCGCGGTCCGCTGGCTGTCCTCGACCAAGCCGTCGAGGATCCCGAGCGTAACCTCGGGACCAATCGTCCGGTCCAAAGCCACGACCGTCGCGACGATGGTGCCCACCGCGTCCAGCGCGAGTGGCACTTCCTCGTAGTGCAGGCAGACCTCGGCTCCTACCACAAACCGCTCCAGGTCCGCGCGGATGCCGGCGTGCTCGATCTTGCCAACGGCCGAGCGTGTCGCTGACAAACGGCCGCCGCCCCGATTCTCCTGCCCTATCGCCACCGCAATCTCCTCCGCTGCACTGACCACCCCAAGGCGGGCAATGGACTGTACCGGTGCGCTGTATGCGGCTGCCAGCCGCCGTGAGGTCACCACTTGGGCTCCGGTCCCAGACCTTCGATCCCGCTTCGGCGTTCAGTCGGTCCGGCCGACCGGGCGGCGGTCCAGTCCCAGCCCGCCTGCCAGTACGCCGAGCCGCGCTCGAGGGCGTCCCGTGCCGCCTTGGCCTCCCATGCCGCGATCCAGGTAGTCGATAAGATTGGCAGATCGTGGGTCTCAGCAAGAAGAGCTTCGACGCACCCGACGAGCACGTCGAGATGCACGGCGTGACTGCGGACGTCGTCGAGATCGCCGATTCGACGATCAGTCGCAACGCCTTCCAGCCTGGTGTGCACTGCCCGCAGATCAGCGTCGAAGGCAAGCCGGTATGCATGGCGCACCACACCGGCTACGTGGTCGCGGGTCGGCTTCATGTCGAGATGCGAGATGGGTCCGTCATGGATGTCGGACCCAATGATGTCTTCGATATTCCGCCGGGCCATGACGGTTGGGTGATCAGCGACGAGCCGTGGCTTGCGGTCAATTGGGCGGGCTTCCGGTCGTGGGTGCCGGGTCGAACGGGCGAGCGGGTGCTGCTGACGATCCTTTTCACCGACCTCGTCGGCTCGACCGAAAGGGCCGTGTCTCTGGGCGATCGCGAATGGCGTGATGTCCTGGCTCGACACTACCGCTCGGTCCGTGTCGCTCTTGATCGCTACCGCGGTCGTGAGGTCGACACCGCGGGCGACGGCTTCCTCGCCGTGTTCGACGGCGCCGGTCGTGCGATCCACGCGGCGAGCGCCATCCGCGAGGCGGCTCGCAAGGACGGCCTATCGATCCGCGCCGGGATACATTCGGGCGAGGTCGAGATCATTGGCGATGCCGTCCGAGGCGTCGCCGTGCACGAGGCGTCGCGCATCGCCACCGTCGCCGGCGCAGACGAGATCCTGATCTCCGAGGCGACCCGCATGCTGTCGGCCGGAGGAGCGTTCACGTTCGATGCCCGTGGGCCGTTCGTCCTGAAAGGCCTGCCCGGTCCCCGCACGCTGTTCGTCGCCGATCCGATCGAGGAGGCAACGCCGACGGCGTGAGCCGCAGGACCTGACCACTTGCGCTCGGGATGGCGTGAGCGCAGCCATCCCCTGCACCACCACCCTCGCCTGCGCCTGGACGCTGCGCCTGTCGCATAGAACCCGTCGCGCGACGGCGACGCTCTATGCTCCGCCGATCGACCCGCGGCCGCCCCTGAGCCGGCCGGGGTCGGAGCCTCCGCACCTCGATGTTCCGCTGCTGCTCATCACGCCGGCGGACGGCGAGTCTTCAGCCGGGACCAACGCTTCTGGCTCCAGGTCAGTGACGATTTCAGAGCAGCTGACGCCACCATGCGAGTGCTATGAAGAGGAGGTCATCGACTTCGTCGCTGGCCTGGCGTGAGCCGGTCGAACGCGATGCTCCCGCTGGGCGGCGATCTAATCCCAGCCCGACTGCCAGTGCGCGGAGCCTCGCTCGAGGGCCGTCCTCGGCCGCCCTGGCCTCCCACGCCGCGATCCAGGCGTCGGCCGTCCCTGGCGTCACGCGCTCGCCGATGAGGCGGTTGCGGGTGGCGGCGCGGCGGGCCACGTCGGTGCGCTCAGGGGTCGGCTCGGCGGGACACGCTGCCAAGTCTGAGCTAGCCGACAAACAGCTTGACGGTCACAAATAGAATACGGCGGCAGGGGGGTCTGGTTTGCCCACGAGGTGAGCCCGTGACCGTCCACGTCAACGAGCGTCGGCGCCAAAGCGACCGGGCGGAGGACCGTGCGAAGCGAGCGGCGAAGCTCGGTGACCTGATCGGATTCTTCGTGGCGCGCGGGCAGGCTGAGGCGGCGCGACGTCGCCGCGACGAGTGGCGGGATCGCGAGCTCGGGCCAGAAGGGTCTTTGGGCTAGGCCGCGCGATTACGCGAGTTAGCCGATCTCCACGTCGAAGCTGTCGGGCGGCACGTCGAGCCATTCAGCGATCGCCGCCCGCGCCTCGTCCAGCGCCGCCCAACGCCCCGTTGCGGTCACTTAGACCCACGGCATTGGTCCACGTGGCAACGGCCATCCTCCGCGGTCCTGACGCGACATGCGGGGCGGTCGCCGCGAGCGCGACCCGCGGCTCAGCACGCGCTCCCGCAGGGACTACTGAGCCTAAGGGGCGACCGAGGGCCACAAGGCTGTGCCGGTCAGCGGTAGCGCTCGTACCAGGACAGCACGCGCAGGGCGCGCAGGGTATTCCATCGGCTGGGCAGCCCTTCCCTCTCGTCCATGTCGAACCCGAGATCGCGGACGCTGGCGTCGACCAGTTCGCTCTCGTGGGGGTTCTCGAGCGGCAACCGGCCTTCGGGGTCGCGCTTGGAGCGGACCAGGTCGATGCCCTCAACCAGCCGGGCGTCAGGCGTCACGCCGGCTGCACGCAGGTAGTCGAGCCCGCGCAAGGCGTCGTAGTGGTAGCCGGTCGGGAACGAGAACAGCGTGAAGGCGGGATCGATCAGCTCGCCGCTCGACATCCGGCGCAGCATCCGGCGAGCGACCAGGTATTCCTGCCCACGCTCACTCGCCGTGGTCACCTCGGCCGAGCCGCCGGTCACTCGCTCGTGCTCCAGAAGGCCCTCGAGCACGTTGATCGTCGTGTGGAAGGACCCGCGGGTCGAGCCATTCTGCTGCTCACAGTTCCATCCGCCATCGGCCATCTGCTCGCCGAGCAGCCGCTCGACGATGCCTGTCACGTCCTGGCCGAAGTACGAGCCGACAGTCACGACGCGTCCGTTGATGCATGGCTCGACCTCGCCTGCGAACACCGGTCGGCCGTTCCATGGCGCCCACGGGTTGTGCCACGTGGCCTTGTCGCGGACAAGACCGATCGCGCTCCGAGCCTCCTGACTCGACGCGTCGAGACCCATGTCGCGGAGCATCAGCAGGGCGAGGAGGGAGATCCACTCGGTATCCGGCTTGCCGACGTCCCACAGCCCATCCTCCCGTCGGATCGCCAACAGCCGCGCGCCCCAGCCTTCGGTGGCAACGCGGGCACGCTCCGCGGCCACCTTGTCGGCCGGCGCATCGGTCAGGTCGCGCAGCGCCTGCCAGCGGATCGCCGGGTCCGCATCGAGCAGCCAGTCGAGCGCGTTCATCAGGCAGGTCCCCTTCGTTTCGATGGGCGCACCGTAGGGGATGGCGAAGTCATCCGTCGACGAGTGACGGCGCGAATCGCGGGCTGTTTCGCCGCTGCAAGGACCGGGCCCTCTTTGATACTGCGGGCCGTCGTACCGGACCACTAACGTCGATCTCGGCAAGCCGCCATGACGACAGACGAAGAGATCGAACGACGCGACGCGACGCAGAGGAACGATGTGATGTGGCCGTACGTCCATGAACCGGGGGCCGATCACGCCCGCTCTGATCACGATCCCGAGCTCCGACGCAGCATTTCGCGACCACGTCTAGGGGCTGCGCTGACTGGCGTGCTCAGCGGACCTCGAGATCGGGCTGCGGCGCATATTCCCGCGCGTCGAGGTGCGGGAGCGCGCGATCTCGGGAGAGGCCCCGGCGTCGTACGTGTATCGGGACGGCGCGTGGGGATAGTCGCTCTCCGGTTCCTGGTGGGATAACCCCCACCTGTCCCGGGTGACCGTCTCACTCGCCTGCTGGATCACCCGAGCTAACGCGACATTGAGGGACGGGCGGAGAGATTCGTGACGGTCTTCCGCCTGGCCGGTGGGCACGCCTGACCCCAGTTCGCTTTGGTCAGCGTTCGCGAACGAGCTCCGCAAGCGGTCGTCGTCCGGTCCCGGGACCACTCCGAGGCCGTCGAGCCTCGTCCGTCGCGTGTCCGATCGCGACGATGGTCCTGATCCAGGCCGGCGGCGCGACACCCAGCAACGCCCCGACTTCGGCCTGTTCCGCAGCGCCGTCCGCCCAGCCGATGCCGCCACCGAGACCGAGGGCACTCGCGGCGATCAGGATCCGCTCGGCCGCTCGGCCCTCATCGTAGGTGTCCTCGTCGGGATGTTCGCCGTTCATCAAGATAGCGATGGCGATCGGAGCCCTGGCGACATGCCGTGCATAGGGGGCGAGCTCCGCGATCCGTCGCCGAACATCCCGGTCGCGAATCACGATGAACATCCACGGCTGACGGTTCTCCGAGCTGCCGGTCCAGCGGGCGACCTCGAGGATGGCCCGGATCGCCGCCTCGTCGACGGGCTCGTCGGTGAAGCGACGGACCTGCCGCGTGCGCCGCAAGGCCCGCAGCACGGTCTCGGCTGAGGCGTCATCCATCGTCGGAGTGTAGGTGGTTGCGCATCCCCGGACTCCTCGGGTAGACCCCAAGTACCCGCGCCTCCGAGGACCATCGCCGCGTTCCGCCGCGCGCCCGCGGCGGATACGCTGCCCCTCCCCGGGAGTGCGACGACCATGACCTACCCGTCTTCGACGCTTGCGCGCAACGGCCGCTCGCTGGGCCTGCCGGACCTCGCCTCGGTCGACGTCTCGAGACTCCGCTCGATCAGACTGCTCGGGCTGGCCGTCATCGGGCTCGCCGGGCTGGTCGTGCTCCTCCTCGTCCGCACGACCGGCGGGACGCCGGACCCCCTGAACTACCTCGGCTATCTGCCGGTGCTTCTCGGCGCCTACATCTTCGGGCTGCCCGGCGGTCTCCTCAGCGCGCTGTATGTCGGGGTCCTGCTCGGGCCTGTCGCACCCGCGCTCGGTCTGCCAGGCAGCCACGAGAGCATCGAGGCATCAGCCTTGCGCGGCGCGATCCTGTTGATCGCCGGCGCGACAACGGGCGTCCTGTTCGATCGGGTGCGGAGCAACCTGGTCGACCTGCGGTCGGTCACCATCGAGGTCGTCGATCGACAGCGCGACGGGATGGTCGCCCTCGCGCGCGGTGCCGAGGCGAAGGACACCGACACGGGCGACCACGTCGTGCGCATCCAGGAGATCGCCACCGAGCTGGCGCTCGCGACGGGACTGGCATCGGAGGCAGCCGCCGGCATCGGCTGGTCCGCGATGCTGCACGACATTGGCAAGATCCACGTCCCGGACAGGATCCTGCTCAAGCCGGGCCCGCTCGACCACGCCGAGTGGGAGATCATGCGGCTCCACCCCGTGTGGGGCGACGAGATCCTGGCGCAGGGCGCGGGGTTC
>DASTIG010000260.1:0-9791 GCA_035717785.1 Candidatus Limnocylindrales bacterium
CCCCGTGAACGGCCGACAGTTCGTCCGCCACGGCCATGTCCACGACGAACATGCGGGTCCGGACGACGTCGCGCAGGATGAACCCTCCCTCGGTCAGGGCGGCCTCGATGATCCCGAACACCGCGCGCACCTGACCGGTGACGTCGCCCGGGTGCTGGGACTTCCCATCCGGACCAGCATCTGTCGTCCCGGCGACCCAGCACGCGTCCCCGACCACGACCGCCCGGCTGTAGCCGGCGACCGCCTCCCACGGTCCGCCCGACGAGATCAGGCGGCGCCGGCCGGTCACCCCGCGAACCGCGGATCGTCCTCGCGCCAGGCGAGCACGGCCGGGTCGCGCGCGATCGCAAGCAGCAACCCGGCCAGCAACGTCGTGCGCGGCACGATCGATTCCACGTCGAGGTACTCGGCCGGCGAATGGTCGTTGCCACCGACCGGGCCGAGGCCGTCGAGCGTCGGCACGCCCATCCCGGAGGTGGTGTTGGCATCGGACGCGCCACCGGTGGACGTGTCGTTGACCGCGAAACCCAGGCGCTCGGCGATCGCCTTCGCCCGTTCGACGAGCCAGCCCGACCGCTCGAGCTTCTCCATCGGCAGCCACGACACGAGGATGTGCGTGTCAACGGTGATGTCGGGCACCTCGGTCCCTGCAGCGATCTCGCGGACCGCGGCCGTCGCCTGGGTCAGGCCCTCGGCGGTCGTCGCGCGCACGTCGACCTCGAGGTCGCACCGCTCGGCGACGACATTCGGGCGCGTCCCACCCGCGATCTTGCCGACGTTGACGGTCACCCCCGGCCAACCGCCGTTGAGGTCGTGCAAGTCGCGCACGATCCGAGCCGCCTCCAGGATCGCGCTGCGGCCCTTTTCCGGTTCGACCCCGGCGTGCGCGGCCCGACCGTGCACGGTCAGACGCGTCTCCAGGATGCCCTTCCGCGCCGAGACGATGTCGCCGTTCGCCCGGGCACACTCGAGGACGAGACACGCATCGACGTCCGCGGCGGCCGCACGAATGTGCTCGCGCGAGCTCGGCGAGCCGACCTCCTCGTCGGGATTGGCGATGAACGTGAGCCGCCCGAACGGGAGTCCCCCGAGCTCGGAGATGATCGCCTTGAGTGCATACAGCCCAGCCAACAGCCCGGATTTCATGTCGGTGACGCCCGGACCGCGGGCGGTGTCGTCGTCGATGCGGAACGGTCGCGCCGCCGCGGTCCCCGGATCGAACACCGTGTCCATGTGACCGATGAGCAGCACGCGCGGGCCGTCAGCCTTGCGCTCGAACGTCGCGACGATGGTCTCGGCGAACCGGCCGGTCGGGTCCGGCCGGACGTCGATGTCGGCGCCCAGGTCCTCGAGGAACCGCGCCGTCCAGCGGCCCACCTCGCTCACGCCCTCGGGCGTGTATGACCCGCAATCGATGTTGACGAGCCGTTCGAGGTCGGCGAGATACCCGCTCAGATCGGCCGCGATGGACGCCCGAAGAGCTTCTAGCTCGAGATCGGCGGTCGATCCGGTCATCTGGGTCGCCATCGGGGGCAGTCTACCGACCGCTCCGGTTGCTATCCTGCCGGAACCGTGCGCGTGGTCGAGATCCGCATGCTGGAGGGACCCAACGTCTACCGGCTCGAGCCGGTGGTCAAATTGGAGCTCGCGGTCGGTCGCCGACGGACCTGGTACGGCCAGCGCGATCCTGGGCGCCACGCCCTCGTCCAGCTCGGCGCGGCCGTCCCAGCCCGCGACTGGCCCGACCCGATCGCCGCGATCGTGGCGTGGGTCCGCCGGCTGCGCGCGGACCACGACGAGGGCCGCGGCGGCCTTGCGGTCCATCGCTCCTCCGATCCGGGCCACTGGATCGTCACTTATCCGTGGAAAGGCGAGGAGCGAGCACGGATCCTGACCGAGGCTGCCCTGGCGCTAGCCGAACGGGACGTGTCGCCGTCGCGGACCGCGCGGCTGACCGGCGGCCAGGAACGGATGCTCACCCGCTGGGTCGAACGCATCGATGCGGCGCGCACGACCCCGCCGCCATGGATCCGCAACGCCGATCGGCGGGTGCCGGCGATCTCGATCTCGGGCACGAACGGCAAGTCGACCGTCTCGCGGCTGGTCACCCACATCCTGCTCACAGCCGGCCGGCGGGTCGGCACCACGACCTCCGACGGCGTGCTCGTCAACGAGCGGCTGGTCGAGCCGGGCGATTGGACCGGCCCAGGAGGAGCGCAGCAGATCCTGCGCCGCTCCGATATCGATGTCGCGGTGCTCGAGACGGCCCGCGGCGGGATCGTGCTACGCGGCATGGGCTACGAATCGAACGAGGGGTCGGTGCTGACCAACGTGTCCTCCGACCATCTCGACCTCCAGGGCATCCACACCCTGCCCGAGCTGGCCGAGGTCAAGTCGACCGTCTGTCGCATCACGAAGGCATCGGGCTGGGTCGTGCTCAACGGCGACGACCCGCTCGTCGCGGCCGTCGCGCGGCGGGTGCGCGCACACGTCGCATTCTTTACGACAGCCACGGCCATGCCATCGGTCGTGCGCCGGCACGTCGCGCGCGGGGGACGGGCCTACGTCGTGCGCGATGGCTGGCTGACGGAGCTCGAGGGTGAGCGCGGATCCAGGATCGTCGAGATCGCGCGCGTGCCGATCACCATCGCCGGGCTGGCGCGGCACAACGTGGCCAACGCTTTGGCCGCGGCCGGGGGCGCGCGCGGTATGGGCGCCACGCTCCACCAGGTCCGCGACGGGCTCATCGCCTTCGCCCCGTCGGCCGCGCATTCGCCGGGCCGGCTCAACCTGTTCCGGCTCGGCTCGCGCGTCGTGATCGTCGACTTCGCCCACAACGAGGCGGGTATCGATGCCGTCATGGACGTGGCCGAGGGGATCGCCGCGGGCGGCGCCGGGCGGGCGGCCCCTATTACGGCGATCATCGGGACCGCTGGCGATCGCCCCGACGACACGCTGCGTGGCATCGGCCGGATCGCGGCGCAGCGAGCCCAGCGGGTCGCGATCAAGCAGACGCTGAAGTACCTGCGCGGTCGCACCGCGCCGTCCGTGGTCGGTGAGCTGATGGCAGGCGTGAAGGCCGGTGGCAAGGCCGTGGGCGACGTGCCGGTCTACCGCTCTGAGACGGCCGCGTTGCGGGCCGAGCTCAACGGTGCCGCCGGAGCAGGTGCGGCGGCAAACGGACACGGACGGGGATCGGACGCTCCCCGTGTCATCGTCCTGATGTGCCACGAAGAGCGGGACGCCGTGTACGAGCTGCTGGCGTCGCTCGGCGCACGCCCGGTGGACGTCGCGTCCGAATTGACGAGCATCATCCCGCGTCTGCAGGATCGCCCGCGTCGCGCCTGATGGCGATGACGGAGGAGGACGTTCTCGCTGTCGTTGACGTCCTCGAGGAGCGCGCGATCCCCGTTTCGGTCGCAGGTGGCTGGGCTGTCGATGCCTTGGTCGGTCGGGTGACCCGCGAGCACGGCGACCTTGATCTCGCCATCGACACCACGCTGGTCGACCGCGCGATCGGTGTCCTCGGCCGGATAGGCCTGCGCGTCGACCTCGACGAGCGACCCGCACGACTCACGCTCGGCGACGGCCGTCGGGCGGTCGACCTCCACCCGGTCGCCTGGGGCTCCGATGGCACGGGGATCCAGGATGGGTTCGCCGGCGAACGCTTCACCTACCCGCCAGGCTCGACCGATGCTGCCGGCCGCATCGGTGGCCGCACGGTGCGCTGCCTCACGCCACAGCTGCTCATCGCATTCCACCTGGGCTATGAACCACGGCCCATCGATCGCCAGGACATGGCGGCGCTTGCCCGTCAGTTCGATCTCGAGCTCCCACCCCCGTACTAGGCGCAACGCCTGCGCCGACCGCCCGAGCCGCCTAGCCGCTCGCCGGGTCGGCGACGAGCAGACCGTCCTCCACGGACCAGCCCAACCGCACCGCGTCCCCGCGCTGCAGCTCGCGGCCGCTCCCCTCGCGAGGTTCGCGGACCACCATCCGCTGGCCGTTCTCGAGCGCGAG
Source organism: Candidatus Limnocylindrales bacterium (assembly GCA_035717785.1). GTDB lineage: Bacteria > Chloroflexota > Limnocylindria > Limnocylindrales > CSP1-4 > SPCO01. The sequence goes on from DASTIG010000260.1 coordinate 4,021, forward strand.
CTGGTACTTCGTGTCGGGCCCCAGGTAGAGCACCTCGTCGACGGTCGCATCGACGACGTTCATGCCCGGCCCGCCAGCGGACCCCGTATCGACGAGATGGATCCGCTCGGGTCGCACGACGAGGGCCGCCGCGGAGCCGGCCTCGAGCGCTGCCCGCTCTGCCGCGGCATGCCCGATCCGCCAGCGCGACTGGCCGCGTGTCATCCACGGGCCATCAGCGCCGTCGACCTCGTAGCGCCCGCGCAGGATGTTCGACTCGCCGATGAAGTCGGCCACGAACAGCGACGCAGGGCGGTCGTACAGGTCCTCGCCGCTCCCCAGCTGCTCGATGCGGCCGGCGCTGAAGATCGCGATTCGGTCGCTCATGACCAGGGCCTCTTCCTGGTCATGGGTCACGTACAGGACGGTCGACCCGAGCTGCCGGCTCACGCGGATGATCTCGAGCTGGAGCGATTCGCGGAGCTTGCGGTCGAGCGCGCCGAGCGGCTCGTCCATCAGCAGGACGCGCGGTTCGAAGACGACCGCGCGCGCGAGGGCGATCCGCTGTTGCTGCCCACCGGACAGCTGGCGTGGGTATCGATCGCCGAGGTCGCCGAGTTTCACCAGGCCGAGGGCGTCGGCCACCCGACGGTCGATCTCGACCCGCGGCTGCCCGCGCATGCGCAAGGGGAACGCGACATTCTGGGCGGCAGTCATGTGCGGGAACAGCGCGTAGTTCTGGAAGACCATGCCGACATCTCGCCGGTAGGGCGGGACGCGTGTCATGTCGTTGCCGTCGATCTCGATCGAGCCACCACTCGGGCTCATGAAGCCGGCGACCATCCGAAGCGTCGTCGTCTTGCCCGACCCGGATGGCCCAAGCAGCGTCACGAACTCCCCGCGCCGGACCTCGAGATCGACGCCGTCCACGGCGACCGCGCTCCCGAACGATTTACGCAGGTCGCGCAGGACCAGGGCGGGCCGGTCGTCCGACCTGTCGCCCGTCGTCCGGTTCTCGTCAGGACCGCTGGGAGCAGTCATTGCGCGGGCGCCTGACGGCGTACGACGAGCAGCAGGAGCAGCAGCACCGTGGTCACGACGAGCAGCGTCGTCGAGACGGCGGCGACCGTCGGGTCGACCGCCTGGCGGACCTGCTCCCACATCTCGACAGGCAACGTGCGGAAGCGCGCCGAGGTCATGAAGATCGCGACCACCACCTCATCCCAGGACGTGATGAACGCGAAGATCGCGCCGGTCAGGACGCCCGGCAGGATGATCGGGAACGTGATGTGGAAGAAGCTCCGGCGCGGATTCGCGCCGAGGTTGGCGGCGGCCAGCTCGAGATTGCGATCCATGGTCCGGAGCGACGTCCCGACGGCGACCGCGACGAACGGCAGGGCGAGGGCCGTGTGCGCAACGACCAGCCCGATCAACGAGCCGCTGATGCGCCATTGGACGAACAGCCCGAACATCCCGATCGCGATGACCACCACCGGCACGATCAGCGGCGAGAGCGTGAGGGCGTTGACTGCGGTCCGCCCGGGAAATCGTCCGCGAGACAGGCCGAGCGCAGCCAGCGTGCCGAGGACCGTCGCCAAGATGGCCGTCAGAGTCGCCACCTGGGCGCTGTTGACGATGCCGGTCGACCACTGCCGGTCGGTGACCATGCGCTCGTACCACTGGAGCGAGAAGCCCTCCGGCGGGAAGCTCAGGATGCGCGCCTCGGTGAAGCTCATCGGGACGATCACCAGCGTGGGCGCCAGCAGGTAGAAGACCGTCAGCCCGCCGAGGGCCGCCATGAGGATCCGTCGCGGCTGCCGCCAGGAATCGCTCACGGGCTAGTCCTCGACCACGCTGCCGAACACGTCGCGCAGCCTGATCGCGCGTGAGGCCACGAACAGAATGACCAGCGTGATGCCGACGAGGAGCACGCTCATGGCCGTGCCGAAGCCCCAGTCCAGGCGCTGCTGGATCTGCTGCACGATGAGCTGGCTGATCATCTGATCGCGCAGGCCACCGAGGAGCGCCGGGGTGATATAGAAGCCGAGGGCCAGGATGAACACGAGCAGACAGCCGGCGAGCACCCCGGGCAGGCTGAGCGGGACGAAGACGCGGAGGAAGGCCGCCATCGGCGAGGCACCAAGGTTCGCGGCCGCGCGCCCGAATTCCGGGTCGATCCGGCGCATCACCGCGTAGAGCGGCAGCACCATGAACGGCAGCAGGATGTGCGACATGCCGACGATCACGCCACCCGTCGTGCGAATGAGCGTGAGCGGCTCGTTGATGACCCCCAAGTCGAGCAGGAACCGGTTGATGACGCCGGTATCGCGCAGCAGCACCTGCCACGCGAACGTGCGCACAAGCAGGCTCGACCAGAACGGGAGCAGGACCGCGATCAGTAGAAGCCCGGCGAAGCGGCCGGGCACGATCGTCATCAGGTACGCGAACGGATAGCCGATGACGAGACACGCGACGGTCGCCAGGACGGCGATCCAGAACGTGTTAACGAGGACGCGGAGGTACACCGCCCCGGCGAAGAACTGCTCGTAGTTCGCAAGCCCCGCGCCGGGCGGATCCGTCACGCTGCGCAGACTCATGGCCACGAGCGGGACGAGGAAGAAGACACCGAGGAAGACGACCGCCGGCAGGGCAAGCAGCGACCAACCGTCCGCGCGGATGCGGACACGGTCGAGCCAGGGGCGTCTGCGAGCCCCGCCGATGGACGTCATCCGTCAGTCACACGCGGGCGAAACGGTCAGGACCCCTTCCAGGCCTGCCACGCGGCGTCGATCTCGTCGAATTTTTCGGCAAGGTACGTGTCGTCGAAGTAGGCCGAGTTCTCGTCGGCGTTGGTGACCGACAGGTCGTTGACCATCGCCGGATTTGGTGTGGAGTTCTTGTTCGTCGGGCCGTACGGGATGAACTCAGACGGCCCGGCGTTGTTCGCCGCGCAGGCCGTGTACGCGATGAACTTCATCGCAGCATCCTTGTTCGGCGAGCCCTTCGGGACGACCAGGTAGTCGGCCGTCACGATCTGCTGGTTCCATTGCATCTCAACCGGCTTTTTGTCGATGTTCTTCGCGCTCCAGCCGCGCCCGTTCCAGATCATCGTCATCGCCACCTCGCCGGAGCCGATCAGCTCCTGGGAGTCGGCTCCGGACGTCCAGAACACGATGTCGTCCTTGATGGTGTTCAGCTTGGCGGTCGCCCGGGGCAGGTCGAGCGGGTACAGGTCGCCGGGGGCGACGCCGTCGGCCATCAGCGCGAACTCGAACATGCCGCCTTCCGAGTAATCCCACGCGCCACGCTTGCCGGGGATCTTGGCCGTGTCGAAGTAGTCGGCCCAGCCGGCCGGCGTTTGCCCGCCGGTCTGCTCGGTGTTGTACGCGAGGACGACCCCGTACGTGATGTCGGGGATCCGGTAATCCGTGATCCCGAGGTCCGCGTTCAGCTCGTCGCGCGGGATCAATGAGAAGTCGAGCGGCTCGAGCAGGTCGGCGTGGACGTCGAGCCCGAAGTCGTTCCCCACGTCGACGACATCCCAGGTCACCTGGCCGGCTTCCACCTGGGCCTTGATCGTCGCATTCGAGGAGTTCTCGTCCTCGGTGAATTGGACGCCGGTGAGCTCCGTATAGGGCGCCAGCCAGGCCTTGCGCTGAGCTTCCTGGTACACGCCGCCGAACGAGACGAACGTCAGCGTGACTCCTTCTTGCCGGGGCGGGTTGCACGCCGCGGAATCGGCGGCCGCGCTGCCCGAAGCGCTCGCCGCGGGCTCGCTGGCCGGCGCCGACGCGGGCGCGGGCGACGAGGCCGAGCCGGTGGCCGCGCCACCGCCTCCCGTACACCCGACGACGATCGCGATGGCCGCGAGGAACGCGGCGACAGTTGTCCAGCGACGCATGCTCGAACCTCCTCTTCGGCCGCCCTGCGGCCAGACCAGCGTGCTCCTCCGAACCGGACCGATGCATCGTAGTCCCGCGCGCAAGGCACGAACAATCCGTTCCGAACAGGTCGAGCGGAGATGCGAAGATGACGGCGATGGCCGGTCTCGTCCTACTCAACGGTCGCGTGTTCACGGCACGGGCTGGAGAGCCGCCGTTCACCGGGGGCGTCGCGATCGTCGGCGACCGGATCGCGGCGGTCGGCGGCGACGCTGCCGCCCGCGCCGCGGCTCCGCCCGACGCACGCCAGATCGACGTGCACGGGCGCTCGATCCTGCCCGGATTCGTGGATGCACACCACCACCTCGCCTTCACCGGAGCCGAGCTCGCCGCCGTCGACGTGCGCTACCCGGGCGTGGCCTCGATCGCGGATCTCATCGGGCATATCGCGGAGGCCGCCGAGCGGACGCCGGACGGGACATGGATCCGCGCCGTCGGGATGAACCCGGAGATGTTCCGCGAAGGACGGCTGCCGACCCGCTGGGACATCGACGACGCGACACGCGTCCACCCGGTCCTCGTGCAACACATGAGCGGGCACCACGCGCTGGCCAACAGCCTCGGGCTGGAGCGACGCGGGCTGGACGACACGGCCGCCGACCCGGAGGGCGGCCACCTCATCCGCGACGATCGCGGCAGGCTGACCGGCTACTGCCTCGACGCGGCGCAGCAGCTCGTCGTGCCGGCCGCGGTCGACATCGGCCACCACGGACCGGGCTTCCATGACGACGCGCCGCTCCAGGAGATCGTCGCCGACATCGATCGCGGCGTGCGCGCATCCCTCGGCGCCGGAATCACCTCGATCGTCGACGCCCAGGTCACGCGGCGAGAGCTGAACGGCTACCGCGTCGCCCGCGAACGCGGGCTCCTCGGCGTCCGCCTCACGGCGATGCCGATCTCGTCCCAGCTCGACGCGTTCGAGGCGCTCGGTCTCGCCGGTCGATTCGGTGACGACCGGCTGGCGATCGGGCCGATGAAGTTCTACGCCGATGGCGCCCTGACGGGCGGCACCGCGTCGTTCACGACGCCGTACGGAGCTGAGGGCGAGTTCACGGGCTCGCTCTACTGGGCCTCGGAGGAGGACTTCCGGGACGCCATCGTTCGAGCGCACGCGGCGGGCTGGCAGATCGGCGTCCACGCCCAGGGCGACCGAGCCATCGACCGGGTGCTCGACGCGTACGAAGCCGCGCTCCGGGGGCATCCCCGCCAGGATCACCGCCACCGGATCGAGCATTGTGGCGGCCCGCGCCCCGACCAGCTCGAGCGGATCGCACAGCTCGGGGTCATGGTCGTCGGCCAGCCGCGCTATTTCTGGGATGCCGGCGATGCCTGGCTACGCGTCCTCGATCCCGAGCGGGCGCACCGGCTGCAGCCCTACCGCGAGATGATCGATGCCGGGGTCCGATTCGCGCTGTCCAGCGACGCCCCGGTCGCCTCACACCGACCGATGGACACGATCGCATCGGCCGTGCTCCGGACGACGGTCTCCGGGGACGTCATCGGCAGCGACCAGGCACTGAGCCTGGACGAGGCGGTTCGCGCGTGCACGATCGATGCCGCGGCGTCGTACTTCGCGGACGACCACCTCGGCACGTTGGAAGTCGGCAAGCTCGCGGACGTGGTGGTGCTCGATGCCGAGCTCTTCGCGACACCGACCACCGCGATCGCCGATGTGGCCGTCGACATGACGGTCGTGGGCGGCGAAGTGGCCTTTCGCTCCGAACGGCTTATGGCCACGGCCGACGGCATCTCTTAGGCGTCACGCGACCGACGTCTGAGTGGGGACGAGATCCGGCTCCGACGTCAGCGGGACGACCAGCGCGGTCGCGTCCAGCCCAGAGAACGAGCGCT
>DASTIG010000261.1:0-17718 GCA_035717785.1 Candidatus Limnocylindrales bacterium
GGGAGCCTACACCGCGGTCAGGCGAACGACCGCCTCGGTGGCGGTCGTCAGGATCTGCGGAGTGGTGCCCAGGCCGGGACTTGAACCCGGATGAGTTGCCTCATACGCCCCTCAAACGTACGCGTATACCAATTCCGCCACCTGGGCCCAGGTGTCACCGTGGGATGAAGGAGTCCGAGGGAGTGGTACCGAGGGAGGGACTTGAACCCACACGACCTTGCGGCCACTGGTACCTGAAACCAGCGCGTCTGCCTATTCCGCCACCTCGGCACGACCCCGTCCGACCGTTACCGGCCGACGGCGAGGCGCCATGTTAGCACATCCCAAAATCGATCCGACCCGTCCGTGACCTGCCGGATCGCAGGCCCCTGGACCGTGTCGCGGAGCACGACGACCTCGTCCGCAAGGGCCACCGGAAGCAGGTATCGACCGGCCGCCAGCGCCTTCTGCAGCGCGCTGTAGGCGGCAAGCCGGGCGCTCGCCGAACCGGGCGCGCGGGCCTTCTCGAGCAGTGTGTCGAGCTCGGCCGACTGGACGCCGATCACGTTCGACCCGCCCGTCAGCGTCTGGCTCGAGGCCAGGAGCGGGTAGAGGTCGGGGTCCAACCCGATGCGCAGGTCGGCGACCGCGACCTGGAACGTCCCGGTCGACAGCCGCTCCCCGACGAACTCGGCGGGTGGCAGCGCGACGTGCTTCGCGGTCAGGCCGATCGCGGTCCAGTCGCGGACGACTGCCTCGGCTGCCTCGTAGAGACCCAGGTTCGATGCCTTGGTCGGGCTCAGCACCTCGATCGAGAGCGGCTGCTTGGCACTGGGCAGCCGCCAGCCCTTGGCGTCCTTCGTCCAGGTCGCCGCCTTGAACCCGGCCTCGGCGGCACCGCGGCTGTAGGGCACAGCGGGGTCGGCGGCCGGATCGAACATCGGCGAGACCGGCGGGATCGGGCCGGTGGCGGGTGCCGCCATCCCTGCGAACGACTCCTGGATGAGGCGCTCCCGGTTCAGGGCGGCCATCAGGCTCGTGCGGACGGCGGCCGGCGAGAACTCGGGATGACCCGGACGCAGGTTCAGCAAGACGGCGGTGAGGGTCGATCCGGGATACCGGACGAGCCGGGCCCCGTCCATCGACCCGAGCTCGACCGCATCTGCCGGAGGGAGGCCCGATGCGCCGTCGAGATCGCCGGCGCGGAAATCGCGCACAAGGGCGTCGGCATCGGTGTAGAACCGGAGCTCGATACCAGCGAGGTACGGCAACGGCCGCGAGGGGCGGAGGGTCGGCGCCGGCGTCGTAAGCGAATCCGGGGACGAGCCGGCTGTGGGGCTAGGGCCTTCGGTTTCCAGGACGATCTCCGCGGGGACGAGCGAGGCAGACGTCGGGGTGAGGTCGGTCACGGCGAACGGTCCCGAGCCGACCGGTCGCCCGCCGAACGGGTCGTCGGCGAGGGATGCAATCGGCACGTCCCCGAGCAGGTGGGCCGGGGCGATCGGCTGGGTCAGGGCCTGCATGAACCCACCGAGTGGGGTCTTGAGCGTGAACCGCACCTGGCGGGGGCCGATCGTCGCGGCCGTCACCTCTGACCACGATGTGGCGGACGGTCCCGCGTAGGCCGGGTCCTGCAGGGTCTCGATCGTGAAGATCACGTCATCGGGCGTGACCGGCGTGCCGTCGTGCCAGCGCGCGTCCGCGCGCAGGTCGACCGTCCACGTCTTGCCCGATGCATCCACGGACCACCGCTCGGCAAGGTCGGGCACGAGCGTGCCGTCCGGCCCGTTGCGTACGAGTCCGGCGAAGAGCAGCGCGACCAGGTCGCGATCTGCCTGGGTCTTGGCGGTCAGCGGGGAGACGGACGAAGGTGCGCCGACCACGCCCTCGACGTACGGGCGAACCTCGAAACCTGGGCTGGCCGCGCTCGGCGATGCGGTCGTGGTCGACGGCGCCGAGGCGAGCTGGATGGCGGGGACGCTGATGAGTGCGGCGAGGACCGCAAGAAGGGCAACGAGCGTCCCGACGATGACGGTGTCGGTCCGGGTCATGAAGCTCCGTGTGATGGCCGCGGCTCGAGCCGCGGCGCGACGTCAGGCGCCGGTCGTGGGCGACAGGATGTACGACGCCAGGGAGAAGATGACGAACAGGACGAGCAGCACGATCGTGAACTGCCACAACCGCCGTTCGACCCCACGACGGCTGCGATAGACAGCCGAGTCGCCACCGAATGTGCCCGACAGGCCGGTCCCCCGCGCCTGCAACAGGATGGCCGCGATGAGCGCGATGCTCACGATGATCTGGCCCACGCCCAGGATGGGGTTCACGTCTGGTTCGTCCTCCGTTTTCTTACGGCGGCCGATGCTACCACAGCGTACTCCCCGAGCCCCTCAGCGGCGTAGCAGCGATCGTCCCGTGATGGCCGGCCAGGGTGGCAGGTCGGCCAGTTCGAGGAGCGTCGGCGCGACGTCGGCCAGGACGCCGTCGGCGAGCGCGCGGCCCGCCACGGAACGCCCGATCAGCACGAACGGCACGGGATTGAGCGAATGGGCGGTGACCGGCGCACCGGCTGCATCGCGCAGCTCGTCCGCGTTGCCGTGGTCGGCCGTGATGGCGAGCAACGCACCCGGACCATCCGGGTCCACCGCCTCGACGGCGTCGACGGCGTCGACGACCCGCGCCAGGCAGCCATCGATCGTGGCGAGCGCCTCGATCGTCGCGTCCCAGTCCCCGGTGTGGCCGACCATGTCGGGGTTGGCGTAGTTCGCGACGATGAAGTCGTAGCGACCGGAGGCGATCGCCGCAACGAGGGCGTCCGTGACGCCGGGGGCCGACATCGACGGCTGCAGGTCGTACGTCGCAACCTTCGGGCTCGGGATCAGCTCGCGGTCCTCGCCAGGGAATGGTGCCTCGATGCCGCCGTTGAAGAAATACGTCACGTGGGCGTACTTCTCGGTCTCCGCGACGTGGAGCTGGCGCCACCCTGCCTCGCTGAACGCCTGGGCCAGGGAACGAGCCGTCTCGGGCGGGAATGCGACGAGCACCGGCAGGCCCTCCTCGTATTCGGTCATCGTCACGACGAGGAGGTCCGACGGGGCTGGCCGACCCGAGGGTGATGTCCTGTCGAAGCCGTCGAACTGCGGGCCGTCCGCCAGCGCATGGGTCAGCTGCCGGGCCCGGTCTGCCCGGAAGTTGAGGTGGATGATCGATTCGTGGTCGTCGAGAGGGTGTTCGTGGCCGTCGATCACGGTCGGTGCCACGAACTCGTCCGTCTCACCGCGGGCGTATGCAGCCTCGATCGCCGCCACCGCCGACGGTGCGTGGTGGGCGGCCTCGCCGTGGACGATCGCGTCGTAGCCACGCTCGGTGCGCTCCCACCGGCGATCCCTGTCCATCGCGTAGTAGCGACCGCCGACCGACGCGATCGACACGCCGGGATGGACCGCCGCCAGTCGCGCCTCGAGATCTCGTATGAAGGCGACGCCCGACGACGGCGGCGTGTCACGCCCATCCAGCAGCGCATGGACGGCAAGGCGCGGGACGCCCTGGGCCGCGGCCAGCCTTGCGAGCGCGACGAGATGTCGATCGTTCGCATGGACACCGCCCGGGCCGATCAGCGTGATGACGTGCAGCACCCCGCCGCCATCCCGCGCTCGCTGCATGGCGGCGAGGAAGGCGGGACGCGTGTCGAACGAACCGTCGGCGATCGCGGCGTCGATGCGCGGCAGATCCTGGAGCACCGGCCGCCCGGCGCCGAGGTTCAAGTGGCCCACCTCGGAGTTGCCCATCTGGCCGGACGGCAGCCCGACCGCCTCCTCCGACGCCCCGAGCGTGCCGTGTGGCCAGCGCCCCAGCAGCCCGCGCCAGGTCGGCATCGGGGCAGCGGCGATCGCGTCACCGGCCGGGTTGCGCCCGATGCCGAAGCCGTCGAGCACGACCAGGACGATGGGCCGTGGTCTCGGGTGGGTCACCCAGCCAGCCCGCGTGCCCGGGCCGTGATCCCTGCCCGAGCGACGATGCCTGCCATCTCGTCGGGCTTGAGGGAGGCGCCGCCGACAAGCGCGCCATCGATCGCCGGCTCGGCCATGAACTCGCCGATGTTCGCGGAGGTCACGCTGCCGCCGTACAGCACGGGCAGCCCGGCCCCGGTCTCGCCCCACCCGAGTCCATCGAGGGTCGTCCGGATGGCATCGACCATCGCGGCGGCGTCGATGCCGGTGGCGTTGAGCCCGGTGCCGATCGCCCAGACGGGCTCGTAGGCGATGACGAGCCCGCCGTCGGCGGCCTGGGCCGCGTCGATGCCCTCGAGCGAGCCCCGGATCTGGGTATCGACGACCTCGATAGCCCCGCCCGACTCGCGTTCAGCCAGCTGCTCGCCGACGCAGAGGATCGGTCGCAGGCCCGCCTCGAGGGCACGCGCGACCTTGCGGGCGACCAATGCGTCGGTCTCGCCCGCGTCGCGCCGCCGTTCCGAGTGCCCGACGATGACCCACGTGGCGAGCCCGGTCAGCATCGGCGCGGAGACCTCACCCGTATGCGCGCCGGCGAGGTCCTGATGCACGTTCTGGGCACCGACTGCGACGTCGTCATCGTCCTCGGCCAGCGCGTCACGGACCGGTGCGAGGCACACGAACGGTGGACAGATGACCCGCGTGACGCCCGGCTCGCGGGTTCGCGACGCGATCGTCCGTGCGAGGTCACCGGCATCGCCCGGTGTGGTGTGCATCTTCCAGTTCGCGGCGATCACGACCTCACGCATGCGTCCGCATCATGCCAGAGCGTTTTCGCGCGACCGTCTCCCTGGCGCACGAGGGCCGGCGGGCTCCTCCTCGGCGAGGCGCTCGATGCGCTCGAGCGCCCGCTGGACGGCCGACCGGTGGAGTTCGAGCCGTTCGGCCAGCTCGGTCAGGGTCGCCTCGGGCGTCTCGCGGCGCGCGTCGGCGACGAGCCGGACCACGTACGGCTGGTCCTCGAGTCGACCGTCGGCCTCGAGCTGCGCGATCGCGTCCAGCTGCCGACCCGCCGCCGCCACCGCACGCTGGAGGTTCGCGGACTCGGCGTTCAACACCCGGTTGAGCTCGCCGCGGAGGGCGCGCGAGACCTGTCGTGCCTCGAGCTCGAGCAGTGCGCCGGCCGCGCCGATCCGGCGCAGGAACGTGCCGACGGCCTCGGCACTCTTCCAGGTCACGACGCCTCGACCGCGTCGGACGCGCCACGACGCCGGCAACCCGGCCTCGCCGAGGCGGCCCGCGAGCGTGACCGCCTCGTCGGCGGGGACGACGAACTCCAGGTGGGTCCGGCCGCCGGCCAGGCTCAGCGAGCCCCGGGCAAGGAATCGGCCGCGTAGCCAGGCGGTCCGGCAGTGCTCAGCCGCCGTCGCCCACGCGAAGTCGGCGGTCGCGGCCGGATCGTGCTCGCCGGCGCGTCGCAGCCGATGGACGAGACGACTGACGGCCGGTTCACGCGACCCGACGTCCAGGCCCAGACCGGCCGCCTCGGCGAACCGGTCGCACGCGCGCGCCGGATCGATCGCCGCGAGCTCGTTCCGCAGCGCGGTCACGAGGTCGCGTTCGGAGCTGGTCACGTCAGGCGGTCCGCGTCACGGTCCTGCGACGGGTGGCGGAGTCGCCCTCGTATGCGCGCATCACCGCGGCGGCAAGACGGGCAGGATCGTGGTGGTGGGCGTTGTCCGGGTCGACCACGTCGTCCAGCACGAGTCGGGGTGGCTGGGTCAGGCCGGCCGGCGGCCAGTGGATCTGCACCGTCTCGGCCTGCCAGCCGCTCGGGATCCGCGCGTCGAACCGGTTGTTGGCGAGGACCAGGTCGACGATCCCCGGTGTCGTGTGCGCCGCGAGAGCCAGGACATGAGCGGCCAGGTCGAGTCCGGCCGTCTCGCCTTCCTGGGTTGCCACGTTGCAGACGTACAGTCGCGTGGCACCGGCGGTCATCACCGCGTCGCGGATCGCCGGGATCAGCAGGCTCGGCAGCAGGCTCGTGTACAGGCTCCCTGGTCCGATGACGATGAGATCCGCTTGAGCGATCGCGGCCAGCGCGTCGTCCGATGCCCGGACGTCATCCGGCGTGAGCCACACCCGCTCGATGCCGGCCGTGCGCATGATCCGTGACTGGCCATGGACGGTGGCGCCACCCGACGTCTCCGCGTGGAGCGTCAGGGGCGTGGCGGTGACCGGCACCACCTGGCCTCGGACGGCCAGGATCCTGTTGATCCGGCGGACCCCCTCCTCGAAGTCGCCACCCTCGAGCGCGGTCATCGCCGCGAGCAAGAGGTTGCCGACGGCATGACCGGCCAGTCCCGGTCCCTCGATCGCGGGCGTGCCCGGGCTGCCATCGGCGGCCGGGAACCGGTACTGCAGCAACTCATTCATGAGCGGTTCCGCGTCGGCCAGCGCGGCGATGCAATTGCGGATGTCCCCGACCGGCGGGATGCCGAGCTCCTGGCGGAGGACGCCGGACGAGCCACCGTCGTCGGCCACGGTGACCACGGCCGTCAGGTTGCTGGTGTGCTCCTTGAGGCCGCGTAAGAGAGCGGACAGCCCGGTCCCGCCGCCGATCGCGACGATCCGCGGCCCCTTCGCGAGGAAGCGCTTCTGGTAGATGACCTCGACGAGCGGCTGGTCGGCGTCGGGCGCGCGAAATGGGTCGGTCATGACGCGCATGACCCGGTATGCGCCGAACGCCACGAGCCCCACACCGACCACCCCGACGATGAAGCCGCGCAACGGGAACGGCAGGAACTGGAGCGTGATGACATCGATCAGTGACGCGAACGTCCCGGCTGGCTCGAAATCGCGGGTGGCCTGCCGGATCATGTGGGCGAAGGCCATCGCCAGGAGGAGCAATCCCAGGAACACCACGAGCAGCCAGCGCTTGACGCCGATGCCGGGGGTCAGCCAGCGGCGCAGGTTCACGCCGACGGGTCCTCGCTCACGCCCGGTCGAGCTCGCGGTGGAAGACGGCGACCGGCCCCGTGTCGCGCTCGCGCAGCCAGGCGGCGACCTGCTCGGCGATCACGATGCTGCGGTGATAGCCACCGGTGCAGCCGATCCCGATCGTCAGGCGGGTCTTGCCCTCGTCGATGTAGGCGGGGATCGCGAAATCGAGGAACTCCTGGAGGAGCTCGAGGAACCGTCCGGTCATCGGCTGATCCATGACGTAGTCGCGGACCTCCTCTGTCAGGCCGGAGTGGGGCCGCAGCTCGGGCACGTAGTACGGGTTCGGGATGAAGCGGACGTCGTACACGAGGTCCGCCTCGAGCGGAACCCCGAACTTGTAGCCGAAGCTGATCAGCTGGACGGCGAGCTGGTCTGGGCCGCTCGTGGTCGCGAGCTGCGCGAAGAGTCGCTCGCGCAGCTGGCGGAGCGACAGGTCGGACGTGTCGACGATGACATCGGCCTCGGCGCGGATCGGATCGAGCAGCCGCCGCTCCTCGGCGATCGAGCTCGCGATCCCGCGCTCGTCGTGGAGCGGATGGCGATGGCGGGTCTCGCTGAACCGCCGGATGAGGACGTCGTCGCGCGCCTCGAGGAACACGATGCGCGGGACGATTCCGCGGCCCTCGAGCGCACCGCGCATGGCCCCGAGCGCGAGGGCCGGGTCACCGGCACGCACATCGAGCACGATCGCGACGCGGGCGAACCGCTCGTCATCGTCCGCAACCAGCTCCGCGAGCTCCGGCAGCAACTCTCCGGGCAGGTTGTCGACCACCATGTAGCCGAGGTCCTCGAAGAGCTTGGCCGCGGCCGTCTTGCCGCCCCCGGAGAGGCCTGACAGGATGACGACCGCCTGCTCGGCCGACCCCTCGGTCACCGGCGCGTCGGCCGTCTGCGTCACCGACCGGTCCGCTTGATGAACTGGATCGTCAGCTCGTACAGGAGGTACATCGTGCCGCCGAGCACGAACGGGCTGACGAGGTCGCCACCGGGCGTCGCGACCGCAGAGAAGATCGCGATGCCAAGGAGGACGTATCGCCGGGACGCGCGCAGCCGTTCGGAGGTGATGATGCCGACGCGCGACAGGCCCACGAGCAGGATCGGGAACTCCAGCACGAGGCCGAACGCCAGGAACATCGTGGTCACAAAATCGAAATAGGGGCCTGCAGCGATGTTCGCGACGAGCTTGTCGTCGGTGAAGCTCAGCAGGAAGGCCACCGCGTAGGGAAGAACGAGCCGGGCGATCCCGACGCCCAAGGCGAAGAACACGAGGGCCAGTGGGATCCAGGGGCGGACCGCGCGCCGCTCGGCCAGGGTCAGACCCGGTGCGACGAACGCCCAGACCTGGTAGAGCAGCACCGGCATGGCCAGGATGATCCCGATGACGATCGAGATCCGCAGCTGGATCGCGAATGCGTCGCCCGGCCCGAGGACCTGGGCCTGGCCCCCTGGCAACGGCTGGAGCAGGAAGTCCCGGACATCCGTCGCGAAGTAGAACCCGACCGCCGAGCCCGCGACGACGGCGAGGATGATGCGGAAGAGTCGATCGCGCAGCTCGCCCAGGTGGTCGACGAGCGACATGACCGACCCATCAGGGCCCGTCGCGGGAGATGGGGGTGGCGGGACGCCTGGGGGGCGCGTCTCGCGTAGGGCGTCGGCGTCTGCCATCAGGCGCGTGCGACGCCGAGCCTAGTTCGTGCGCGAGGCGGGCTCGCTCGGGGCGGCGGGCGCGTCGGCCGACGGAGCGGCCGGCGGGTTCGCGAGCGGCGAGGTGTCGACCTTCACCGAATCGCTCAGGTCCGAGGAGGCCTTGCGGAACTCGCGGATGCTCTTGCCGAGCGCCGAACCGACGTCCGGCAGCTTGCCCGGCCCAAGGATGAGCAGCGCGATCACGAGGATGATGATGAGTTCGACGGGTCCAGGCATCGGCATGGCGGAAGGTCCTCTTGAGCGGGTGCACCGCGGCGGCTAGGGTAGCACAGGGAGCCTGACGGCCCATGCGGCGGCGGCCGCCGCCAGACGTTCCGCCGGGTCCCCCGGACCGGGCTCCCTCGCGGCTTCCGCAATCACCCGCGAGATGTTCACAAGGAGCCCCCCGCCGGTGCCTGCCGACCCCGGGTCTGCCGCCGCCGGGCCGTGGCGCAACACAGGGTCGATCGCCCCACCCTGGGCGCCGACTCCGGGCACCAGGAACGGCAGCCCCGGCGCGATCGCGCGGATCGTTGCCAGCTCCTCGGGCGCGGTCGCCCCGACGACCAGGCCGACCGTGCCACCCGGTCCCCAGCCGGTCGCGAGCCGGGCGATGCGCTCGTGCACGCGTTCGCCCCGGGCTCCCGCGTCGCCGTCTGGCACCAGCTCCAGGTCCTGTACCTCGCCGGCACCCGGGTTCGACGTCCGGCACAGGACATAGGCGAAGCGATCGAGTCGGCCGAGGAGCGGCGCGATCGCTTCGGCGCCGAGGTACGGGCTGACGGTCACGGCGTCCGCACCAAGGGCGTCGAACAGTGCAACCGCCTGGCGGGCGGCCGTCGTGCCGATATCACCGCGCTTGGCGTCCATGACGACCGGGATGTCGGCCGGGATCCGCGCGCGCAGCCGTTCGAGGGCGGCCAGACCGGCCGATCCGAATGCCTCGAAGAAGGCCAGGTTCGGTTTGATCGCGGCCGCGACCGGTGAGGCCGCCTCGAGGACGAGCGTCGCGAACCGCTCGACGCCAGCGAGGTCCGGCGAGAATCCCTCCGGCAAGGCGTCGGGATCCGGGTCCAGCCCGATGCAGAGGACCGTTCCGGTCGCTCGCGAGCGGGCACCGAGCCGTTCGAGGTACGAGCGGGTCACCGGCCGCGGATCACGGGGAGGGGCTGGCGACGGTCGGCGCCGCGGACCCCGCCGACGGCGGCGGCTCGGCGGCCGGCAGCAGCGCCGGCGGGATGTACCAGTCCGGTCGAGAGGCGGCATCCAAGCCCGAGACCTCGGTCAGGTTGACGGTCTGGCTCACGGACCATGCGGGGGCCGTACCATCGAGCTTGGCCAGGCGCAGGTCGACGGTCTGGCCGACTACATCGAGGAACGCGATCGCGTCCCCTGCCGGCGACCAGGTCGGCGCCCATGAGGCGCCGTCATCGGTGATACGCAGGAGCTCGTTGCCATTGCTCCCGTTGAGGATCACGACATCCGTGCCGAGCGTGGTCGTCCGTGTCGCTGCGATGTACCGGCCGTCGGAGGAATACGTCCCCTGCATGTAGCCGGGCCCGGTCATCACCCGCGTCTTCTTGGTCTTCGGGTCGTAGCGCATGATCACCGGCGCGCCACGGGCCCCGTCCCGCCCGTTCTCGGTGTACAGCAGCAGCTTCCCGTCCGCTCGCCAATCCGGGTCCTGGTGGCCGAGGACCCCGTTCTCGCGCACGCCCGCGCGCGTCAGCCTTTTGCGCTTGATGTCGTAGAACTGCAGGACGACGTTCGAGTCATCCGGCATCGGCGCGTCCGTGACGAGCGCGACGATGTTGCCATCGGGCGAGAGGACCGGCTGGCGCATCCATGCGGACCAGCGCAGGGCACCCCGCCGCACTCGGCCGCTCATGAGGCGCTGCGGCTCGCTGCTGCCGTCGGCGCGGATGCGCATCAGCTCCTGCACCGAGATGTCGTACCACGAGTTGCGACCGCGGACGGGCCATTTCCCGATCTCGTCCTTGGACTGGATGTAAATGATCCACACCCCGTCCGACGACCACGACGGCATCGACGCGCCACCGGTCTTGGTCAGCTGGACCGAGCCCTCGTCGTTCTGGATCCAGATGTTGCCGCCCTTCGCGTACACGATCGAGCCGAGGAACGTCGCCTCCTCGGGGATCACGATCACGCCCGACGGAGCGGGCGTCAGGCCCGGTCCGGGCACACCGCCGTTGCCGTTGCCGCCGTTGCCACCCGCATTCGAGAACGGCAGCTCGTAGTTGAAGAGGTTGACGGTGACGACGGCGACCAACAGGAGCCCGACCACGGACGCGATCGGCCCGATGGCCGATCCGATCGGTCCGATGCCATAAGGGTCACGCGGACGCGGCCCGCGCGACCGGATCTGGCGCGTCACGACAGCGACCCGACGAGGGCAGCCGCAGGCCCGGCAAGGACGGCCGCGGCCTCCGGGTGCGAGCCGCTCGGCGCCGCGTCGCGGATCTCGAGCTGGAGGGACTCGAACCCGCCGAAGGTGCGGCTGGCCAGCCGGGCGACGACGTCGATGCGGTCGCCCTCCTGGACGAGGGCGGCGATGTCGGCCCGGCCGAACGCGATGCCGTCGAGCACGTCCCTGTCGCGCCGCAACGTCAGCGACGTATGGTCGTCCGCCGCGAGCCGGACCCGCGTGACGGTCAGGCCGAGCACCGCCACCAGCGGCTCGGGGTTGCCCGGACCGTACGGGCTGAGACCGGCGAGTTCGCGCAGGAGCCGGTAGTCGACGTCGAGAGCCGGCAGGGCGAGGTCGATCCGGAGGACCGAACGCGGGTCGGCCGGCACGGCCTGCGCGGCTAGCGCCTCGAAGCGCTCGACGAATTCGGGCCATTGGCCCGCTTGGAGCTCGAAGCCGGCCGCGCCGGCGTGCCCGCCGTGGCGGGTGAACAGGTCGGCGCACTCCGCGAGCGCCGCGCCGAGGTCGACAGAGCCATCGCTGCGACACGATCCCCGGATCGTGTCGCCGAGTTCCGCACCGACCACCGCGGGACGGGCCCGGTCCTCGGCCAGCCGCGCGGCGACGAGACCGATGATCCCGACGGGCCACGGACCGCGGACGATGGACGCCGGACGGTCCGGGTTCGCGGCCACGAGCGCGCGAGCCTCCGCGACCACGGTCACGGTGAGGTCGCGGCGGGTCTTGTTGGCGGCCTCCAGCGTCTCAGCGTGCGCAGCGGCTGTCTCGCCGTCCGGCGCGAGCAGCAGCCGTGCGGCCTCGAGCGCCTCCCCCACCCGGCCCGCGGCGTTCAGCCGGGGAGCGAGCGCGAACGCGATCGTGTCGAGGTCGACGGCATCCGGCGGGATCCGGGCGCGCGCGAGCAGTGCCGCGAAGCCCGGCCGCGGGTTCGCGCGCAGCCTCTCAAGGCCGAGCCGCGCGATCGCACGGTTCTCACCGACGATCGGCGCGACGTCCGCGACGGTCCCGACGGTGGCGAGGTCAGAAAGGTCGAGCGCCGCGGCCGGACCGCCAGGGAGATCCGCGAGCAGGAGTTGCGCGACCTTGAACGCGACGCCGCTGCCGGCCAGCCGCGTGTCCGGGTACAGAGAGTCGGCACGGTGCGGGTTCACGAGCGCATATGCGAGCGGTGGCTCGGGCGGGACGCGATGGTGGTCGGTGACGATCACGTCGATGCCGCGCCCGGCCGCCACGGCGATCTCCGGCGCGGAGCTGGTCCCGCAGTCGACGGTCACGATCACGGTCTGCCTCGCGGCCACCGCTGCGTCGATGGCCGCGAGCGACAGCCCGTGTCCCTCGTCGAGGCGGCTCGGGACGTACGGCTCGACATCGACCCCGAAGCGCCGCAGGGCGATGACCAGGATCGCGAGACCGTCGAGGCCGTCGGCATCGAAGTCGCCGAAGACCATCACCCGCTCGCCCAGATCGCGGGCGCGCGTGAGCCGTTCGAGCAGGAGGTCCGCGTCGGGCAGGAGCCTGGGATCGTGCAGCCCGGCGAGTGGCTCGGCGAACCAGGCCGTCAGGCCGGCGACGTCGACGACGCCGCGTCGAGCCAGGAGTCCGGTCATCCGCTCTGCAAGCCCTCGTGCGAGCGCTGCGGTCAGGAGCTCCGGATCGACGGGACTGGACTCCGGGAAGCTCCAGCGGAAGCGCGGTTCGAGCACCTCGTCAGGATGCCATGCGGCGCTCACCCACGCCTTTACCGCGCATGCGTCGTGTCGCAGCCGTCAGGACGCGGCCCGTCGCGCGCGAGGGGCGCGTGTGGAAGGCAGCCGGCCGTGGCGCCGGTCTTCCCACGCCTGCCAGTCCACGAGGAGCGGGCTGGCCACGAAGATCGACGAGTACGTCCCGATGATGATGCCGATCAGCAGGGCAAGGACGAAGTCGCTGATCGCGGACCCCCCGAAGAGGAACAACGAGAGCAGCGTCAGGAACACGGTCAGGCTGGTCATGATCGACCGGGCGAACGTCTGCAGGATCGAATGGTTGACGATCTCGTCAAACGGCTCGCCGAGGTGACGCGCCTTGTTCTCCCGGATCCGGTCGAAGACCACGATCGTGTCGTGGACCGAAAAGCCGATGACCGTCAGCATCGCGGTCACGAACAACGCATCGATCTCGACATGGAAGAACGTGCCGAGGATCGCAAAAGCGCCGACCACGACGACGACGTCATGGAGCAGCGAAACGAGCGCGGTCACCCCGAACTTCCAGTCGCGGAACCGGTACGTGATCCAGCCGAGGATGCCGAGCGAGCCGACCACGATCAGGACCAGCGCCTGGCGCAGGAGGTCCGAGCTGACCACGGCACCGATGGTCGTGAGGCTGCGCTGAGCCTCGATCGGCCCGAGTGTCGCCTCGAGCGCGGTCACCATCTCGCCCAGCTTGCCGGTTGTCGGGAGCTCGGTATTGCCGATCGGGGCGGCCGGTGCCGCAGACGCACCGGGGCTGGCCGAGGCGCCCGGGCTGGCGGATGCGGCGGGACTCGCCGACGGGGCGGGACTGGCCGAAGCGGCCGGCGAGCCACTCGGTGCCGATGAGCCACTCGGTGCCGATGAGCCGGATGCCCCCGGCGACGCGGGGGGCGCCGGCGTCGGTGGCGGTTCGTCGACCAGGCCGATCGGTTCGGTCTTGATCTCGATGAACCCGGACTCCGTCCGGATGGCGGTCGCGTCCAGGCCGTTCTCGGCGAAGACTTCCTCGACCTGTGCGGGCGTGACTGCCGGGTCGGCGAACTTGATCTCCCAGCGGGTCCCGCCGGTGTAGTCGATCGTCAGCTGCAGCCCGGCGTCCGTGAACGGCGATAGCAGGATGAAGATCAGGCCAGGGATCGTGAGCAGGGCCGAGAACAGGTAGAACCAGCGACGCTTGCCGATGACGTCAAACATCGGCACGCAGGGCGCGCCGCGTCTGGCGCGGCGCGGTCACGGCCACGAACTCCTCGTCGCGGAGACCGAACAGCCGCGCTTTGCGCGCCCAGTCCTGGCGGACGGCCACGCGCATGATCGAACGCGTCACGACGATCGCGCTGAACATCGATGTGAGCACGCCGATGATCAGGACCAGCGCGAACCCACGGATGACCGACGATCCGAGCGCGTACAGGATCGTCGCGGTGATCAGGCTCGACACGTTCGAGTCGAGGATCGAGTTCCAGGCCCGGTTGAAGCCCGCCTCGACGGCCGCCGGCAGCGACTTGCCGACCCGCAGCTCCTCCTTCATCCGCTCGAAGATCAGGATGTTGGCATCGACCGCCATGCCCACCGAGAGCACGAATCCCGCGATGCCGGCGAGGGTCAGCGTCACCGGGATCAGGCGGAAGATCGCCAGCACGACCATCGTGTAATAGACGAGCGCGAATGCCGCGATCAGACCCGGCAGGCGGTAGTACAGCAGCATGAACAGGATGACCAGCGCGATGCCGATTGCCCCTGCCAGCAGGCTCTGGTTGAGGAACTGCTCGCCGAGCGTCGCGGAGATCTGCTCGCTCGACAGCTCCTTGATCGGGAAGGGCAGAGAGCCGAACTTGAGGATCGTGACCAGCGAGTTGGCTTCCTGGGGCGGGAAGCCGGCCGCACTGCCCGAGCTGATCTCGACCTGGCCGTTGGGGATCGCGTTCCTGATGACCGGTGCCGAGATCACCGTGCCGTCGAGCACGATCGCGAAGTACTCACCGATGTGCCCGGCGGTGTAGGTCGAGAACAGCTGGGCACCGGAATCCGGACCGTTGTTCTTGAGCACGAAGTTGACGGTCAGTCCGCTGGTGGTCTGGTCCTGACCCACGGCCGCCGATTCGAGCTGATCGCCACCGAACAGAGGTGGGAATTCCTCGAGGTTGATGGCCTGGCCTTCGGCCATCTGGGTCGTGCCCAGGGGCACGAAGTCGAGCTGGCCGGTCTGGCCGACCAGGCGCCGGACGTTGTCGACATCGGTGATGCCCGGCAGCTCGATCACGACCCGATCGCTGCCCTGGACGACGACGACCGGCTCCGATACGCCGGTCGTGTTCACCCGACGCTCGATGATGTCCTTGATGACGCCCATGGCCTCGGGCGTCGGGTTCACGCCATCCTTGGGCAGCGCCTGGTACTCGACGCGGAGACCGCCCTCGAGATCGAGCCCGAGCTTCGTCTCGATCGTGCGCCACGTGCCGTCGGGCGCGGACAGGTCCGGCAGTTTGAGGTTTGGGAAGAAAACGACCAGAAGGGCGAACACGCCGATCAGGACGATGAGAATGGGACCCGCTCTACGCATACCGGCGGGATGCTACACGAAAGGCCCCCGTGACGCCGCAGGGCTCGTGTTCGGGCCCTCAGGCTTCCAACGTGGCCTTGATGCGTTCCGCCAGGGCGCGGCTGATCCCTGGTACTGCAGCGATCTGCTCGACCGGTGCTTCGCGCACCCGCTTGATCGAGCCGAACACCTTCAGCAACTCCCTCTTGCGCTTCGGGCCGACGCCGGGCAGGTCGTCGAACGCGGACCGGACCGTCCGCCGATCCCGCAGCGTGCGGTGGTACGTGATCGCGAAACGATGCGCCTCGTCGCGCAGACGCTGGACGAGGTACAGCGCCGACGACGTCGGGGCCAGCACCACCGGATCTGAGCGCCCAGGCAGGAACAGCTCTTCGCGCTCCTTGGCGAGCCCGGCCAGGGGCAGGTCGTGGAGGCCCAGCTCGTCGAGGACCTGCTTGGCCGCGTTCACCTGCGGCTTGCCACCGTCGACGATCACGAGGTCGGGCATGGCCCAGCGGCGCTCCTCCTCGCTCCCCTCCTCGCCGGACTTGACGGCCCGGAAGCGACGGCGCAGCACCTCCTGGTGGCTGGCCGCGTCGTTCGGGCCCTCGACCGTCTTGATACGGAACCGCCGGTACTCGCCCGATCGCGGCTTGCCGTCCTCGAACACGACCATGCTCCCGACCGATTCCGAGCCCTGGAAGTTCGAGATGTCATAGCACTCGATGCGGAACGGGATGCCGGGCACTTCAAGCGCGGCTGCCAGCTCCTCCAGCGCTGCCAGCGTCTTGCCCTGGTCGGCCAGCCAGCGCGCCTGCTCGCGGGCCAGCGTCTCGGCCGCATTCCGCGACGCCAGCCCCATCAGGTCGCGCTTCTCGCCGCGCTGCGGCGTCCGGAGGTGGACCGGCCCACCGCGCTTCTCGACGAGGAACGTCTGGAGGTCGGCCGTGTCGGTCACGCCGGCCGGCACGTAGACCTCGCGCGGGATGGAGGTCGCGCGCGCGTAATACTGCTCGAGGAAGCTCGACAGGACCTCGGCGTCCGAGGCCTCGCGCATGGCGTCCAGCAGGTACACGTCGCGCCCGATCATCTTCCCGTCACGGATGATGAAGAGCGTCACCGCGGCCTGGTTGTCTTGGCGCGCCATCCCGACGAGATCGAGCTCGGTGCGGGCGAAGGCTGCCATCTTCTGGCTCTCCATCGTCCGTTCGATCGCCCGGATCTTGTCCCGATGGCCGGCCGCCCGCTCGTACTCCTGGCGGTCGGACGCCGCGCTCATCTCGCGCCGGAGCGCCTTGACCAGCGTCTCCTGGCGGCCCTCGAGGAACAGCTCGACCTGCTCGATGTCCGCGCGGTAGTCGGCCTTCGAGATGGCCTCGATGCACGGGCCCTGGCAGCGCTTGATGTGGTACAGCAGGCACGGTCGCTGGAGCGCCCGCTGTCCGTCTCGGATGTCGATCGTACAGGTCCGGAACGGGAACAGCCGGCGGACGAGGTTCATCGACTCGTCGACGCTCGTGGCGGATGCGTACGGCCCGAAGTAGCGGCTCCCGTCGTTGACGAGCTTGCGGGTCCGCTCGACCCGTGGGAAGTCGTCGGCCAGTGTCACCTTGATGTACGGGTAGCTCTTGTCGTCCTTGAGGCGGACGTTGAAGCGCGGCTTGAACCGCTTGATAAGGTTGGCCTCGAGGAGCAGAGCCTCGCTGACGCTGTCGACCTCGGTCACCTCGACGTCGGCGATCCGGTCGACGACGCTGCGGATGCGATGGCCCTCGCCGAGCGTCGGCGTCTGCTTCTGCCAGTAGCTCCGCACCCGATGGCGCAGGCTCTGTGCCTTGCCGACGTACAGCACGTCTCCCCTGGCGTCCTTCATGAGGTAGACGCCGGGTCGATCGGGCAATCGCTTGAGTGTCGCCTCGAGTTCGGGGGTCACGCCCCCGATGCTAGGGCAAGTCCGCTCAGCGCGAGGTGACTGGCTTGGAGTTGGTCTTCGCCGACTCGCTGCCTTCCAGGAGCAGCGTGAAGGATCCCGCGGTCAGACCGTCGATCGTTGCGGTGACCTTGTAGCAGGTCGCGCTCAGGATCGACGTATCGAGCGAGTGGTTCCATCGTCCACCGCCCCACGCGAGCGCCAGGTCCATGCTCGTCCCGTCGCCACATGGCGTCAGTCGCAGGCTGGCGTCGCCGGACGTCCGCTCGTCGCGATCGACGAACAGCCGCACCTTGACCGGGATCGTCCGTCCTGGATTGGCCTCGTACGTCGAGCCGCCGCCGCCGACTGGGTCGAGCCACATGGCACTCGCCGTGTGCGGAGCAACGAACTGGACGGTCACGCCGAACGATGCGCTTCTCGGGTTGCCGCGGTCATCGGTGGCGGTG
>DASTIG010000262.1:0-10038 GCA_035717785.1 Candidatus Limnocylindrales bacterium
TGACCGGGTCGAAGTAGGGTCCAGCCCACCCGCCGTATTCGAACCCGCCGCGCGTGTCCTCATCCGGCCGGCCGGGCGCCTGCATCACGCCGTCAAGGGTGACGTTGTTGTTGACGTGGATCCGTCGCATCGTCGTCGTCCTTCCCTGCGAGCCCCAGATCTTGGCAGAGTTCGAGGCGCAGAGGCTCGCCCGGTCCATGACGACCCGTCATTTCGCCACTCGCACCCGCGCGTAGGCTGCAGGGACGCTACCGATCCGACGCGATGCCGGGTCGGCATGGCCGGGGAGGGTTCGTCTTGACGACGACCGCTGCATCTACGCCGCGCGGCGACGCCGTGCGATCCAGCCGAGACCAGATCACTGGCGTCGCCTGGTTCGTCGGTCTCACGCTCGCATTCGCGACCGCCGCGACCATCGCCGCGGTCTCATCGCGCGCCGACCCGAACCTGCTGGCCTTCCCGCTGGCATTCGCGCCCGCGGTGATCGCGATCGGTCTCGCGTGGCGGGAGGGCGATGGCGCCGTTGCCCGGCTCGTCGGCCAATTGAGGGTCCTGCCACGAAACCCCATCCTGTACGGCGTCCTGCTCATCCCGTTGGCGGCGTTCCTTGCCGTCGATATCGTCGCCATCGCCCTCGGCGAACCGGTGGCCGGGTTGTTCGACAACCTGTTCCCGGCGGTCGTGATCGTGCCGCTCGTGGTCCTGCTGCCCGCGATCACCGAGGAGTTAGCCTGGCGCGGGTTCGCCATCCCAAGGGCCCTGACGGTGATGTCGCCCCTCCGGGCGGCGCTCGTCCTGGGGGTCCCGTGGACGCTGATCCACATCGGGCTCTTCCTGCCCGGCCAGATGAACGCCGGGGCGGCCTATTGGTCGATGGCCACCCAGATCATGTCGATGTCGGTCGTGCTGGTCTGGGTGTACCTCGTCACGGGTCGAAGTGTCCTGATGGCCGCCCTCGTCCACGCGCTCTTCAACGGCCTCGTGCCGCTGGCCGGCGGCGTCGAGCCCGGACTCGCGTGGGCCATCCGGGGCGTCGTGTGGCCCGTGATGGCGATTGCGATCGTCGCATTCGGGGGCTACCGACACCTGGAGGCCATAGGTTCTGCTCCTGCGCGCTCGAGCGAGTCGAAACCCGCCTGACGTGCCGCTCGAAACGTACAGGCGCAAGCGTCGCTTCGGCCAGACGCCCGAGCCGCGCGGTGAGCCGCTCCCGGGCAGTTCCACGCGCGACGGATCGGCCACGACGAGCGGTCGCTTCGTCGTCCAGCGCCACCGAGCGACCCGTCTCCACTACGACTTCCGGCTCGAGATCGACGGCGTGCTCGTCTCGTGGGCGATCCCGCGTGGCCCATCGCTGGATCCGAAGCACCGTCGGCTGGCGGTCCACGTCGAGGACCATCCCATCGAATACTTCGACTTCGAAGGGGTCATCCCGAACCAGCAGTACGGCGCGGGCGACGTGATCGTCTGGGACTGGGGCCGCTGGACCGCGGATCCCGATACGCCGGACGCGGCCAAGGCGCTCCGGGACGGTGAACTGAAGTTGACCGTCGAGGGTGAGAAGTTGCGCGGCGCGT
This sequence comes from Candidatus Limnocylindrales bacterium, assembly GCA_035717785.1. Lineage (GTDB taxonomy): Bacteria > Chloroflexota > Limnocylindria > Limnocylindrales > CSP1-4 > SPCO01. Next base: position 1,578 of record DASTIG010000262.1, read on the forward strand.
TCGTCCTTGTCCGGATGGCATGGTCCGAGGGCGGCAAGGACCAGTGGCTCCTCATCAAGCGTCGCGACGATGATGCTGTCCCCGGCTGGGATCCCGAGGATCACCCGGAAAGCGTCAAGACAGGGCGCACGAACGACGACGTCGCGGCTAGTCGGCGTCCGAAGCGCACCAAGCGGGGCTAGCAAAGACATCGCCTTGGGCCGTTCACGCAAACCGCTACCCTGAGCAGATGACCACCGCAGCCGCGATGGTGGTCGCGTTCTCAGGCCTGAGCCTGGTGCTCAATGCGATCTCACCAAGCGCGGGGGAGCGACGGATCTGGGTCCCGGTCGCGATCGTGATGCTCGTCACCATTCTCATCTTAGCTCTCGGCGCTTGACGCGAGGAGCCTCGATGACTGAGTTCGTGACGTCCGCGGATGGAAGCCGCATCGCATTCAACCGCGATGGAGGAGGCCCGGCAGTCATCCTCATCGGTGGCGCCATGCAGTTCCGGGCGTTCGATCCGACCACCGTCGAGTTGGCGCGTCAGCTTGCGGCCGGCGGCTTCACCGTCATCAACTACGACCGGCGGGGCAGGGGCGAGACGGTCGCCGAACCACCGTTTACGCTGGCGCGCGAGATCGAGGCCCTCCGGACGCTGATCGACATGGCCGGCGGCAGCGCCGGTCTGTTCGGGAACTCGTCCGGCGGCGCGATCGCCCTTGCAGCGGCAGCGGCGGCCGCGCCGATCACCAAGCTCGCGATGTTCGAGGTCCCTCTTGACGACGAGTCAGGCGCCGAAGGCGCTGTGTTCCTGGAAGGCATTCGCGAACGGATCGCAGCGGGGGACGATGAGCGCATCATCGAATTCTTCATGAGCGACATGCCGCCGGAGTGGCTCGAGGGAGCCAGACGGAGCGAGGGTTGGCCGATGATGGTGAGCATCGGCCCCAGCCTCGAGGTGGATGCGGAGGCCCTCGCTTGGACGCAGTCCGCCCCTCGGGCCCAGCTCTGGGCCGATATCACGCAGCAGACCCTCGTGATGCTCGGCGAAGAGACGCTCGACGTGATGCCACCCGCCGCCGAGTCCATCGTCGCTACCCTGCCGAACGCGCGTATCGTGACCATCCCGGCATCGGAGCATGGCTGGGAGCCCGGCGTCATGGCGCCGCGGCTCGCGGAATTCTTTGGCAGCTAGGATCAGGTCGGCGCGGCGCCCAGCCCTGCACCTGTGAACGAACGGGCCTACCGCGCAGCCGAGCAGCGGCTCTGGCAGTCGATCGCCGTCGATCCTGTCGAGCGGTGGATCCACCTCGAGCGCAACGATGTCGATGTCCGCATCCAGGAGCTCGGCGGTGGACCGCCCGTCCTGTTCATACACGGTGCCAACACCAGTGGCGCGAGCTGGGCCACGCTCGCGGCGAAGCTCGACGGCTTCCGCTGCCTGATCCTCGACCGGCCGGGCACGGGACTGAGCCAGCCCATCCGACGCCCCATCGACAGGGTCAGCCTCCCGGAGATCGCCGACACGCTGGTCGGCGACATCCTCGACGCCCTTGAGCTGCCAACGGCGCACATCGTGGCGACATCGCTCGGCGGCTACGTCGCCCTTCGCGGGGCCGCAGCATCGCCCGAACGCATCGACCGGATGGTCCAGTTCAGCTGGCCGGTCGGCGCCCCGATCCCGCATCTCCCGTGGACATTGCGCGCGATGAGCATCCCCGGCCTGAGCCGCTTGGCGGCGTCGATGCCGGCGAACGAGCAATCTGTCCGCATGCTGTTCCGGCGGATGGGCCACGGTCCAAAGCTGAAGGACGGCCGGATCACGCAGGAAGACCTCGATTGCTACGTCGCCATGCTTCGCGATACCGATACGATGCGGAATGAGATCGCTCCCGCGCGCGCCCTGATCTCGCCGATCCGCGGGCTTGCCGCTCTCGACCTCACCGATGAGATGCTGTCAAAGGTGACCTGCCCAACGCTATTCATCTGGGGAGGCCAGGATGTGTTCGGCGGTCCGGACGTCGCGCGGGAGCTGGTCGCACGGATCCCAAACGCGGAGCTCGACGTCATGCCCGACGCGGGCCACAGCCCGTGGCTGGACGATCTCGACCGATGTGCCAAGGCCGTGACCGACTTCCTGCTCAGAAATGCGTCGATGGCCCAGAGGGACGATCGCCTTGCCTGACAAGATGCCGGACTTCATCCCGCCGATGCTTGCGACACTCGTCGCTGCGCCGTTCGACGACCCCGACTGGACGTTCGAGATCAAGTGGGACGGGTTCCGCGTCGAGACGGTCGTGGACGGAGCCGATGTCCGGCTGTGGACTCGGGGACAGCAGGACGCGACGCGATACTTCGGGCCGTTCCTGGAGCCTCCGACCTGGATCTCCGCAAGGCAAGCCATCGTCGACGGGGAGGTCATCGCGCTCGACGACCGTGGCGAGCCCGCCTTCGCGCTGCTCCAGGAGCGGATCAAGGGCCGGGCGCGGGGTGGCACCGCCAACCCCTTCGTGTACGAGGTCTTCGACCTGATGTTTCTCGACGGGCGGTCGCTGCTCGACGAACCCCTCGAGGTCCGTCGCCGACTCCTCGCCGACGTCCTTCGCCCCGATCCGCGCGTGCGGCTCAGCGAGGACATCGCGGGGGAGGGGATCGCGTTCTTCGAAGCGGCCAAGCCGCGCGGTCTCGAGGGGATCATGGCCAAGGACCGCCGCGCGCCGTACCTTCCGGGGAAGCGCGCGATGACCTGGCAGAAGGTCAAGATCCGGCCTGAGCAGGAGCTCGTCGTCGGTGGCTGGACGCGCGGCTCCGGGTCCGCGGTCGATCTTGGGGCGCTCCTCGTCGGCGTCTACGAGGACGGCGCGCTGCAGTACGCGGGCAAGGTCGGTGCCGGGTTCACGCAGGACAGGCGTGGCGAGTTGCTCGCGGCGATGGCGCCGCTCGCCGCGGACCAGCCCCCGTTCGCATCGCCCCCGCCGCGTCCGGTCTCGAAGAACGCCCTGTGGCTCCGACCAGAGCTCGTCATCCGCGCCGAGTTCGCCGGCTGGACCGGCGACGGCCTGGTCCGCCAGGCCGCCTACAAGGGCTTCGACCTCGGCAAGGACCCCCGGAACGTGCGTCGAGAAGTCCCGCGCAGCTAGCGAGTAGATTGGGCCGATGCGCGACGAGGACGGCTACTTCGACGAGCGTGTCGCAGCCAGGTTCGACACGACCTGGGCGGATCTGGCCGAGCGTGCGATCGTCGATCCGATGGTCGACTTCCTCGCCGCACTCGCTGGCAATGGGCGCGCCCTCGAGCTCGGCATCGGCACAGGGCGGATCGCACTGCCTCTGACCGCACGCGGCGTGGAGGTCCACGGGATCGAGCTGTCCAAAGCGATGACAGCGCGGCTCCGCGCGAAGCCCGGAGGAGACGCGATCGCGGTCACGATCGGCGACTTCTCGACGGCCAAGGCTGACGGGCCCTTCCGACTCGCCTATCTCGTCGCCAACACGATCATGAATCTGACGACCCAGAACGCCCAAGTGGCCTGCTTCGCAAACGTGGCCTCACACCTCGAACCGGGCGGCCGTTTCGTCATCGAAGTCGGGGTGCCGGGTCTGCAGCGCCTGCCGCCCGGCGAGCGCTTCCAGGTCTTCGACGCGAGTGAGACCCATTGGGGTATCGATGAATATGACGTGGCGAACCAAGGGCTCATCTCGCACCATTTCTGGACCGGCGAGGGCCGCCTCGAGCGATTCGCGGCGCCGTTCCGCTATGTCTGGCCGGCCGAGCTCGACCTGATGGCGCAGATGGCAGGCCTACGCCTGCGCGAGCGCTGGGAGGGCTGGCAGCGTGAGGCGTTCACAAGCGAGAGCCGACAACACGTCTCAGTCTGGGAGAAGCCGTCATGAAGGCCGCGATCTGCGAGCGTTACGGGCCACCGGAGGTCGTCGAGGTGCGGGAAGTCGAGCGTCCTGTCCCGACCGGCGACCAGGTGCTCGTCCGGGTGCGCGCGGCGTCGGTGAACCGGGCCGACCTCGACGGTCTGACGCCCCGGCCAGGGTTCGTGCGCTTGTTCATCGGCTTGCGAGCACCGAGGAACACCAGCGTCGGGATCGACGTCGCCGGCGTGGTTGAAGCTGTCGGACCGGAGGTGACGCGGTTCAAGCCGGGCGACGAGGTGTTCGCCGATCTCTTCGGCAACGACGGGGGCACATTCGCCGAGTTCGTATCAGCACCGGAGAAGAAGTTCGAATCGATGCCGGCCGGCATGAGCTTCGAGGACGCGTCGACGCTCCCACACTCGGCGATCCTTGCCCTCCAGGGCCTCCGACTCCGCAAGGGCCGAACGCCCCAGCCTGGCGACAAGGTGCTGATCAACGGCGCGTCGGGCAACGTCGGTCCGTTCGCGGTCCAGATCGCCAAGTGGATGGGCGCCGAGGTGACCGGCGCGTGCCGCACGTCCAAGGTGGACTTCGTCCGCTCCCTCGGCGCAGACCACGTGATCGATTACACGCAGGTCGACTACACGACGGCCGGCGAACGATACGACTGGATCCTCGACACCGACTCCCACCAGTCGATCCTCCGTGCGCGCCGCGCCCTCCGCCGCAACGGCGTGTACGTCACGCTCGGCGGGACGTCGGGACCTATCCTCAAGGCGATGCTGTTGGGTCCGCTGCTGTCGCTCGCTAGTGACCGCTACTCGGGACTCGTGCTGTGGTGGAAGCCGTTCAACCCGCCCGACGTGGACAAGCTCAAGGAGCTGATCGCCGCCGGCAAGCTCAAGCCGTTCATCGATCGCCGCTACCCGCTGACCGAAGTCGTCGAGGCGCTCCGCCACGTCAACGACGGGCTCGCACGGGGCAAGGTCGTTGTCGTGCCGTAGCGTCTTCCATGAGGGATAACCACATCAGGCTGCACCTAACCGGGCGACGAGTCTCCCCGGAGCAACGCATTCCCGCTGTTTGGTGCGCTCGCGCAACCCGCCGCGTAGGAAGATTGGCCTATCCTCAGTAGTACCCAGAACCGTCGGGACACGCCCGGCGACGCAAACCGGATGTTCGGCTCAGCCTCAAAGGGGGAGGTCCCGTTCATGTCGCTGCTTCAACGGATGGAGCGCGCGCAGCAAGCGATCAAGGCTTCGGAAGCGGCCGCGGCGGCACCGCCCGGGACCGAAGCCCCTGACACCGAGTCTCCCGCAACGCAGCCCGCCGATGTTGCCCTCGTCGCGGCGCAGTCGGTGTCGCCGGTCCTCACTGACGAATCGCGGCCCCTGGCTCCCGTGCCGATGGCGCACGCGGTGCAGAGCGGCCTGAGGCCTGCGCCGGCGCCTGTCCGTGACGACCTCATCCGCGAAGTCCGGCTGCGTCTGCAGGCCGAGGTCGTGGGCGCGTTCGCGACGCTACTCGACGCGAAGGAGACCGAGGTCCAAGGCAAGATCGAAGGGCTGGTCGATCGCGTGATCGGCCAGTTCGGGTTCGCCGTCACCGGCGAGGAGAGGTCGCGCCTGGTCGGCGAGATGGTCCACGACGTCACCGGTTTCGGGCCGCTCGAGCCGCTGCTCGCCGACCCCAGCATCACCGAGGTCATGGTCAACGGCGCGAGCCACATCTACATCGAACGGCGCGGGAAGATCGAGCGCATCGATAGCGTCTTCCTCAACGACGAGCACGTCCTGCGCGTCATCGATCGGATCATCACCCCGCTTGGCCGGCGCATCGACGAGAGCAGCCCGCGGGTGGATGCGCGTCTGCCCGACGGGTCGCGCGTGAACGCCGTCATCGAGCCGTTGTCGCTGGTCGGTCCGGTCATCACCGTCCGGAAGTTCGCCCAGACGCCATACACGGTCGACGATCTGATCAAGTTCGGCACGGCAACGCCCGACATGTTCGACTTCCTCCACGCGTGCATCGAGGCGCGTCTCAACCTGTTCGTGTCCGGTGGCACCGGGTCCGGCAAGACCACGACGCTCAACGTGCTGTCGTCGTTCATCCCCAATAACGAACGGATCGTCACGATCGAGGACGCTGCCGAACTCCAGCTCCGCCAGGATCACGTCATCACGCTCGAGTCGCGGCCGCCCAACCTCGAAGGCGAGGGCGAGATCACGATCCGGAGCCTGCTTCGCAACGCGATGCACATGCGACCCGACCGGATCATCGTCGGCGAGTGCCGTGCGGGTGAGGCGCTCGACATGCTCCAGGCGATGACGACCGGCCACGACGGGTCGCTGTCGACCGGCCACGCCAACAGCCCCAAAGACATGCTCCGCCGTCTCGAGACGATGGTCCTTATGACCGGCTACCAGCTGCCGCTGCGGGCGATCCGCGAGCAGACCGCGTCGGCCGTCGACCTGATCGTGCACACGGCGCGGCTCAAGGACGGCTCGCGCAAGATCATCAATATCACCGAGATCTACGGGATCGAGGACGACGAGATCCTCACCCAGGACATCTTCACGTTCGTCCAGACCGGGTACAAGGACGGCAAGATCGAAGGCGCCTTGAAGCCGACCGGCATCCGCCCGAGCTTCATGGGCCAGTTCAAGCGGGCCGGTGTCGAGCTGCCTCCCGGCGAGTTCGGCATCCCGCCCGAGGACCCCGCCAACCCGACACGACCCAAGAAGAGCCGGTTCGGCGCGCGAACCTCGTCACAAGCCGAGCTTACGGCCGTGCCGGTCGGCGACGGTCGCACGGTCGTCGCGGGCGGCATGGTCTACGTTTCGTCGATCGGACCGGTCGACCACGAGACGGGCCAGGTCGTCACGGGATCAGTCAAGGATCAGACCCGCCTCTGCATGGCCAACCTGAGCGACCGGCTCGAAGGCGTCGGGAGCTCGCTCGAGAAGGTCGTGTGGGCGAACTGGTCGCTGAAGGACCCGACCGACTTCGACGAATTCAACGAGGAGTGGGTCCGCTGGTTCCCGGCCGACGCCCCGCTGGGACAATGCACGATGATGCCACCTCTTCAACGGCGTGCGGGCTTCCGGGTCTCACTCGGGGTGATCGCGCAGCTCTAGCGGCTCGCGCCGCCGGCAAACGGACCCGCTATGGGCTCCAGAATCCGATGTCGCCTTCCAGGGCGACCGGCGGCTCGCCGTCCGGGAAACGGACTGTCAGCTGGGTCGACCCGTCGGGGAGCGCCTCCGGTAGGAGGAACGACGAGCTGTCCGGTGCCCAGATCCGATGGCTCAGGGCGTACTGGTCGAAGTAGATCAGGAACGTGTCGACGAAGCGCTGTCCGGGCTGGACGACGGGCTGCGATCGGACCCTGCCACTCGCCACATCGACGAACACCAGGCGAGGTTCGTTGTCGACCGGCGTGGGGGAGGGCGCCGGGCTCGCGCCCGATGCCGAGCCGATGGCCGGCTGCACCCGGAGCGCGGCGATCGTTTGACCATCGGGCGACCACCAGAAGCCGACGACGAAGCCGTCGAGCAGAGTCCGGACCTCGCCTGAAGCCGCATCGATGAGGCGCAGCGGACCGATGGGGAAGCCGACGTCAGGTGGGACCGGTTCGTTCGGGCCGATCGTCGCGAGCGTCGTGCCTGTCGGGTCGAACGCCATCGCCGACGGGCCGAAAACGGTCATCGCATGCTCGCTCGACCCGTCACGCGCCGCGACCACGATGGCGCTCTCCGTGCGACTAGGACCACGGACGAACGCGATCGATGTCTGGTCCCGGTTCACAACGGCCGAGCGGAACTCCCCAGGGTCGGTCAGCGCCTCGCCCGTGGCGACGCCGTCCAGACCGATCTCGCCGAGGAATGCCTCCGGACCGACCCCGATGTGCGCGATCAGCCGGTCCCGCCCGATCCAGTCGTAGTAGAACGGGTTGCCTGTGCGGACCGTGGCGCCCGGCCCGCTGCCGTCGACCGGGGCACTCCCGTCGGTCGGCGCGATACGCAACGCGAGGACATCGCCCTCGGTGGCGAGGAGCGACACGGCCTCGCCGTCGGGCGCCCAGAACAGGTAAAAAGGCGCGATCTGCTCGTTGTGGAGCAGGACGACGGGCTCGACCGGGCCGCCGGACGACGCCTCCTCGAACATGACGACCTCGGTGCCCGTCCCGCTGGCGCGGACGGCCGCGATCCGCGAGCCGTCGGGTGACCATGTCGGGAACCCGTACGTTCCGTCGGCGGCGTCGGACAGCAGGGTCTGCTTCCCATCGGCGTCGACGATCGACAGCGAGCCATCGGGGGCGCGAACGGCGAGGGAGCCGGTCGACGCGATCGGGTGATCGCTCCTCGGGGACGCCGTTGGAGCGACGCTCGCGGTAGCCGGAGAGGGGTTGGCGCTCGCAGTCTCGGTCGTGGTGGGGCTTCCCGATGGCGCTGGACCGCCGCACGCGGCGACCGCAGCGATGATCGCCACGGCGACCATGAACCGGCGGGATCGGTCGGGCCCCATCGCCTAACGATACGCGGCGACGGCCTCCGCGGATCCTGCCGCCAGGGCTACCTGTCCGGCATGCGGAGCTCGAAGAACTCGAC
>DASTIG010000263.1:0-42721 GCA_035717785.1 Candidatus Limnocylindrales bacterium
CGGAGCGGCGGATAGAACGCCTGGAGCAGCGGGACCCACGCTCGCTCGCCGCGGGCGATCTCGTCGAGCTCCTCCTCCATCCGGGCCGTGAAGGCGAGATCCACGTAATCGCCGAAATGCTCCACCAGCAGGTCGGTCACGATCCCGGCGACGGGCTCCGGATGGAGACGACGTTCGTCGACCCGGACATAGCCGCGATCGATGATCGTCGAGATCGTCGCTGCGTATGTCGACGGCCGACCGATGCCGTGTTCCTCGAGCGCCTTGATCAGCGTCGCCTCGGTGAAGCGCGGCGGCGGCTCGGTGAAGTGCTGGGTCGGCGAGACCTCGCGGACATCCGTCCGGTCGCCTTCGGCGAGCGTCGGGAGGCGCAGCGCCACGTCCTCGTCGTCGGCATCGGCGTCGTCGCGACCCTCGGTGTACACCCGGGCGAACCCCTCGAACAGGGTCCGCGTGGACGTCGCCCGCAGCTCGTACGGGCCGTCGGCCAGGTCGACGGTCGTGGTCTCGAGCTCCTTGGGCGCCATCTGCGAGGCGAGCGCGCGCTGCCAGATGAGCCGGTACAGCCGCAGCTCTTCGGGCTTGAGCGTCCCCTCCAGCGAGTCCGGGTCGCGCCGGAAGCTCGTCGGCCGGATGGATTCGTGCGCCTCCTGGGCGCCCTTCGAGGTCGTCTTGTAGACCCGGCCCTTGGGCATCGTGAACGGGTCACCGTAGCGCGCGGCGATGACGTCGCGGGCCTCGCCCATCGCGATGCCGGCCATGGCGGTCGAGTCGGTCCGCATATAGGTGATCAGCCCGACGTGGCCGTCCGGCGTGTCTGCGCCCTCATACAGCCGCTGCGCGATCGACATCGTCCGCTTGGGACTGAACGACAGCTTGCGGCTGGCCTCCTGCTGGAGGGTGGACGTGGTGAACGGCGGCGCGGGCGACCGCTTCTGGGTCCGTACACCGATCTTCCGGACGACCGGGTGGGCGTCGCGTAGCGCCGTAGCGTGCCGTTCGGTGGTGGCTTCGTCGGCCAGGACGAGTGGCTCGCCGTCGATCCGGACGAGCTCGGCGGCGAACGTGTCGCCGGCGGCCGTCGCGAGGATCGCCTCGATCGTCCAGTACTCGCGCGCGGTGAACGCCTCGATCTCGCGCTCGCGCTCCACGACCAGACGGACCGCGACAGACTGCACGCGCCCGGCCGACAGCCCGCCGCGGACCTTGCGCGATAGCAGCGGGCTGAGCGTGTAGCCGACGAGGCGATCGACGATCCGGCGGGTCTGCTGCGCATCGACCAGGTTCTGGTCGATCCCGCGCGGGTGGGCGAATGCCTCGCGGATGGCCGGCTCGGTGATCTCGCTGAACGTCACGCGCCGCGTCTTCTCGGACGGGACGTGCGCTGCTTCAGCGACATGCCACGCGATCGCCTCGCCCTCACGGTCGAGATCGGTCGCGAGGTACACGAGATCCGACCCTTTGGCGGCCTTGGCGATGTCGTTGACCTGCTTGCGGCGGTCCTCGTTGATGACGTACTCGGGCTCGAACTCATGGTCGACGTCGACGCCGAACTTGCCCTTGCCCGGGTTCTCGGGCAGATCGCGGACATGGCCATAGGAGGCGAGGACACGGTAGTCGTCGCCCAGATAGCGCTCGATCGTCCGCGCCTTCGCAGGCGACTCGACGATCACGAGGTTCTTGGACACGGCCGGGAGTGTAGCACCGGGTTCTTCACGTACCCGTATCTGGCGCGTGGCGGTCGAGGGATGCTCCGGGACGCGCCCGAAGGGCGCGCTCAGACCTCGCGGATCCGGCGGAGGAAGTCCTCGTCGATCTCGAGCTCGCCGTCGTCGGCGGCCTCCGCTGCGTCATCCGGCCCGGAGGCACCGACCGCCACGGGCACCGGGAGGGCGTCGCCCATCTCGGCGGAGAGGGCTGCCTGCGGTGGGATCTCGATGAACGTGACGCGATGGTACGGGAACACGAAGACCGACTTCAGGTCGTCGACGAAGATCGGCCGTTTGCCATCGAGCGTGCGGAGATTCGTGAGGCGCACGGTCACGTCGCCTGAGGTCGGCATCTCGAACAGGTCGGCCAGGAGCGGTTGCTCGTTGGCGAGGTGCAGGACAGCATTTCGGAGCATGGGTGCATCGTGCGCCGTGCCCGGCGGGACGGGACTAGCCCGATGGTCCCCTTACGGGTGGTAGAAGTCGACGACCAGGCGCACCCGGCCGCCCGACACCCACACGCCGATCCCAACACGATCGTAGGCGCCATTCATCAGGTTCACGTAGTGGCCGCCCTGTGGGCTCCACGACCGCTCGCTCTGGAAGTAGCGATGGCTGCCCAGGACCGCGCTGTACGGGTTGCCTGACCGGCACCCGAGGTTCTCTGCCCAGCGATAGCTGCTGTACCCCGCGCGGCGCAAACGGTCGCCTGGGTTGCCACCGCTGAAATGGGTACACATGTTGTTGACGGCCAGCTTCTTTGCGTACGGGCGCGCGACCTTGGTGCTAATCCCGGCGTCGAGCTTGAGGGGCGCCACGCTGCGCCCACCCGGGCTGCTGCAGTCTCCGCCGGATGTCACGAGACCGCCGGTCCGCGTGCAGTTCATCAGGTCGAGGTAGTAGCGCTCGACGGCGCCCCAGGTGCCGCCGCCCACGGATCCGCCGCCACCGCCGCCACCGCCACCGCCCCCGCCGGAGCTGATCGCGCGCTTGACCGCCGCCTTCTTGACCACCTTGAACGTGCCCTTCGTGGCTACGCCCATCGACACGCCGTCGGCGCTCTTGGCTGTCGCGGCGACCGTCGCCACGACCGAGGCGCCGTACGGGAGGTTCGACGAGGGGTCGAAGATGAGGACCGAGTCGTTCTCCGCGAACGTGACCTTGCCGGCGATCGCCTTGCCGTCGATCGTGACGCTGAATGCGTTCTTCGTCGCGACCCGGTTCATCGACTGCGTGAACCGCACCGAGATCCCGGCGTCACGGGCGACGTTGGTCGTAGACGCCTGAGGCCGGAAACGGACGACGGCCGGGGCCTTCACGGTGCGCAACGCCATCGCGATCGGTGGCACTTCGACGCCGGCCGCGTCCCGGGCACCGGCCACGAACAGCTTGTAGCGCGTATCGGGCAGGAGCGGCTGGGCCGGAGTGAACGTGTACGTCGGCAGGCCGGCCGCGTTGGTGGTTCGCGTCAGGGCGCCGCTGAGGGCCGGCTCGATCTTGATCGCTCCGGCGACCGACCCAAGGTCGACCGCGTGATCGAAGGCCACGGTGAACGATGAGTCGATCGCGACGCGCTTCTCGACCTTGGAGGTCGCCGCGACAGCAGCAGACGCGGCCTCACGGGTCAGGAATGCAGCGCGGGCCGGCTGGGTCATCGGCCGCCCGGTGGTTGCGAGTGCGCCCGAGCCGACGGTGACCGTGTAGTACGTCGACGGCGCCCAGTGCTCGGTCGGGACGATCGCCACGCTCGTGCCGTCGGCGTTCCACTGGAGCGACACCCCGACGGCGGGTTCGACGGACACCGCCGCCTCGACCGATTCGCGCTCCATCGGCGTGCTGAACATGATCGTCGCAGGTGACAAGAGGTCGAAGTTCGTGCTGACCGCCGTCCGGAATGCCGCCTGGGTGAGTGGCACGATGTCGCTGACCGGCGAGGCCGTCGTCAGGCTCGGCCGGGCGAAGGACATCGCTCCGAGGGCCACCACAGCGCCGAGTCCGATCGCGACGCCGCCGCGCACGTACCGTGACCGGCCGAGCAGCGACGCTGCGTACACGCCGAGCAGGACGGGGACGGCCAGGATCGCGACGAGGTACTTCCGCAATACAGAACCCGGCTGCAATCCAGGGGAGCGACGGGGATGGGGGTCCCGCATGGTCGCCCGCATCACGCTGGGGCGGATGCGCCGGTCAGGGTAGCACCGGGTGCCCAGGGCGGGCAACCGCACCGGACCGTCCTCGAGTGGCTCCAGCCCAGAACGCGGTCTGCTCACCGACAAGCGTACCGGCCGGTCTGTAACGACCGTGAGCCCCGCTGGTGAGCCCCCGGCGCTCGAGCAGCGTGAGCGCCGCGAGGACGGTCGCGACCGGCAGATCCGTCGTCGCGACGAGCTCGTCGACCGTGGCATGGCCGTTGACGAGGCCGCGTGCTACCGCCGCTTCGGTGCGGCCGAGGTCCTGCGATGTCGCCGCCGCCAGGGCGTCGCGATCCGACTCCGCGGCGCCCGCGTAGCCGAGATCGGCGATGAGCTGCGGGACCCCCGCCACGATATGAGTGACCTCCGGGAATTCGCGCAGGAACGCCAGACAGCCGGCTGCCGTCCGGCTGTCGATCTGGCCGGGCACGAGGAAGCATGCCCGACCCTGCTCGAGCGCCCAGGACGCGGTGATGAGCGCCCCGGACTTCGCGGGCGCCTCGACCACGACCGTCGCGTCGGTCAGCCCGCTAATGATCCTGTTCCGCCGCGGGAATGTGCCCGTCGACGGCGGGACGTCGGGGGCCAGCTCGGACACGACGGCGCCGCCGCTTGCGACGATCGCCTCCGCGAGACGCGTGTGCGCGGCAGGACCCACGCGGGCATGGCCGCCACCGATGACAGCGACGGTTGTGCCGCTCGCTCGCAGCGTCGCCTCGTGAGCGGCTCCATCGATCCCGAAGGCCAATCCGGACACGACCGTCGCGTCGGCGGCCGCCAGCGCCGTGGCGATCCGGACGGCCGTTGACCGTCCCGCCCCGGTGGGGCGTCGCGTGCCGACGACCGCGACCGCCCGTGCGCGCGACATCGCGGCGTGCCGGCCGCGGAGGTACAGGACGTGCGGCGGCATCGCGATCGCGGCGAGGCGTGCCGGGTACGACGGTTCCTCGACCGTGACCACGCCCACCCCGAGCGCGCGAAGCCGTCCCACGATGCGATCCGCGCCTTGCGCGGCCTCGGCGATGGCCTGGGCGACGGGTTCGAGGATCGGCCGATCGCGGCGGGCGATCTCGGCACCCGGCGTCGCGATAAGCCGCTCGACACCAGCGGGCTCGGACGCAACCGCGAGCACGTCCTGAGCGGAGCCGTAGCACGCCAGCAGGGCGGCGAAGCCGATCGGCCCGAGACCGTGCACCGACGCGAGGACCGCCCACGCGTCGCGCTCCGGCGCGTAGGGGTCCGCGTCCATGGCCATGGTTGCGCCTAGCATCCGTCCGACACCGAGGCTCATCAGGACGCCAGCGCCCCGAGCGGTCGTGTGACGGGCGATCGATACCAGGCCGCCTCATCGAGATGGCCGATCTCGACGGTCGGTGAGCCGGCGAGGTCGGCGATCGTACGTGCGACCCGCATGAGCCGCTCCGTGCCACGCCCGCTGGCCGACTCCGCATCGGCGAGCTCGGCGACGCGTCGTGTCGTCACCGCCGACATGCGACACGCACGACGCAGGAGTGGCCCACGCAGCCGACCGCTCGACCGGCCACGGTCGAGCGCGGCCCATGCTCGCGCCACGGCTATCCGGCCCGCGACAGTCGCCGAGTCCTCCGGGTCGGTGGCGCCGACGAGCGTCGCTGCCGGCACGCGCGGCATAGACACCCACAGGTCGAGCCGGTCCCGCAACGGCCCCGAGACCCGCCTCGCGTAGCGATCGATCTCGCCGATCGTGCACCGGCAACGATCCTCGGGCAAGGACCCGGCGAACCCGCACGGGCACGGGTTCATCGCAGCCACGAGCTGGAAGCGTGCGGGGAAGGTCATGACCCGGCCGGCCCGCGCGATGAGGATCCGGCCCTCCTCCAGCGGCTGACGGAGCGCCTCGAGGACGTCCCGATCGAACTCGGCCAGCTCGTCGAGAAAAAGCACGCCCTGATGGGCACGCGTGATCTCGCCCGGGGACAGAGTCGGTCCACCACCGACCATGGCCGCGTACGACAACGTGTGGTGCGGCGTGCGGAACGGCGGCTGCCGGCGCAGTGATGTGATCGGTCCCTCGCCTGCCGCCGAGGCCACGATCGACACCGACAGCGCTGCCGCGTCATCGAGCGGCGGAAGAAGACCGGGGATCGTCCGCGCCAACAGCGTCTTGCCCACGCCCGGCGGCCCGGTGAGCAGCAGGCCGTGCCCGCCGGCGAGGGCGATCTCGAGTCCGCGGCGCGCCTCGACCTGCCCGCGCACCTCCGCCAGGTCGGGCACGGATGGGGCCGGCACGGTCGCTGCCGGTCGTGCACCGAGGTCCGCCGAGGCGCCCGCCGGTCCCGTGATCGTCACGCGCGGCATCGCCACCGGTACGCGGCGTGGCCGGCGACCGCGAACGAGCTCCGCGGCATCGGCCAGGCTGGCAGCGCCGACGACGTCGATACTGTCGACGAGACGCCCCTCGTCAACGGCCGAGGGGGCGACCACGACCCGTCCGATCCGACGCCCCGCGAGCGCGGCCACCATCGGCAGGATGCCCGGCACAGGGCGCACCTCGCCGTCGAGGCCGAGCTCGCCGAGGAGGGCGACGGGGAGCGGGCCGGCACGCACTTGCTCGGAGCCCAGAAGGATCCCGATGGCGATGGCCAGATCGAGCGACGCACCCGTCTTGCGCAGCTCCGCCGGCGCAAGGTTGACCGTGAGGCGGCGCGGCGGGAAGGCGAACCCGGCGTTCCGGATCGCGCCGCGGACGCGCTCACGCGCTTCCTGCACGGCCGTGTCGCCCAGACCGACGACCGTGAAGCCTGGCAGGCCGGGCGCGACGTCGACCTCGACGCGGATGGACCGGCCGTCGAGACCGTGCAACGTGGCGGACGGGACGACGGCCAGCATGTGGGCACCCTACCGGCGGCCGCTCACCCCTGACTTATCGGGCGATCACCTGGGGCGCACCACGAGGACACCGGCGAGCCGCCGCCGACGTCAAGGGCTCTCGATCAGCGAGCGCCGACCGGTTGCGCCAGGGCCGCCGCCGCGACCTTATCGACGCCGCGCACGAACTGCAGCAGCGACGCGCCGAGCGGGGAATCCGCCTTGGTGAACATGAATGGGGCGCCGGAGTTGAGGGCGCTGATGGCGCCGCGGTATTCGTTCACGACCTGGTGGTCGATGGTCCGGCGCAACGCACCCTCGGCGTTCTTCACGTTGATGCCGGTGAACGCATTCGAGCGGTTGAGCACCAGCTGGACCTTGTCTGGCGGATACCCGAGGTGATGCATCGTCTCGAGGATGAGGCGGACGTTCTTGAGACACGACAGGTCGGCCGTCATCACGACGAACACCACCTCTGCCGCTTCGAACACGCCGAGGTTGACATCGTCGAGTCGCTTGTCGACGTCGAGAATGATGTAGTCGTACATCGACGAGAGCTGGTCTGCGATGAACGGCAGATGCTCGGGGCGGACCAGCTCGGCGGTCTCCGGAGACGGCGGCGCCAGGAGAAGGTCGATCCCGGACTCGTGCTTGACGATCACGTTCCGGATGAGGTCCGCGTCGATCGACGGCGCGGTCACGATGTCGACGATGCTCTTCTTGTCGAGCCCGAGGTCGAGGAACACGCGGTGGTCGCCGAACTGCAGGTTGCCATCGACGAGGCAGACCTTGCGCCCGAGCTCGCGGTGGAACGCGATCGCCGCGTTGATGGCGATGGTCGTCGTCCCGACGCCGCCCTTGGCGCCGTAGAACGCGAGGATCCGCCCCATCGGCGGCCGGGCGAGCAGCGTGTCTCGCGGCGCGAACCGGGCGAGGAGGCTCTTGATCCGGGCCAGCAGCTCGGCAGGGTGGAACGGCTTGATGAGGTAATCGTCCGCACCCGCGCGCAGGCCGCGGACCTTCTGCTCGACCTCCCGCTCGGCGGTGAGCATGATGATCGGGACGTGGCTGGCGCCCGCTTCCTGCTCGCGGATCTTTTGCGCGACTTGATAGCCGTCGAGCTTGGGCAGCATGACGTCGAGCAGCACGAGGTCGGGCGCTTCCGCACCCCACTGCCGAAAACCCTCTGCGCCGTCCCCGGCGATGACGACGTCGTATCCCTCCTGCTTCAGCGTGTACTGCAGCAGTCGCTGGACGTTTGGATCGTCATCGACGACGAGGATCTTGGCGGCCATCAGTCCTCCACGGGAATCGCGCCGGGTACCGGGACACCGACAGCCACCCCGGCGCAGCGATTATAGGTCGCGCTCCTGGCTGAGCAGATCGTCCCCACGCGAGCGGCGGAACGCCACCCGCAAGAAGTCCACGACCCTGCGCTCATAGTCCT
This sequence comes from Candidatus Limnocylindrales bacterium, assembly GCA_035717785.1. Taxonomy (GTDB): domain Bacteria; phylum Chloroflexota; class Limnocylindria; order Limnocylindrales; family CSP1-4; genus SPCO01. The sequence continues at coordinate 8,196 of DASTIG010000263.1, forward strand.
GCCCCGCCATGGCATGCGCCTGGCTGTGATCGGCGCCATCGACGACCCAGTGTTGGGCCGATGGACCGGCCAGGCTGGCCAGCCGCTGCCCGTCGGCGAGCGGCACGGTCGCGTCCGCGTCGCCGTGGATGAGCAGGAGCGGGACGGGTTCGACGAGGCCGATCACTCGTCCGGGTTCGATCTCGCGCGGATCGGCGCCCAGGCGCCGCGCCGCGGCGTCGAAGACGCGCGCCGCCAGGAATCGGCGGAACGGCGTTCGTATGCGATTGGCGACCGGGATCTCGGCCTCGGGCGGCGTCGAATCGGCGACGACCGCGACGATCGCCGGCCGTGGGGCATCCACCGGCGCATATGTCGGCGACGGATCCATGTCCGCGGCCGCCAGGCTGCCGTCGCCAAGGATGGCGACCGAGGCGATCGCCGCCATGCCGCCCATCGACGTCCCCATCAGCGCCACGCGTGTGACGCCCCGCTCGCCGAGCCATGACAGGGCACCAGCGACGTCCTCGACTTCGAGCATCCCGAACGTCGACGGGCCGGGATCGGAGTCTCCGTGGCCGCGGAAGTCGATGCCCAGCACGTTCGCCGTGTGGCGCAGGAACGGTCCGTATTCGACCAGATCCGGCGCGATCGACCCCGTGTAGCCGTGGAGCAGCAGGATCGCTTCGTGCGGATCCGTCGTCCACGACGCGTCCTCGGGGTCGGCCGGGAGCCAGCGGCCCGCGAGTCGCAGCCCGTCCCGGGACCGGAACCGGATGACCTCGCCCCCGAGTGCGTCGAGGTCCGACACGAGTCGGCCCTCATCGGGTCCGACGCGGGGAGCGGTGAGCAGCCCCTCCGCGGCGCGTCGCCCGACGAACCGGAGAGTCACAGCGGAAACCAGCGCCGCACCGGTGGCACCCGCTAGGCGTCGGATCACGTGCGCCCCGGACCGACCGAGGTCGCCTCGAGCGCGTCGAACACGATGCGGCTCCACGTTTCGAGGTACTCGGAGCCGTCCGCGACCTCGGCCGGTGAGGCGAACGCGCCCGACAGCTTGTCAGTCTCGCGGACGGCGACCGGCCGCCCGCCGGCATCGGCCAGGACGACGACGCCGAGATGGACCGCGCCGACGTCGGTCGTGTCGTCGTTGAGGAGCGCGAACGGCGTGAACGCCGGCTCAAAATCGGCGACGAGCTCCTCGCGCCATTCCCGCTGCAGCCCGCCCGTCAACCCGTCGTCGCCCGGGTTCAGATGACCGCCGACACCGATAGACCAGCGGTCGTGCAGTCGAACGTCGCCGCCGGCTCGAGTGCGGCGCATCAGGAAGTAGCGATCGCCGTCGCGCAGGACGACGTACGGGATGATCTGCTTGAACTCGGGATCCTGTTCCATCTCGGCGCGCGGCTCGAAGCGGGCATGGGCCGCGAGGATCTCGAGGAAGTCGTCGATGTCATGCGTGCGGAGGCCGTACCAGTCGGCGCCGTCGGGGACGAGCCCCCGCGGCACGACGAGGACACGCTCGCCGGATGGCGCGTGACTCACGCCATCGCCTCCAGCCTCTCGCGGGCGGCGCGCAGGCGCTCGGCCACCTCGGCTTCATTCGGCCCGCCTGGGCGCTCCAGCTCCGCGAGCCAGGCCTCGAGCACGCCGATGAGGTCGCGGATCCTCAAGGCGATCGCCGGCGCGTTGGTCGACACGATCCCCGTGCCCATCGCGACGTCGCCACGAGCCAGCCTGGTCATGTCCCTCCAGCCGCTGGACGCGAGCGCGGTCGCGATCGCCCAGTGCTCACGATCGGCCGAGCTGCCACCGGCGACCGTCTCCACGAGGGCGGCGGCGACGACCAGGGGCAGGTGCGAGATCGCGGCGACAGCCTCGTCATGGACCGCCGCGGTCATCCGCAGGGGTCGCGCTCCGGTGGCCGTCGCGAGGGCCTCTACACGGTCTACGGCCGCCTCGTCGGCGCTCGGGACGATGACCCAGGGCCGGTCGACGAACAGGTCCGCGCTCGACGCGCCGTAGCCGCTAGTCTCGCGCCCTGCCATCGGATGGCCACCCACGAACCGGAGACCGAGCGCGGTCGCCCGAAGCACGATGGCTGTCTTGGTGCTGGCCACGTCGGTGATGACGACCCCGGGCGCGAGAGCGCCGCGCCAGGCGCCGGCGAGGTCGTCGAGCTGCGCGAGGCAGACTGGTGCGGGGCCGGCGAGGACGATGAGATCGGCGCCTGCGATCGCGTCGTCCGGGCTCGCAGCCGCGACGTCGATCACGCCGTCGCGCGCGGCCGCTGCCGGCCCGTCGCCCGACGGCGTCCATGCACTGATGTGGTCAGCGGGCGACGTCCGGCTGCGCTCACGCAGAGCACGTGCGATGGATCCGCCGATCAGCCCGAGCCCGAGGAGCGCGATCCGCATGGGCCCGAGTATCGCAGCCGGCCCGTGCCGGCGCCCCGTTGTCGGGCGGTGTGATACGTCCGCTGGCGTCCGTCAGCTGGGGGCGCGCCGGCGGCGGACCCGACGATCGGTCGTTCGCCGCTCCCCGTCGTTCGTCGGCGGGCCGGGGTCATCGGGCGGATTCATCCGCCGCAGCTGCTCACGCCGTTCGCGCTCGCGCCGCTCGATGTTCATGTACGCGCCACACCGTGGGCAGCGCCGCTCCTCGGCGAACAGCGACTCGAGTGGCGACACCGTATAGATCTGGCGGCCACACGACCAGCAAGCGAGACGCGGCACGGTTCCGACGACCCCCTGGGCGATCAGCCGATGGCGGGCAGCCCCGCGAGCGCCGCCTCGACCTTCTCGCGTGGATACTCATAGTCCTCGAGCGTCCCGTCGAGGTAGCGCTCGTAGGCGGCAAGGTCGAAATGACCGTGCCCGCACAGGTTGAACAGGATGACCCGGGCCTCGCCGGCCTCCTTGGCGGCGAGCGCCTCGTCGATGGCGACCCGGATGGCGTGGGTCGGTTCGGGCGCCGGCAGGATGCCCTCCGTACGAGCGAACGTGACTCCGGCCTCGAAGCTCGAACGCTGGTGCACGCTGCGCGCCTCGATATCGCCGTGCTCCTTGAGCAGGCTCACGAGCGGCGACATGCCGTGGTACCGCAGGCCGCCGGCGTGGATGGGCTCCGGGATGAAGTCGTGCCCGAGGGTGAACATCTTGGCCACCGGTGCCATCTTGGCGGTATCGCCGAAGTCGTAGGTGTAGACGCCCCGGGTGAGACTCGGGGCGGCCTCGGGCTCGACCGCTATGATCCGATGGGTGGCTCCCTCGCGCAGGTTTCGCCCCAGGAATGGGAAGGTGAGCCCCGCGAAGTTCGAGCCGCCGCCGGTGCAACCGATGATGACGTCCGGCGATTCGCCGGCCATGCCCATCTGCTCGATCGCCTCTTGGCCGATGACGGTCTGGTGCAGGAGCACGTGATTGAGGACCGATCCGAGCGCGTACTTGGTGTCGTCGCGGGTCGCCGCGTCCTCCACCGCCTCGCTGATGGCCATGCCGAGCGAGCCCGGGCTATCGGGATCCTCCGAGAGGACCGACCGACCGTAGTTCGTCGTCAGCGACGGGCTGGCGACGACCTCGGCGCCGTAGGTCTCCATCAGGATCCGGCGGTAGGGCTTCTGGTCGTAGCTCGCGCGGACCATGTAGACCTTGACCTCGAGGCCCAACAGCGCGCCGGCGAACGCCATCGCGCTGCCCCATTGGCCTGCCCCGGTCTCGGTGGCGATGCGCGCCACGCCCTCTTCCTTGTTGTAGAACGCCTGCGGGATCGCGGTGTTGGGCTTGTGGCTGCCCGCCGGACTGACGCCCTCGTACTTGTAGTAGATGTGCGCCGGCGTATCGAGCGTGCGCTCGAATCGATGGGCCCGGTAGAGCGGGCTCGGCCGGTAAAGGCGGTAGGCGTCCCGGACGGGCTCTGGGATCTCGATCTCGCGCTCCTGCGAGACCTCCTGGCCGATGAGGGCCATCGGGAAGAGCGGCGCGAGGTCGGCGGGACCGATCGGCTCGAACGTGGCCGGGTGCAGGTACGGGGACGGCGAGACCGGGAGGTCCGCCGCGATGTTGTACCAGGACCGCGGGATCCGGCTTTCATCGAGCACGAACTTCGTCTGTCGGGGATCCGAGGGCGCCATCCAAACCTCCAGTCGCGCCTGCCGCCGGTACGCCTGCGGTCGGGAGGGCGAGCCTAGCGCGCGCGCCGCCGGGGACGCAACCGCTCCGGCCTGACGACGTATGCGGTGCCTGTCGCAAGCAGGGGCAGGATCAGGAAGATCCCGCTGTTGGAGCCGTTCCCGTTGCTCGTGCCCTTGTCCTTGCACGGCCTATACGGGTCTGCCGTCTTGTTGTGCCCGGGGGGAGGTCCGCCCTCCGTCGGGCATGGCGGCTTTGCCTTGACCTCGCCCGGCGGCTGCGCCGTCGACACGGTCGGCTTCGGGGTGGGCCTGGGTGTCGCCTTCGGCGTGGGGCGCGGCGTCGGCTTGGCGGTCGGCCGCGCCGTGGGTCGAGCTGTCGGCGCGCTCGTCGGCGGCGCGGCCGGTCGCTGGCTGGCCGTTGGCCCCTGCGTCCCGGCCGGAACGACGTTCGGAGTCGGCGAGGCCGCGGCGCCGGGTGACGAGATCGGGGATCCCGGAGACGTCGACGGCGATGGCGCCACGGATCCGACAGGCTGGCCGGAGCCCCCCGTCGTACCGGGCCGCTCGCTGGGCGTCGCGACGCTCGTCGAGCCAGGTGCCGGCGTCGTGACGACGGCGACCGGCCCCTGCCCTGAGCCTTCCGATCGCTGCTGGAGTCCGACTCCGCCGATGCCGATCGCGATCGTCGCGAGAACGAGGTTCAGGACACCGAGGCTCAGGACGAAGCGGGCGCGCTGAGCGGTTGTCACGGCGATGGGGAGACTCCTGTCGACCCGGTCAGGACGGGTCCGGGGCGATCAGATGGTACACGTGTAGTTCCGATCCTTGCCCTAGGCGAAGTTCCGTATCGTGACGGGCACGTAGCGGGCCGGGCCTCCGCCAGTGACGCTTTCGAACAGTCCGACCTGGTCGATCGTCGCGCGAATCCGTCGATCCGCCATGGCCGCGGCCAGACGGTCAGCAACCATCCGACCCGCTGCGACGCCGTCAGATCGAGCCAGTGTGAGGTGCGGTCGGAACGGACGGCCGTCGGGCTGCCAGCCCGCTTCGACGAGGGCTGCGTCGGTGGCCGCCGCAAGCTCGGACAAGGCGTCGACCCCGTCGCTGACGCCGATCCACAGCGTGCGAGGCCGACGACCTGGCGGGAAGGTGCCGCTGCCAGAGAGCTCGATCTGGATCGCGCCGGCCGCGTCCCTCGCCACGGCCTCGACGGCTGCCATGGACGGGGCCTCGAGCGTCTCCGGCGTCGGCCCGAGGAAGCGGAGCGTGAGGTGCAACCCATCGAGTCGGACCCAACGGACGTCACGGGCGCCGTCGGGCAACGGCATCGCCCGGACCTCGTCCACCACCTCCCGGATGATCGCGGCCGCGTCCTCGGGAAGCGGCACGCCGACGAACAGGCGTCGCCCCGGCACGCCAGCGTGGGGATCCCCGAAGCGCTCTCGCCGCTCCGTCAAGGCGCCCCGGCCAACGCCTCGCGCTCCCGCAGCCACGCGGTGCGATCGTCGCGGAGCACCTGGAGCGCGGCATCATGGTCGCGCCAGCCGACGACATCGACCGCCTTGTCCTCGAGCGCTTTGTAGGTCTGGAAGAAATGCTCGATCTCGACGAGGCGGTGCGGGCGGACCTGCTCGAGCCGCTCGATGTGCTGCTGATGGGCGTCGCCCAGCGCGACGCACAGCACCTTGAAATCGAAGCCCTTCTCGTCGCGCATCTCGAGCCCGCCGATCGGGCGGGCCCACACGTGGCAACCGGTGAACGTCGGCTCGTCGATGACGAGAAGCGCGTCCGTGTGATCGCCGTCGCCGGCGCGTGTGTCCTCGATGAAGCCGTAGTCGAAGTTGTAAAAGACCGCGCTGCTCAGGACGCGATCGAGCCGGAAGACGCCGGCGGCCTCGTCGAACTCGTACTTGTTGCGCGATCCGCGGGGGATCTCGACCACGATCTCGACGACAGCGGGGTACTCGCCGGGGCTGCGCATCGGTTGAGTGTACGGGTGTGTGCGTGGCCAAGCAGCCGGTTGTTCGACCCGTTCGCCGGTCGCCTTCCTGCCATTTCGTCACCCCATGACGCTTGGGCACGATCGGTGGCCGGATCCGGCGCGGTGGCCGGAGCTTGGCCGAGCGGGCCCCGCATCCCGCACGATCCTCCAGTCGCGACGGCCGCGGCCTGGGCAGACGCCCCACCGATCTCGCCGAAGCGTCACCCAGTGACGATTTGACAGGAATAGTCAGACGACGTCGCCGGGCAAATCAGGTGGACTAGACGATCTCGTCGCGATCATGAAAACGAAGGACGACGCTCCGCCGTGGCTTGTGCCGCCGGATCGCCACCCTGACACCATCGAGCACTGCCACTCGGTCGCCCGGCGAATCCCCCTCCAGCACAGGGACGGTCAGCGAGTCCTCTTCCACTGAGGTCGCCCGGCACGGCGCCCAGCGGCGCGATCACGCGTTCGATGGCGAATACAATCGAGATCGCCCCTAGATCGACCGATCCCGGCGCGAGCCCGAATCTGCCGCCAGTGACTCGATAACACCATCGCCAGAGCCCGACCGGCGCCCGCATGACACGCGATCGCATGAGCCACTCCGCGTCGGCGGCGAACGAGATCCGATAGGCGGTGACAGCTTCGTCGTATCGACCCACGGATAGTCCGCTGTACGGACGCGTTGCGTGTGGCGATGCCAGCGACACGAAGCGACCGATATCGACCTCGGCGATCCGTCCGTCGTCGAAGAGACGCTGCAACCCGCCGTCCAACTCTTCGAATGTCAGGAGCCAACGCTCGATTGAATCCACGCGCTCGAGGACGGTCGAAATATCAACGATGGACGAGCCGGCACGACTGGAGATGGCTTCGAAGATCGACTCATCCAGGGGCCGGCGCGGGATCTGGGACACCGCCCGACAAAGACCTCAGTCGTTGTAGAGGCGTTCCTCGATGAGCTTCTCTTGCACCGTCCGGCCGTTCGGGTCGAAGCAGGAGAACTCGAAGTGCTTCTCGAATTCGAGGTCGACGTTGTCCTGACCGCCGCGGTTCTTCTCGACCGAGGCGACCACCCAGTCGCGGAACCGCTGCGCCTGGTACGGGTTGAACTCGATGTTGACCTTGGCGACGATGTGGTACTTCTCGTTGAGGATCAGGATGATGTCGGCCTCGTAGTTGATCGCCGACGAGCCGCGCAGGTGGAAGTTGCGGAGGCGCGACGCCTTGAGGCCTTCCTTGTCGGCGGCGACGATCGCGACCATCGGCACGTCCTCGGACAGGGCGATGTCCTTGAGGCCGTTGACGATGAAAGTGACCTTCTCGGACTCGTTCTCGGGCTCGGGGATCTGCGGCACCTTCTGCATGTAGTCGACGAACACGACCAGGCGCCTTTCGCCGGACAGCGCGCGGTGCTGCTCGACGAGCTTGCGGATATTGTCGATCGTGCTGGCGGTCTGCGAGCCGCGCAGCAGGAACAGGTTCTGACCGTAGCGCGCGATGCGGTCGAGCGACGGGCGGAGGCGCGGGTTGTTGGCGAGCTGGGGGGTCGCCGCACCCTCGGCCATCCAGGTCCCGAGGATCTCCTTGCGGACATCCTGGATCTTGATGGCGCCGGTCTTGTGCGGGAGGTGCGCGAGGGCCGACTCCATCGCGATGAGCCGGTTCATCAGGTACGCCTCGTCGTGCTCGAAGCACAGATACAGGACGTTGGCCTGACCGCCCGAGGCGATATTGCGCGCCATCTGCAGCGCCATCGTGGTCTTGCCGGTGCCCTGGGCGCCGCCGATCAGCATCAGTTCCCCGGCACGCAGGCCGGAGCCGATCGTCTTGTCGAGCGGCGTGAAGCCGAGCGGGACGGGCTGATACTCAGCAAGATGGCCGGTCGTGACCCGCTCGTTGAGATCGACGAGGACGTCCAGCGCGGACCTCGGAGCCATGCTCCCGTTGGCGGTGTCGAGTCGCCAGTCGCGCGCAGCGGGCGCCTGGACGACGTTGGCTTCGAGATCGGTGCTCACGCGGTCGGATCCTCCCCGGAGGCCGGCGCTCTTGGCGCTCATACGGCGAGATTAGGGTAGCACCGGCCGAATCCCGTATCACCCATCCGTACTGCGCCAGTCCCCTCCCGTACGTTCGAGCGCGGCGATCTCGTCGAAGGTCGCGACGATGGCCCGGATCGCCTTCTCGTAGTTGCCGAGATCGAGCCATTCGTTCGGCGCGTGCGCCCGCTCGTGGGGTTGTGTGAAGCCTTCCAGCACGACCGGCAGCCCGAGCACCGACTCGAACGTCGCCGCCACGGGGATCGAGCCGCCTTCGCGGCGGTAGACGGGAGCTCTCCCGAACGCTGCCTCCAACCCACGGGCGGCGGCCCGCGTGATGGGATGGTCGATCGGCGTGACCGTCGGCCGACCGGTCCCGATGAGGTGGACGCTGACATCGACGCCCGGCGGGACGATCTCCATGACGAAGTCCCGCAGCTTCTCGAACACGTCGTGGGGGTCCTGGCTCGCCACCAACCGGGTGCTGACCTTGGCATGCGCCCTGGCCGGGATGATCGTTTTCGAACCCTCACCCTGGAATCCGCCCCAGATCCCGTTGACGTCGAGGGTGGGGCGGGTGGCCTTGCGCTCGAGGGTCGTGTAATCGACCTCGCCGACGAGCGCCGGGACACCGACTGCCGCGCGATAGGCCTCCTCGTCGAACGGCAGTTCGGCCATCGCGGCTCGTTCCACGTCGGTCAGCTCGAGCACGTCGTCGTAGAAACCGGGGATGCGGATTCGACCGTCCGGGCCCTTGAGCGCCGCGATGATCTGGGAGAGCGCGATCGCCGGGTTGTTGACGGCACCCCCGTAGCTCCCCGAGTGGAGGTCGACCGGCGACAGCTCGACGTCGATCTGCGCGTACATCAACCCCCGCAGGCCGACCGTGATCGCAGGGAGGTTGCCGTCGAAGAAGCCCGTGTCGCTGATGATCGCGGCATCGGCCCCGAGGCGGTGTTGGTTGGCTGTCAGCCATCCTTCGAGCGGCTCGCTCGAACTCTCCTCGTCTCCTTCGAAGACGTACTTGACGTTGATCGGGAACCGACCGCGTGTCGCGAGGAGCCCGGCGGCGGCGACGACGTGCGCGTGGATCTGCCCCTTGTCGTCGGCGGCGCCGCGCGCCAGGATCCGGTCGCCATCGACGACCGGCTCGAACGGTGGGCTGGTCCACTCGTCGAGCGGGTCGACCGGCTGGACGTCGTAATGGCCGTAGACGATCACGGTCGGCGCGCCCTCGGCGTGGAGCCAGTCGCCGTAGACGACGGGATGGCCGCTAGTCTCGGTGACCTCCACGTTCTCGACCCCTGCCGCTCGGAGGGCGTCGGCCAGCCAATCGGCCGCGCGCCGGGCGTCGGCGGCGTGCTCCGGCAGCGCCGAGATGCTCGGGATCCGCAGGAACTCGTGAAGGCTGGCGAGCCGCGTGTCGCGCGTCGCGTCGAGATGATCGTCGAGCGTGGGCGGGGCGGTGGTTCGGTCGGACATGGCGGGAGTCTATCGGCGGGCACCCGCGGCCGCTGCCATGCCCGGAATCGAACGAGCGGGCCGGCAATCCGGCCCGCTCGTGTCGGGTTCTCGAGAGAGGGACGCCGGGTCAGGCCGGCTGGGGATTGGGCTCCGGGATCGGCTGGCCTGGGCCGATGACCGACGGGACCCCACTGTCCGTGGACTTCGGCGGCAGGTCCGTGAACAACGTCTCGAACTGCTCGGCATCGACGGTCTCTTCGGCCACGAGCTTCTCGGCGAGGGCCACGAGACGATCCCGATGGGTCGTCAGGACGTCGGTCGCCCGCTCGTACGCCTTGTCGATGATCGCCCGGACTTCTTCATCGATCTGCTTCGCGATCTCGTCGCTGTAGTTGCGCTGTTCACCGATCTCCCGGCCGAGGAAGACCAGCTCGTCCCGCTTCCCGAAGGACAGCGGCCCGAGCTTGTCGCTCATGCCGAACTCGGTGACCATGCGCCGCGCGAGGTCGGTCGCCTTCTCGATGTCGTTGCTGGCACCGGTCGTCGTGTCGCCGAAGATGAGTCGTTCGGCGACGTTGCCACCGAGCAGCCCGGCGATCTTGTCCTCGAACTCGGTCTTCGACTGGAGGTACCGATCCTCCTGCGGCAACGCCATCGTGTAGCCGAGGGCCATGCCGCGGCTGATGATCGTCACCTTGCTGACAGGGTCGCACTTCGGAAGGATCCGCTGGACGACGGCGTGACCGCCCTCGTGGTAGGCGATGATCGCCTTCTCCGCGTCGGAGATGATGCGCGACTTGCGCTCCGGGCCGGCGACGATCCGCTCCAGGGCCTCCTGGAACTCGGACATGCCGATGACCTTCTTGTTCCGCCGCGCCGACAGGATCGCCGCCTCGTTGACGAGGTTGGCGAGGTCCGCACCGGAGAAGCCGGGCGACTGGCGCGCGACGCCTTCGACGTCGACGGCCTTGTCGAGCGGCTTGCCCTTGGTATGCACCCGCAGGATCTCGACCCGCCCGCGCATGTCGGGTCGATCGAGGATGACCTGTCGGTCGAAGCGGCCCGGGCGCAGGAGCGCCGGGTCGAGCACGTCCGGTCGGTTGGTGGCCGCGACGACGATCACGTTCGTGTTCGTGTCGAAGCCGTCCATCTCGACGAGGATCTGGTTGAGGGTCTGCTCGCGCTCGTCGTGACTGCCGCCGAGGCCGGCGCCGCGTTGGCGCCCAACCGCGTCGATCTCGTCGACGAAGACGATGCACGGCGAGTTGCGCTTGGCCTGGTCGAACAGGTCGCGGACGCGGCTCGCGCCGACGCCGACGAACATCTCGACGAACTCGGAACCCGAGATACTGAAGAACGGCACGCCCGCCTCACCGGCGACCGCTCGGGCCATCAGAGTCTTGCCGGTGCCCGGAGGGCCGACGAGCAGGACGCCACGCGGGATGCGCGCGCCGAGCGAGTTGAACTTCTCGGGGAACTTCAGGAATTCGACCACTTCCTGAAGCTCGGTCTTGGCCTCGTCCACGCCGGCCACGTCGGCGAACGTGACGACCGTCTTGTTGCCCAGGAACATGCGTGCGCGGCTCTTGCCGAAGCTGAGCGCCTGGTTATTCGTGCCTTGAGCCTGGCGCATCATGAAGAAGATGAAGCCGCCGATGATGAGCAGCGGCAGCACGGCGGTGAGCAGCAGGCCCAACCACGATGTGTCCGGCGCGGGGGTCGCCTGGAAGATGTCGGCCGGCAACGTCCGGTTGGTCGTCTCGGCGGCCGCGAGCATGTCGGGGTAGACCTGGGTGAGGACCGTCGGGACGATCACCGTATAGGTCGTCTTCGGCTCACCATCGCGTTCGACGGTCAGCGTCGTGCCCTGCTGGGTGACCTTGGCGATCTTGCCTTCACTGACCTCTGCCAGGAACGCGGAATAGCCGGTATTCGTGGGTTGACCTGTGGTCGTGATCCATGTGAACAGCAACGCTGCCGTGCCGACCACGAGCACGAGCATCACGATGCCGTTCCGGAAGAACTTCGGGTTCAAAAGGGAGCCTCCGGGAGTGAGGTGGAGCGACGACCGAGCGCCGCCACGTGTCGCGAGTATAGCGTCGGGGCCTGTGCAGGCCCCCTGACCGAGGTCATGCCCTCGATCATCCCTACGGACGATCGAGGCGAGCGGATGGCGTCGGTGGGAAATGTCAAGAAACCAAAACGACCCCGACGGTCTCGAAAGGCGCGGGATCGGTGGGTGCACGAGGTGGTAGCGGAGGGCGGATTCGAACCACCGACCAAGGGCTTATGAGTCCCCTGCTCTACCACTGAGCTACTCCGCCGTGGCCGACAAGATTACCGAGCGTGACCCAGAGCGGCAACCGAGGTTGATAGGGGACGTCGGGCAGTCACGGTTGTGCCCTCGCGCCGTGATGCGCCATCTCGGCGTCGCGTCACCCCCGCCGTGCCCGCACGGCTCCGCATGGATGATTGCCGACGCCGGTGCGGGACCTCATGGGGCGAGCTCGCGCTCGTTGATCTTCCTGATTACGAGGAAGCGAGCGCCGGTGGATATCGCGGCTTTCGGGCGTTAGGTCCGTCCTGTTAGGCGATCTGGCACCGATCGAGCCACGAGCCCGTCCAACCGGCCATCGGGCAGTAGGTCATCGAGATCCTGCAGTCTCGATGTCCGACGCCAGCAGCGAGTACATGACGCAGTCACGGGGCTCGCCGCGCACCACGACATACGCGCGAAGAACGCCCTCGCGCTGGAAGCCGACCTTTATCGCCACCCGACCGGATGCGTCGTTCCCAACGAAGTGATACAGCTCGAGCCGCGAGAGGCTCAGCCGGAGCAGGGCCCATAGGCCGAGCAAGCGAACCGCATCCGTCGCGACGCCGCGGCCCCGCTCAGCAGGCGCGACCCAGTAGCCGATGCTCGCTCGATGGTCCTCGACCAGTCCAAGGCCGATCGCACCGAGGAACTTGTCATCGGACGCATCGGCAATGGCCAGGGCCCCATGGCGCCCCTCTGACCATCCGCGTTCCGCGCCCGCGATCCAATCGTGGGCGTGTTCCCGCCGATACGGCACCGGGATCGGGACCCAGCGTTGGACCTCGGGATCCTGGCACGCCTCGAAAACCGCCTGTTCGTCGTTCGCAACCGGCAGGCGGAGCCGAATGCGACCATCGCTGAGCGGGGGATCGGGCGGCAAAAACGCTCCTGCAAGTTCATCCATCACGCGAGGGCCGAGCAGAGGTCGTCGAAGTCTCCCTCGAGCGCCTGATGCGGGCCTGCCGAGAATGTCCAACCCGTCACGTAGTCCCGCTCGAAGTAGCCGGTCTGAAGCAGGATCGCCCGGGATACGTGAACGCGAACGTGAGGCCCATCCTCCGGACGGTCTGGCGGGTGCGGTCCGGCTGCCAGTCGACGATGGTCACCTGGCTCTCGTTGTGGGTGAGCTTGCTCTTCCCATTCGCTGGATTCGTAAAAGTCAGCGTGAACGCCAGCACGCGGGTCATGACTCATCCATCGGGTGTGACTCGGAAGGACCGTTTGACGGTCATCACCAACGCGGTCGCCGCCACCAAATGGAGCGGCATCAGAGCGAAGGCGGCGATCGGCGAGACGCCCGGCCATTGGGCAGTGGTCGCGCCGAGGAGGCTGAGTGGTGCGCCCAAGCTGACGACGACCACGACGTGCTTCCTTTCGTGCCGCCGCTGTCTGGTCACGGCGCGATCCTGAGCGGATCCGGTGAAGGCACCGGAGCGGGCGTTTGTGGTGGCGGCGGTCGATCCGGACCTGCTGCGGGATAGCCTTCGTGGCCGAGCCCCAGGCTGGCAACGACGAAACCCATGACCAGGATCGCTTCGATGAGGCAGGCAAAGACGATGGTCGCGCCGCGACGGATCGATCTGACTCGCCGGCTGCTCCTGGTCGACGCGATCGATGGCGCCCGACGACGACTTTCGATGACCGCAGTCGTCTGCACGCTACTGGCCCTCCGTTGGCGACCGTTCCTCGAACGGAAAGAACACGCCGAGGCTAGGCCCGTGAAGGCGCCCGGTCGCCAGTGCGGGCACTTGCTCTGATCGCGCCGTTTTCGAGTGGGTCCACGGTCATGCATCCGCCCGAGGCGGTGGCAGGATGTAGCCACACACCCAGACGAAGGTGTCTGAGCGAGTCGGAACATGAGCGCACACGCCGCGATCGCGCCGGCCGCCGGGGTCCAGGTCCGACGCCCGCCCGTCGGGCGGATGGTCATCGTCGCCGTCGCCTACCTGGCGATCGTGATCGTGCGCGCCACCTACCCGCTGATCTCGCCGCTGAACGGGATCTGGGCCGGAGAAGTCACGCCGCTCGATCGAGCGGTCGACGCGTTGTGGGCCGTGCTCTGGCTCGCAGTCCTGCTGGTCAGCATGGCGCGCCAGCCCGAGGGCCGGCTCTGGAAGCTGATCTTCCTGATGGTGGTGGCCGGCTACGTCGGCGCGCTCCAGTGGGTCCCGAACTCGGTTGTGTGGAGCCTCGGCCGAGTGCTCGAGATCGTCTGGGTCCCGCTTTGGATCCAGCTCGTCGTGACGTTCCCCACGGGTTACTTCCGGGACCGCTTCGACCGCTTCGTGGTTGGGCTCGCGTATGCCCTCGCCGCGGCATTTGCACTCAAGGAGCTCCTCCTCGTCGGCGACTGGTGGCAGCTCCTGTGCGATCCCGAGTGCGTTCGCAATACCTTCGTGGTCTGGCCAGACGCGGTGCTGCACGATCGGGTCACGAACGTCATCGTCGCCGGCTTCTGTCTCGTCCTCATCCCGCTCGTCATCGTCGCCCTGTGGCGCCACTGGCGAGCCGCCGCCGCGCCCGCTCGCCGAACGCTGTTGCCATTGATCGTCGGGGTGCCCCCGGGGCTTATCATCACCATGGTCGAGGTCCTCAGCGGCGAGTTTGAGATCGGCCCCGGCACCGCCTTCTTCGATAGTCCCTCCGGCAGGGCCATCGGCCTGCTTGCCCCGTTCATCTTCCCCGTCGGCCTGCTCGTGGCGTTGGTGCGGGCCCGGTGGAGCCGGGCCCGGGTCGCGAACCTCGTCGTCGAGTTGGGGCGCGGCGTGCCGGTCGGCGGCCTCCGCGACGTCTTGGCGAGGACCCTGGACGACCCCTCATTGGAGCTGGCCTTCGCGGCGCCGTCGGGCTCCGGCTACGTCGACGCCACTGGTCAGCCGGTCGAGCTGCCGGTCCGCGACCCCGACCGGACCGTCACCCGGCTCGAGCGCGAGGACGAGCTGCTGGGCGTCCTCGTCCACGACCCGGCGATCGAGGCCGAGGACCCGGGCCTCGTCGAGGCGGTCGGCAACGCGGCCCGGCTGGCCCTCGAGAACGAGCGGCTGGCGGCCGAGGTCCGGGCCCAGCTCGAGGAGGTTCGGGCGTCGCGGGCCCGGATCGTCGAGACCGCCGACGCCGAGCGGCGACGGGTCGAGCGCGACCTCCACGACGGCGCCCAGCAGCGCCTCGTCGCGCTCGCGTTGCGGCTCCAGGTCGCGAGCAGGACGACGCCCGAGGCCTCGGCCCTGCTCGAGGCGGCGACCGGCGAGCTCCAGACGGCGATCGGCGAGGTCCGCGGCCTCGCCCGAGGCGTCCACCCGACGATCCTGACCGAGGCCGGCCTGCGGGCGGCGGTCGACGCGCTTGCCGAGCGGACCCCGCTGCCGGTCACAGTCGACATCCCGGAGAAACGGTTCGATCCGCAGCTCGAGGCGACGGCCTACTTCTTCGTCGCCGAGGCCCTGACGAACGTCGCCCGATACGCAGCGGCGGGCGAGGCGCGGGTGACGGCCGTCGAGGACGACGGCCGGCTCGTGGTGGCCGTCGCCGACGACGGCCGCGGCGGGGCCGACCCGACGGCGGGCTCCGGCCTCCGCGGGCTGTCTGACCGCCTCGCCGCGATCGACGGCCGGCTGACGATCACCAGCCCGCCCGCCGGCGGCACGACCGTCCGGGCCGAGCTGCCCCTTGCGACCCGCGCGAGCTCGACGACCACTTCACCGGCGCCGGCAGCCGCGTCGGCCCTGGCGCGGGTGCGCGCCGTGCCGGAGACTCACGCGGTCCCTCGCCGACCAGCCCGCGTCCGGCTGTCGAGTCCTGCGGTCCTGCTCAGCGTCGTCGCGGCGTTGTTCGCGGCCCTCGCCGTGGTGGCCGCGCTCCCGGGACTCCAGCCGAGCGCGCCCGACAGCGGGCGCGACGAGTCCTTCGTCAGGCCGTTCGACTACCAGGTTCCCTCCGGCAGCAATATCAGGCTGTATCCCCACTCTGACCGTCTCCATGTGTTGTCAGCGGCGCCTGGCGACGTGCAGGGCATCTCGATCTGGGCAGTCGACGACGTCCTGGTGGACCATTGCTCGTGGGAGCCAACCACCCCGCTTGTCGCGCGGGAGCCCGGCGTCGATGGATTGCTGGCGTACATCCGATCCGTGGATCATCTGCATGTCGAGGAGATCGGGGCCCTGACGATCGACAGCCGCCCGGCATACCGTGTCGACCTGACCTTGGAAGGAAACGACTCCGGTTGCACGGGTCTCGATAACAACTACAACGGCCTGGTGCTCTGGCGCGACAAGTCCGCAGACGGCCATGGAGGCCTGATCCAGGTCTACGGTAGCGATCGGGTACCGGTCACGCTCCTCGACGTCGATGGTCAGACCATCGCGATCGAGATCTGGAGCGGCGGCGAAATGGATGACTGGCGCCCGACCGCGGAGACGATCGTCGACTCGATCCGCTTCCTCTATCGACCACCCGCCGAGACTTCCCCGGCGAGCCCGGCCCGTTCGCCTTGAGCGCACTCGATAAACGGATCCGGATCGTCCTCGCCGACGATGCCGTCCTCCTCCGCGAGGCCCTCGCGGCCGCGCTCACCACGGAGGGCTTCGACGTCGTCGGCCAGGCAAACGACGTGCCCGGCCTGCTGGCCCTCGTCGCGCGCGAGCTGCCGGACGTCGCTGTCGTGGACGTTCGGATGCCACCGACCCACACGACCGAAGGCCTCGAGGCGGCGCGCCGGATCCGGGCGGATCATCCGACGATCGCGATCCTCGTCCTCTCGCAGTACGTCGAGACCCGCTATGCCGTCGACCTGATCAGGGATGACCCGGCCGGCGTTGGATATCTCCTCAAGGAGAGGGTGATGCGGCTCGACGACCTCACCGACGCGGTGCGACGCGTCGTCGCCGGCGGCTCAGTCATCGATCCGGAGGTCGTTGCTCGCCTCCTCGGGCGGCCGCGCAGCCACTCGCCACTGGACGAACTGACTTCACGCGAGCGGGAGATCCTGGCCCTCATGGCGGAGGGACGCTCCAACGCCGCGATCGCGGAGCGACTGACGCTGGAGCTGCGAACGGTGGAGGGCCACGTCAGGGCGATCTTCTCGAAGCTCGGACTCGAACCGACGATCGAGGACCATCGGCGCGTCCTGGCCGTACTTGCCTACGTGCGCGGATGATTCGCCCCGCGGCCACGACCCGGAGACCGCACACCGGCCGCGCAGTTCACGTCAGCGCCCGTCAGCGACCGATGAGGGTGACGCCGACCATCCTGTGATAGTGCGACACGAACGTGTCGCGATTGATGACGCGGCCCCGAGCGTCGCGGACCGTCCGCGTGACGACCACGTCCTTGCCGTCGACCGGGTACTCGATCCGCTTCGTCTGGCCGGGTGCCAGCGCCGACGTGTAGCGGACGCTGTCGTAGCCGCGCACGACGTTCGTCACGTGTGGCTTCGACCAGGTCACGGTGCGACCGTTCGGGACGCTCCAGATCTCGAACTGGACGATGCCCGGGGACGCGTGCGCCTTTATCAGGACCGGGTGGGCCGTATCGTTGCGGAAGCGCATGGTCTGCGAACCCGACACCGTGGCATCCAGCCCGAGCGGGTAGCGGGTGATGTAGTACCAGTGTGGCTGCCGCGCGACGACCTGCAGCCCGCCGCGGGCGGCCGCGTTGAACAGCGTCGTCGATGCGGCGCAGATACCGCCCGCCAGGGCCCGACCCTCGACGCTGTGGCCACCGACGATCGCGCCACCGAGCCGGTAGCCCGTCCGGAAGCTCACTTCGCCGAGGGCACGCCAGAAGTCGAACGTCTGGCCCGGCTGCACGACGATGCCGTCGAGCCGGCGTGCAGGGACCGTGATGTTCGCGGCGAACCCGTTATGGGCACTCACCTGGTAGTACGTCGTCCACGAGCCGATCCGCTCGACGAGCGGCGCCCGGCGGGTTGCCTCGCCGGTCGTCAGATCCGGCGCGACGGCCATCATCGCGACCTTGATCTTCCGTGCCGGAGCCGGGCCAGCTGCGCGGGCGTCGAGGGTCGCCATGATCGAGGCGACCGTCGCGTCGACGTCGAGCGCGCGTCCGGCCGACGAAGCGGCGACACCGAAGATCCCGCCAGATCTCGAGCGCAGGTACTGGGCGTCGCGCGGCTTGGTCAGCACCGACTTCTTGATCGACTTGAGGGCGGCCGGCACGTCGGCGTGGTCGATGACGGGCCCGTAGTCGGCGCCCGTCGCGACGAAGCTCATCCAGGACGCGATGCGCGCCTTGGTGATCGTCCATGTCCGTTTTCCAGCGGTCACCTCGATGGGGGCGGCGATCCGCTCCGCGGCGGTGATCGCGCGTGCCGCGTCCGCATCCGAGATCGCCGGGCTGATCGGCAGGGAGTCTGCCGTCACGCGGATGACGGACGGCGTCGCTGGGTCGACCAGCGCGTGGTCGATCAGAGAGGCGATCCGGGTGGTATCGACCGCGACGCCCTCGGCCGCGGGCATCGCCATGAATGCCGTGCGCTGGAACGCGACGCTCGCGTCGACAGGCGAGCGCTCGCCCAGATCTCGGAACTCGGCGAGCCCGGTTGCGAGTCGATCGCGGTCATAGTCGATGACGACCGGCAGCGTTACCGGCTCGAGCAGACCGCGAATCCCGGCGACAGCCTCTTCGAACTTCGTGCCGTCCCGGCCGTGCCCAAGGGCGCCGGCGAGCATCCCCTCGTCGTCGATCACGCGGCCGACATCGGCATACGGGATGACGGCGGTCGTCCGGCTCGAGACGAGCTCGATCTGGCCGTCCTCGAGCCCGCCGAGCGCAGCATCGAGCGCCTGTCGGGCTTCGGGTTCGGTCATGCCACCGATGTCGACGCCACCGAGCACGATCCCGGGCAGGACCCGGCCCGCGTACGACTGACCGAACGCGGCCAACGCGCCGAGCACCACGAGGACGCCGAACAGCGAGCCGATCACGAACCGGCGTGCCACTCGACCTGGTCTCCACAAATGGAGGACGCGTCGTTCCGTTGCGACGGGTTGTGTGGCGGCCATCGTGATCACCCCGGAGTGGACGCGGGGTCGCTCCCGGCGTCGAGGAGGGAGCCTACGACACGCGCGTCGCGGAGGAAAGGGGGTCGTTGGGCCTAAAGACCGCCGGCGACCCTACTGGGCGAACGTGTCGCAGTCGTCCGGGTTGGCGCTTCTGTAGCCCGTCGTGAACCACGCGACGCGCTGTTCGGCCGAGCCGTGTGTCCAACTCTCCGGTTCGATCCGACCGGTGGTCGACTCCTGGATCCGGTCGTCGCCGACGGCCGACGCCGCGCTCAAGGCCTCTTCGATGTCGCCCGACTCGAGGTCGCTCTGCGCCGAATTCGCCCAGACACCCGCGAGGCAATCGGCCTGCAGCTCCATCCGCACCGAGAGGTCGTTGCGGCGGCCTGGATCCTGGGCGGACAGCTGCTGGACGTTCTCCGCGATGCCGAGCACGGTCTGGATGTGGTGACCGAACTCGTGCGCCACGACGTATGCCATCGCGAAGTCGCCGCCGGAGGCACCGAAGCGCGACTTCAGCTCGTCGAAGAAGCCGAGGTCGAGATACACCTTCTGGTCGGCCGGGCAGTAGAACGGCCCGGTCGCCGATGATGCGGGACCGCACGCCGACTGCGTGGATCCATCGAACAGTACGAGCTTGGTCTCTGGGTACTCGCGGCCCGACGCGCTGAACGTCGTCGCCCAGAACGCCTGGATGTTCGACACGATGTAGGCCAACTGTTCGTCGGTCTCGCTCTGGGGGTTGAGCGTGCCGCCCGGCTCCACCGGGCCACCACCACCCGACAGCCCACCCATCCCGGGGATGCCGCCACTACCACCCAGGACACCGCTGAACAGCAGGAACAGGACGACGATCACGATGATGCCGCCGAGCCCGCCGCCAGCCTTGCCGCCGGGGATCGGGATCGGGATGCCGCTTCCGCCCCCGCCGCCACCGCCCAAGACGTCGCCGAGCCCGCCACCACTCGACTGACCACGCCGGTCCTCGATCTGATCGAAGCCGGTATTGCGCTTCCACTTCATGAGCTGGGGGTCCCTTCGGTGCGCATGCGTTCGCGCAGGATACGCGCGCCCTGGCCCCGCGAGCCTCGCACGGTCAGGCCTCCACCTTGCAGGCGCATCGATTGCCCGTTCCGGCGACCTCCCGTTCAAGCCACCTCGTGCAGGCGACCGGTCGAGACGTCGAACACGAGACCGTGCACGGGCACGGGCCGCAGAAGCGGATGGCCGCGCAGTATGGCGACCTGGGCCCTTACGTTCTGCTCGAGGTCGCCGAAGCCGCCGAAGGCGGTCGGCACATCGGCGAGCGACAACCCGCTGTTCTCGGCCACTTGCGCGCGCAGCGCCCCCTCGTCGACGCCGTCGAGGCCGCAGCCCGTGTGCTCGATGACGACGATCTCCTCGGTACCCAGCAGCTCCATGCTCACGATCAGCGAGCGGATGACGTCGTCGGTCACGAGGCCGCCGGCGTTGCGGATGATGTGCGCGTCCCCGGTCCGCAGGCCGAGCGTCTCCTCGACATCCAGTCGAGCGTCCATGCACGCGACGATGACCAGCCGCGAGAGGGGCGCCGCGGTCAGCGCGGATCGATCGAACGACTCCGTGTAGCGCCGGTTCTCGGCCAGCAGGCGCGTGAACTCGGCACCCCGGTCGGCTTCGGTCATCTGCTGCGATCGGTCAGCTGGGCCGTCGCTCGGACCCGTAGCGGTCGATGAGCTCGCCGATCGTCATCTGCCTGAACTGGTCGTCCAGCTGCTCGCGCGCGATCCGCCACATCGTCCGGAGCGGGCGCGGGCCGGACCTTTCGAGCTCCGCGAGCTGGACCTGACCGAACCGCTCGATGCCTGGTACGGCCCGAAGATCCCCGGCCAGCCGGCGAGCGGCGTCGTCGACGGTCGTCTCACGCGTGATGTCGAGCGACGCCGGGCGGGCGGCGGGTCGGGCAGGGCCCGCGGCGGTATCCGTGAGAGGGGCAGTCGTGCCGGCCGCCCGTAGCGCCTGGTTCGCCGCGTCGAGCGCGGAGTCGATCTGCTCCTGGCTCTCGAAGCGCGGCGGTGCCGGTTGGCGACCAGCGCCGCCGACGGGGGTCGTGAGGTCGACGGTCGCGGGTGGCGCGCTGCCGCTCGCCGTCGGGGTCGCTGTCGGGGGCGATGTCGGCGCGGCCGGTGCGGGAGCCGTGCCACCCGCCTGGGCGGTGCTCGGTGCCGGGCCGGTGCCACGACCGCCGCTGCCACCCGTGCCGCCCCGCGGACTGGAGGGCCGCCGCCCGCTGCCACCGGATCCAGAGGTCGGTGGCTGGCCACCGCTCCCGCCGGTGCCAGTTCCCGTCCCCGCCCCCCCAAGCGCCTGGCTGAGCATGGCCGGGATATCGATGCCGGTGAGGCCCTTCACGGTCGTCCCAGCCTCGGTCACGGTGCGGGTCACGTTGCGGACGACGTCCGACGCCCCGTCGTTGGAGAGGACCGTGAGATTGTCGATATGGCCCATCGGTTCAGCGGCGGCGCGGACGATGTCCGGCATGATCGAGAGGACGGTCTGGATGATGGCCGCCTCGTTGAACTGGCGGTACGCCTCGGCGCGCAGGGCGAGCGCCTTGGCCTCAGCCTCGCCCTTGGACAGCACGATGCCGGCCTCGGCGGTGCCTTCGAGCGTCGTCTGCTTCGCCGTCGCGGCCGCGGTCACCTCGACCACGCGGGCCTGCGCCTCGCCGGCCAGCTTGACCCGTTCGGCGTCGCCCTGGGCCTGCGCGATGGCAGCACCCTTGGCGCCCTCAGCCCGCCGGATCTGCGCAGCGGCGTCGGCCTCGGCTGGCCGGACGGTGGTCGCGACGAGCTCCTGCTCCGTACGGGCTGCCTCGAGCTCGGCAAGCACGGTCTGCTTGCGGGTGACCTCCTGCGTCGCCTCGGCCTCGGCCAGTGGTCCGGCCTGGGCGGCGCGGGCGTTCGCGGCCGCGGTCTGCGTCTCGGTCTCCGCTCTTCGAAGGGAGACGTCGCGGGCCGCATTGATCTTGACCTGCTCGGCCTCCGCCTCGCGGACGGCGGCCTCCTGGTCGGCGGCGGCCTTGGCCATGCGGGCATCACGCTCGCGGCGGGCCGTCTCCTGTTGCCCGATCAGGTCCATATATCCGGACTCGTCTCGGATCGCCTGGATCGTGAATGAGTCGATCTGAAGGCCCGACGTGGCGAGGTCGCCCTTGGCCGCGTCCTGGACAGCCTGCTGGAACTTCTGGCGATCGAGGTTCAGCTCCTCGATGGTCAGCGTCCCGACGATCGACCGGAGCGAGCCCTCAAGCACGTTCTTCACGATCGAATCGACCTGCTCCTCCTGCGCTTCGAGGAATCGCTCGGCGGCATTGCGGATCGATTCGTCCTCCGCCCCGATCTTGAACGTGGCGACGCCCTGGACCGCCACCTTGATGCCCTGGCGGCTGACGGCATCGGCGAGGTTGACGTTGATCTGGCGGGCGGTCAGCTTCAGCTTGCCGACCTTATGGATCAGCGGCAGCACGATCACGCCACCACCGCGCACGACCTTGAGGTTGCGCTGGCCGTCCGGCCCACGATCGCGCTGTCCGCTGACGATCAGCGCCTCGTTCGCGCCGGCGACCTTGTAGCGGCTGCTGATGTACGAAACGATCAGGACCGCGACGATGATGATCAGGAAGATCGGGATCGCCCCGCCGACGAAGTTCACGATGTCAGGCACTGGGGGTCCCTCCCTCTTCTGCCGGCGGTTCGCCGGCTGTGACGAGCTCGACGATGAGGCCCGCGCCGGCTACCCCGCGAACGCGGGCGACCGTGCCTGCGACGATGTCGGTCGACGACGTGGCGCTGTATTCGTGGGTCTGCCCCTCGGCCTTTACGAGGACGCTCCCGTAGTGGCCTGCCGGGATCGTGACCTGCACGAACGCGTCGCGCCCGATGAGGTCCTTCGTCGAGAAGGGCGCCGGGGACTCCGCCCGGCGGAGCGCGCTGAAGATCACGTAGGCGATCGCGAGGCCGACGAGTCCGAACCCGACGCCCCACAAGGCCGCTTGGGCGCCATGCGCGTCGAGGACCTGGCTCGCGAAGATGCCGCCGACCCCGAACATCGAGACGAACGACAGCAGTAGCGGCATCAGCGACACGCCGCCGACGTCGAAGTCGAAGACCGCGCCGAGGAGGTCGTCGACGAGGACGGTGATCAGCAGGAGGCCACCGCCGATCAGCGCGCAGACGACAAAGATGAAGTCATCGACCGGGATGTCGATCATCGGGCGCCCGGGCCTCCCCACAACCGCCGCGAACGCGTCGGGATGACAGGATAGCGACTGGGTCGCAGCGGGCGAGCACCAGATGTCTCGCTCGCCGGCTCAGCCTTGAGGTGACGATGCCGCTCGCGAACCCGCAGCGGTCCGCCCGCTCGTACGGAAAAGATGGTCGAGCTGGCGCCGGCTCTGCCCAACCAGGGCCGGCCGACCGGGCAGCTTAGATTCCTGCCAAATGCTCGCCTGGTGGTTCTTCGGCAGCTTCGCGCCCCCGCATGGCGGCCGAGGGGCGGATGGCTATGCATCAATGCGCACCTGTGCGCGGTCGGAGGCGCGGGGATAGGTGCATGAAATGAAGCTGCGTGCATCGATATTCAGGGGGACACGGCCCAACCCACGCGCAGTCACTGCCTAAGACTCACCACACGAGTATCTGGCAGGAAACCACCGGCACCGACCCCGCCCCGCCCGCGGGACGGGGCCCAGCTACCCCGACGGTCCGAACAACACCGTGAGCCAGCGCTCGAAGGGCGACACGTCCTCGATGTCGGCGCCGACGCGAACCGCGGCCGAGCCCGGCGCATCGGCGGCGAGCGGCGGGGCGTCCGGTGCCAGCGCGAACGGGGTCTCGTGCGAGTTTCCGACCCCGTAGCCGCGCGCCTGCTGCTCGATGAAGCGCTGCCGCCCGATCGCCTCGAGCTCGCGCTCCATCGCGGCAACCTCGAGGCGAATGACCGCGTTGCCCGTCGCGATGTCCTCGGCACGCGTCACCGATTCGGACGCCTCGGCGACCTGGCGGGCGAACGTGATCAGGATCCACACAGCCAATAGCGCGCCGACCATGAGGGCCATCCGCCGACGCGTCAGCCCGACGATCGGCAGCGAGGCAAGGTCGACGGCCGCTGCCCGTCCCGGTTCTGACGCGGCCGCGTCGAGCAGCTCGTCGGGTGCGGAGTCGGACGCGTCAGCAGCGTGGGGGCGCGACATCGCCGGGAGCGTAGCTACGAGTAGCTGCGGTGTCAACCGAGCCGTCGTGACAGCCAACCTGTCACTCGTGCGCTTGACGCTCCCTTTAGACTGCCAACAATTCCGAACATCCGTTCTGATACATCCGGAGTCGCGTCGATGCGCACCTACGCCCCCGCCGATCCCTCGACGGTCCTCGAGCGCCTCCTCGACGAGCCCTCGCTGGCGCGCGGCGTCGTCCATCACGAGGTCATCCCGCCGCGCGAGGCCGCGTACGCCGGGATGCCGTCGTGGCTGGACGAGCGGATCGTCGCCGGGCTCGCCTCGCGCGACATCCATCAGCTGTATACGCACCAGACCGAGGCCATCGAGGCCGTCCACGCCGGCGAAGACGTGGTGGTCGTCACCCCGACGGCTTCTGGCAAGACGCTCTGCTACGCCCTGCCGGCGCTCCAGGCGATCGCGGAGGATCCATCGGCTCGCGCGCTGTTCCTCTTCCCGACCAAGGCCCTCGGGCAGGACCAGGTGACGGAGTTCGGCGAGCTCGCGGCGTCCGCCGGACTGTCGATCATCACGTCGACCTACGACGGCGACACCCCCGCGCCGATCCGGTCCACGGTGCGCGCCGCCGGCCAGGTCGTCGTCACCAACCCGGACATGCTGCACTCGGCGATCCTGCCCCACCACACGAAGTGGTTCCAACTGTTCGAGCAGCTCAAGCTGATCGTGGTCGACGAGCTGCACACGTATCGAGGCGTGTTCGGCAGCCACGTCGCCAACGTCCTGCGCCGGCTTCTCCGGATCTGTGCGCACTACGGCAGCAAGCCCGTGATCGTGTGCTGCTCCGCGACGATCGGGAACCCGTCGGAGCTCGCGGCGATGCTGACCGGCCGACCGGCACAGCTCGTCGATCGCAACGGCGCCCCGGCAGGTGAGCGGCACGTCCTGCTCGTCGACCCGCCGGTCATGGAGCCGGCGAGTGGCGCCCGCAGTTCGGCGGCCACGCTGGCCCAGCGCTGGGCCCTGCCCTTCCTGCGGGCCGGACGCCAGACGATCGTCTTCGGGCGGTCGCGGGTCGCGGTCGAGATCCTGCTCACGGGCCTTCGCGAGTCGCTCCGCGAGAGCTTCGGTCCGCGGAGCCGTGTCCGCGGCTACCGCGGTGGCTACCTGCCGACCGAGCGCCGATCGATCGAACGCGGTCTGCGCGACGGCGAGATCCTTGGCGTCGTCTCGACGAACGCGCTCGAGCTCGGCGTCGACATCGGCAGGCTCGACGTGTCGATCCTGGCCGGCTATCCGGGCTCGGTCGCCGGCACGTGGCAGCAGTTCGGTCGTGCCGGACGGCGGCAGGGCACAAGCGTCGCGATCCTCGTCGCCTCGGGCGCTCCGGTCGACCAGTACGTCATCCACCACCCGGAGTTCCTGCTCGACAACACGCCGGAGGAGGCGCGGCTCGATCCGGACAACCTGCACGTGCTGCTGGCCCACCTGCGCGCGGCGACCTTCGAGCTGCCGTTCGAGCCGGGCGAGGTGTTCGGGCCCGCGCCAGCCGACGACCTGCTCGCGTTCCTCGCCGAGGAAGGGCACGTCCGCCAGGCCGGCGACGGCCGCTGGTACTGGTCCAGCGAGAACTTCCCGGCCTCGGAGGTGTCGCTGCGGACCGCCGCCCCGGAGAACGTCGTGATCATCGACACGACGCCGGACAGGCCTCGGGTGCTGGGCGAGGTCGACCTGTTCAGCGCCCAGGTGCTCGTGCATGAGCGGGCGATCTACATCCACGAGTCGGTCCAGTACTACGTCGACCGGCTCGAATGGCACGAGCGCAAGGCGTACGTCCACAAGATCGACGCGGACCACTACACCTACGCGAACCGGGCGGTCACGCTCAAGCCGCTCGAGGTCTTCACCGAGGCGCCCGCGACCGGCGGGATGCGCAAGCACGGCGAGGTGATGGTCGCAAGCCTCGTGACGCTGTTCAAGAAGCTCAAGTTCATCACCGACGAGAACGTCGGCTGGGGGCCGATCGACCTGCCAGAGCTCGAGCTCCAGACGACCGCGTACTGGCTCACCGCGGACCGCGCCCGGAGCCACTGGCGTCGTGACGAGCTCGACGTCGCGCTGCTCGGCGCCGGGCGAGCGATCCAGACGATCGCGTCCGTGCTGCTGATGGTCGATCCACGCGATCTCGGACTCGTCACGCAGGTCCGCTCCCCGCACGTGGAGGAGCCGACGATCTACCTCTACGAGGCTGTGCCGGGCGGCATCGGGCTGTCGGAGCGACTGTGGCAGCGCCACGACGAGCTTCTTGCCGGTGCCGCGGACCTCATCGCCGCGTGCGGCTGCGACGGCGGCTGCCCGGCTTGCACAGGCCCGCGCCTGGAACCGGATGTCGACGCGCGCCGGCTGGCGCTCCGGTTGCTCGGCGAGCTCGGGGCCGGCGCCCGGCTAGCTGCGGCCGGATGATCGACGCCGTCGCTGAACCGGGCGATCGCCTCGCCCGACGCCTCGCGCGATTCCGGACCGCCAACCCCGGTCCGGGCACGCCCGACGACCCCCTGCCCTATCGGCCGCGCGCGAGCCTCGAGCTTGCGCGGCGGCTCGCCGCCGCGGTCGACGGCAAGGTCGTCGAGGCCGACGCGGGCGTGCACGTGCGAGTCGAGGCGGCCGGGATCGACCTGCCGGTCGACCGTCGCCGGCTGGCGAGCCTCCCCGGTCAGGCGCCGGCGGATCGGCCGCTGGTCTGCCTCGACACGGAGACGACCGGTCTGGCGACGGCGGCAGGCACCGTCGCCTTTCTGATCGGCCTGGGCTGGTGGACGGGTGAGACGTTCCGCCAGGTCCAGCTGCTGCTGCCCGACCAGGGCGAGGAAGGCGTCCTCCTCGACCAGGTCGCGCGCCACATCCCGCCCGACGCCTGGCTCGTGACATACAACGGACGAGGCTTCGACTGGCCCCTTCTCGTCACCCGCTTCCGGATGGCGCGACGCGCGGCGCCCGATCATGCCGGCCACCTGGACCTGCTGCCGCTCGTCCGCCGGCTCTTCCGGCACCGGATGGTCGACGCGCGGCTCGGGACGGTCGAACGGACCTTGCTCGGCGTCGTCCGCCACGACGACGTCGACGGCTGGGAGATCCCGGGGCGCTACCTCGGCTTCCTGCGCGGCGGGCCGGCGCAGCCCCTGGCCGCGGTCGTGCGGCACAACGGCGAGGACGTTCGCTCGCTGGGCCGGCTGCTCCAGCACATCGAGCGAGGGCTCGGCGACCCGATCGCGCGCACGAGCGCGCCGCGGGGCGACCTTGCCGGGCTCGCCCGAGCATTCCGCCGCGAGCGACGTTTCGATGAGGCCGTCGACTGTCTCGACGCCGCCCTCGCGGCGGATCCGGCACAGCCGCAGCCCGGTCCATCGGCCGCGCCCGCGACGCGGGTCACCGAGGAGCCGTGGTGGTCACCGCGCAGGCGGGCGGACTTCGGTGGCCGCCCACAACGTCGTTCGACCGGCCGCGGCTGGGATCGTCGTCAGGCGTTCGCCCGACCGTGGGACGAGGAGCGCATCGCCGTCGATCGGGCGCACCTGCTGCGGCGCATGGGCCGCATCGAAGACGCACTCACGGCCTGGGATTCGCTGGCCTGTGGCCCCGGCCGAGTCGCGGTCCTCGCCGCGATCGAGGGGGCCAAGCTCAGGGAGCACCGCCTGCGCGATCCCGACGCCGCGATGGCGACCGTGGAACGCGGCTTCGCTTTGGCGGATCGCCGGCGAGCGCGCGGGCTGCCAGAGCCGGCACTCGAGGCGGACCTGCGGCACCGATGGCGCCGCCTGCGGCTGCGGGTAGCCGACCGTCAGAGCGCGTCGAGCGCGGCCCGGACCGGGCCCGCGAGGGCCTCGAGCGTCGGGCGATCGAACGGGGCAGGCCAGTCGAACATCGCGGCGCTCAGACCCGCGTCCCGATAACGGCGCAGCTCGGCCACGACGGCGGGCACCGGTCCCGCGAAGGGCGAGCCCTCGGCCATCCGGCGCGCGTCCTCGTTAGGCATCGCCTGCTGCTCGAGGATGGCGGTCAGCGCCTCGACAGCCTCCTCGCGTGTCGACCGGATGCAGGCCGGAGCGAGTCCGGCGGTCCGCTCGATCGACGCAGGGTCACGCCCCACGGCGCGGCAATGCTCATCGAGGATGCCGTTCCGCCGCTCGAACGACTCCGGATCGTCCTGGTCCGCGTTCCAGATGTCGGCGTACTGCGCGACGATGCGCAGCGTCCGCTTCTCGCCGCTGCCTCCGATCGCGAGCGGGAGGCGCGACTGGACGGGCGGCGGATCGTTGCGGGCGTCGACGGCCGAGAACCACTCGCCGTCGTGGGTCACGGTGGATCCATCGAGGAGGCCGCGCGAGATCGCGGCGGCATCGCCGAGCCGATCGAGGCGCCGGCCCACGGCCGGGAACTCGAACCCGAAGGCGCGGTGCTCGCGCTCGAACCAGCCGGCGCCCAGGCCGAGCACCGCTCGCCCGTCGGTCGCGTGGTCCAAGGCGGTCGCCATCTTGACCAGCACGCCCGGGTTCCGATAGCCCGCTCCGGACACGAGGCAGCCCATCCGCGCGCGACTGGTTATCCCCGCCCAGCCGAACAGGATCGACCAGCCTTCGAACACGGGACCGTCGAGCTCACCCAGCGCCCCGACGCCGCCGGCGGCTTGGGGCAGCAGGTGATCGTTGCTCCAGAGCTCATCGAAGCCGAGTTCGTCGATCTCCCGGCCGATCGCCATCAGCTCCTGCCAGGTCACGTACTGGCTCCAGACCTGGAGTCCGAGGCGGAGGCGCTTCGTCGCCATCGCTAGCCGTTCGCGACCGCTTCGACCGCGCCGCTCCGCGCTGAGCGTTCGGCGGCCTCGAGCACGCGCAGTCCGCGGACCGAATCGGCCGGATCGACGGGCAGTTCCCCGACGCCTCGCACCGCGTCACGGAGCCCCTCGTAATAGCCCCGGTAGTCCCCGCGGACCGTGGGGATGACCGTCCGCGAGCCATCGCTGGCCAGGATGCTCCCCCAGCGCTCGGCCGGTTCCTCCCCGAAACCCGGGTCCAGGGGCCGCATCCCGTCGAGGAGCTGGCGCTCCTGCGGATCGAGGTCCTCCTTGCTGTACTCGCCAGCGAGGCCGCGGACCCGCAGCCGTGGGCCGGTGCGGACGGCGATCAGCGACGTCCACAGGCGCGACCGGACGCCGTTGGCGTGGTCCATCGCCATGAACACCGAATCCTCGACCCGGCTCCCGGGTCGACGGCTGTCCATCTGTGCGAAGACATCCGTCACCTCCCCGAACAGCAGGAGGCTCTGGTCGACGAGGTGGGCGCCGAGGTCGCGGTGGGGGCCGCCCGCTTCCTCGGCCGTCTCGCGCCATTCGGGGCCGACCGCCGCCCAACGCTCGAAGCGCGCCTCGAGGCTGTCGATCGGGCCGAGGACGCCATCCTCGATCAGGGGTCTGACGGTCTGGAAGTCGCCGTCCCACCGCCGGTTCTGGTAGACCGACAGGATCCGTCCCGCGCGCTCGCCGGCTTCGATCAGCGCCTCGGCCTCTGGGACGCTCATCGCGATCGGCTTGTCCACGACGACGTGGTGACCCGCTGCGAGCGCCTGCTCGCCGATCGGGGCGTGCGACCGGTTGGGCGTCACGACGACGACGACCTCCACGTCTGCGTGCGCCAGGAGCGCGTCGACCGAATCGACGACCTCGGCGTCGGGGTGATCGGTCAGCGCCTGTGCACGGCGACCCGGATCCGACGTCGCAATCGCCCGGATCCGGAGCCCGTCGACGGCGTCGATGTAGGGCGCATGGAAGAGTCGTCCGGCCAGCCCGTACCCCACCATGCCGATGCCGATGCCGATGTCGGGCGGCGGCGCCACGCGCGTGACTCAGCCGGCCAGATGCTTGCCGGCCGCCTCGCGGAAGCGGTCCGCGACACTGCGTGCGGCGGCCTCGTCGTCGCGCATCCGCAGGCCGAACGGCGCAAGGTTGGCGTCGGAGACGCCGATGCCGATGCTCATCGAGCGGGCGAGCAGCGCGTCGGTCTGCGGCAGCATGCCGGCCCGGTAGTCGGCCTTCCCGTGGCCGAAGCACGAGCAGTCGAACGGGCAGCCCTTCCCGCTGACAGTCCGCTTCTCGAGCAGGTGCTCCATGTTCGAGTAGACATGCCAGCCGGACGCCGCGAGCGGAATCGATCCAAGCTCTCCGGCAACCGCCTGCGCAACCTCGGCTGACGGGAACGTGACGACGAGGTGCGTCGCAAGATCGCCCTCCGGGTCGACGATCGCGCGGAAGCCGAGCCCGGGCAGGTCCTCGATGGCCGCCTTCACGATCTTCTTGTTCGCCCGCAGATGCGACCGGATCATGTCGAGCTTCCGGACCTGGGCGAGCAGGACGGCGCCTGACAACTCGGTCATGCGGAAGTTCATGCCCAGGAACGGGCGCTCCGCGTACTTCGAGCTGAGCCGGTTCGGCGCGTGCCCCTGGTCGTGGATCGCGAACAGCCGGTTGTAGAGGTCCTCATCGTCGGTGACGATCATCCCGCCGTCGCCGCAGGTGATGGTCTTGTACTCATTGAAGCTGTACACGCCGGCCGCGCCGATCCCGCCGACGCCCTGCCCCTGATAAGTCGCCCCGAACGCCTGCGCGCAGTCCTCGATGAGCGCGATGCCGTGCCGGTCGGCGATGTCCTTGAGCTCGTCGAGACGGGCGGCCGCGCCGAGCATGTGGACGACGATGATCGCCCGGGTCCGTGGTGTGATCCGCGCCTCGACGTCGGCCGGGTCGAGGTTGAACGAATCGTCGACCTCGGCGAGGACCGGGAGCGCGCGGGCGTAGACGATCGCCGAGATCGAGGCGACGTAGGTGAAGCCGGGCACGATGACCTCGTCGCCGGGTCCGATGCCGAGGCCCATCAGCGACAGCCACAGCCCGCTCGAGCCACCGCCGTGGAGGCCCAGCGCATATCGGACACCGGCCAGGGCGGCGATCTCCCGTTCGACGTTGCGGACCTTGGCCCCGAATGCCGGATCGTCGGCGCTGCCGTAGCGGCTGAGTGCGCGACCCCTCAGGACCTGCATGACCTCGGCGATCTCCTCCTCGCCGATAAGCTCGATGCCGGGTCCGGGCATGCCGGCTCTCCCTTCGTCAGTGCAACCGATTGCACAGCACCCTACCAGCACGATAATCTGACCGTCAACACCGGAACGGCGGCATCATCGGAGGGTCGTGAGCACGTGAGCGATCTCCTCGAACGAGTGGCGGGCGCACCGATCACCTGGGGCGTCGATGGCTCCCCGGGCTGGGGCTACCTGATGGACCCCGACCGGGTCTTGCGGGAGATGGTCGAGTCCGGCCTGTCCGCGACCGAGCTGGGGCCCGATGGCTACCTGCCGACCGATCCGGCCGAGCTTCGGGAGTACCTCTCCCGGTTCGACATGAGCATCGTCGGCGGGTTCGTGCCGGCCCTCCTCTACCGCCCGGACCGGATCGAGGCGGAGCTCGAGTACGTGAAGCGTGCCGCTCGGCAACTGGCCTCGACGGGCTCAGAGGTGCTCGTCCTTGGCCCTTCGTCGCAGCACCCGGGGTACGACACGCCGGTGGACATGAGCGACGACGAGTGGACCACGTTCCTGGCCAATCTCCAGCGCCTCGATGCGCTCGTCACCGATGCCGGCCTGAAGACCGCGCTCCATCCCCACTGGGGCCTGGCGATCGCGACCGGGCCGGACATCGATCGGTTGCTCGAATCGTCGGATGTCGGGCTGTGCGTCGACACCGGCCACGTCTACCTCGGCGGCGCGGACCCGGTCGAGGTCGTGCGGACGGCTCGCGGGCGCGTCCTCCACGTCCACCTCAAGGACGTCGACGCGGCGG
This sequence comes from Candidatus Limnocylindrales bacterium, assembly GCA_035717785.1. Classification (GTDB taxonomy): domain Bacteria; phylum Chloroflexota; class Limnocylindria; order Limnocylindrales; family CSP1-4; genus SPCO01. Next base: position 40,230 of record DASTIG010000263.1, read on the forward strand.
GCGCCGAGCGCGTGCGGTCGGGCGAGGTCCCTTTCCGCCAGTCGGTCATCGACGGCCTGTTCGTCCCGTTGGGCCAAGGCGGCGTCGACATCGCCGGCGTGATCAGGGTGCTGGAAGACGACGGCTACCGCGGCTGGTACGTGCTCGAGCAGGACGTGTCCCTTCGTGAAGAGCCCGCCGACGGCAGCGGGCCGAAGGCGGACGCCGTCGAGAGCGTCGCGTACCTGCGCGGCCTGACCGGCCTGACGGGCGGTGGCGCGTGAGCCATCCCGGCGTGGACCGAGCAGCGAGGTGCGTCCTCCCAGCCCGTGCCCAGCTGGGCGAGTGCCCGACATGGAGTCCACCGGAGGCCCGTCTCTACTGGGTGGATATCGACGGGCAGGTCGTCCATCGCTTCGACCCCGCCACCGGCCTGGATGAGGAGGTCTCCGCACCGGGGCGGCCCGCGTCGCTGGCCCTCACAGACACGCCGGCGCGCCTGCTCGTGGCCATCGAGGGCCGCCTGGCGTTCCTCGACTGGCCGTCCGGCACGTGGACCGATTGGGTCGTCCTCGAAGGCGCCGACCTCCGGAACCGCCTCAACGACGGGCGCTGCGACCCGGCAGGGCGCTTCTGGGTCGGGTCGATGTCGGATCCCGTCATCGCCTCCGGCGACGGCCCACGGCCCGCGACCGGCCTGCTCCATCGGGTCGAGGCGGACGGCGCGGCGGTCACGGTCCGAAGCGGCATCGGCGTGACGAACGGTCTCGCCTTCGCGCCGGACGGACGGACGATGTACTTCGCGGATACCCACCGCGACACCGTCTGGGCCTACGACTACGACGTGTCGACCGGTGTCGCCACCAACGAACGGGTCTTCCTCGACTTCGAGTCCATCCCGGGCCGGCCCGACGGCGCGTGTGTCGACGAGGATGGCTGCTACTGGATCGCGTGCGTGTACGGCTCGGCCCTCCTGCGTGTGACCCCCGCGGGCACGATCGATCGGCAGGTCGCCGTCCCCGTCCTGAAGCCGACGATGCCGGCCTTCGGCGGCCCCGACCTGTCGACGCTGTTCATCACCTCGATCGGTGGGGGCGGGTCCCACGCGATCGACCCTGCGCAGCCGGAGGCCGGCGGGCTCTTCGCCATCGAGGCCGGCGTCCGGGGACTGCCCGAGCCCCGGTTCGCGGGCGGCCACTCGACGGGACCGGCGTGACGCCCCCGGAGCTGCCGCCGATCTGGTTCGAGCGACCGGTGCTCCCCCAGCTTGCCGCCGCGGTCACGGCCGCCTGCACGGTCCTGGGCCCGGCGACCGAGGACGATCCGCATGCCGGCGTCGACACCGCGGTCGCGGCCGTGGTCGGGGCGGCGCAGTACGGCGACGCGTTCATGGATCGGGCGCCGAATCTGAGGGTCATCTCCCGGACCGGGATCGGCTACGACGCCATCGACGTCGAGGCAGCGACCATCCGTGGGATCGCGGTCTGCAACACGCCTGACGGACCCACGATCTCGACCGCGGAACACGCGGTGACGCTGATGCTGCTCGTCGCCAAGAACGTCCGGAGCGCCGAGTCGGCGCTGCGTGCCGGCCTGTCCAGGGGCTACTACGCCGGTCACGAGGGGATCGAGCTCGACGGCAAGGTGCTCGGTCTCGTCGGGTTCGGCCGGATCGCGCGGCGCGTGGCGCGGATCGCCGCCGGCATCGGGATGCGGGTGACCGTATTCGATCCGTATCTCGACGCGTCGGCGGTCCCGGCGGGGACGGATCGCGTGGACGCGCTGGATGAGCTCCTGGAGCGCGCGGACGTCGTGTCGGTTCACGTGCCGCTGACGGAGACCTCGGCCGGCATGTTCGGCGCCCGACAGTTCGGGGCGATGAAGCCGGGAGCCGTCTTCATCAATACCGCCCGGGGCGGACTGGTCGACCAGGACGCGCTGCTCGATGCGCTCGAGAGCGGACGTCTGTTCGGAGCCGGCCTCGACGTCACGTCGCCGGAGCCCTTGCCGATCGGGCACCCACTGTTGGGGCGTGTCGACGTCGTGGTCACGCCGCACGTCGCGTCCGCGACTACGGAGGGCAAGGCGCGCATCTTCGGGGCTGCGTTCCAGCAGGCGATCGATGTCGCCGAGGGCCGCCGACCGGAACACCTCGTCAACCCGGATGTCTGGGCGCGCGCCGCCTCGGCGCCGTATGCAGGAGTCGGCAAGTGACGGAGATCGGGATCGGTGTCGTCGGTTTCGGCTGGATGGGTCAGGCGCACTCGCGCGCCTACCGCGACATCCCGGTCTACTTCCCCGAGACCGGGATCAGGCCGCGCCTGGCGGCGGTGGCGGACAACGTCCCAGAGCGGCTCGACCTTGCACGCGACAACTTCGGGTTCGCCACCGGCACGCTCGACTGGCGCGAGCTCATCGCGAGGGACGACGTCGACGTCGTGGATATCACCGCGCCGAACGCCCTCCATCGCGAGATCGCGGAGGCCGCGGCGGCCGCCGGCAAGCACATCTCC
>DASTIG010000264.1:0-8733 GCA_035717785.1 Candidatus Limnocylindrales bacterium
AGTCGGCCGGCTTCCTCGTATCGATGGGCGGCACCCAGCTCGACCTCGGGGGCCTCGTGCTGGCGGCCGTCATCTTCGGGGCCCTGGGCGTGCTCGATGACGTGACGGTGACCCAGGCGGCGACCGTCCAGGAGCTGTACGAGTCGGATCCGCGGGCAGGCCGCCTGGAGCTGGCGGGGCGTGCGATGAACGTGGGTCGATCCCACATCGCGGCGACCGTCAACACGCTGGTGCTCGCATACGTCGGGGCCTCGCTGCCGCTGATCGTCCTGTTCGCCGCGGGTCGCCAGGATCCGCTCCTGATCGTGTCCGGCGAGATCGTCGCGGTCGAGGTCGTGCGGGCTCTGGTGGGTAGCATCGGCATCGTCGCGGCCGTGCCGGTCACGACGATGATCGCCGTCGGGTTGATCGGCCGGCGGTTGCCGTTCATCGGCGAGGGAAGCGGCGTTTGGCACGCGCCCGGCTGGGACTAAGGGTCGCGCCCGGAGGCACAGGAAGACTCCGATCCCCCTGGGGGCTGTTCCCCGCCAAATCCCCGCCACGGGAGTCTTGGGCGGGCTGACGGGACGTCGCCCACCGCTCCGGACCACTCCCCGTGCACAGATCGGGACGGTTGGACGTCCGGACCGACCCCCATCGTCCGGTTTTCGCGGCCGCTAGGCGCCTAACACTCCTGGGACGAGTATCTGACGGTCTCGTCCGATGGGATGTGGGTGGCCAAGGCGGATCCGCACCCTCAAGGGGGGGTGGTCCGGGATGGGACAGAGCCTAACGTCCCCACCCCTCGACAACCGCTCAATTCCCAACATTCAGTATTGACTGAACGTTCGGAAGGCACGACCATTGCGCTATGACGGAAGGCGAGAGCGCGTTCGTCGAAGAGATGGGACAGGCGTTGGCGTCCTATGGCATGACGCCGATGGCCGGCCGCATGTGGGGCTGGCTGCTCATCTGCGAGCCGCCCGAGCAGACCGCTGCCGACTTGGCCGAGGCGCTGCAGGCCAGCCGTGGTGCGATCAGCGGAACGGCTCGGATGCTGACGACCGCCGGCATGATCCGGCGGACGACGCGACGCGGCGATCGGCGCGAGTACTTCAGCGCCCCGCCTGAAGCCCTCGATTCATTTCTGGCAAGTGCAGCCCGCATCTACCGCCATTTCCGCGAGATCGCGGAACACGGGCTCGATGCGATCGCCGACCGCCCGCCGGCGTCGCGCCGCCGGCTCGAAGAACTGCGCGACGTGTTCGCATTCGTAGAGCGTGAGGTCCCGGTCGTCGTCGACCGCTTCCTCCGCGATCGGGCCGGTGGGACCGGCAGGAAGGACTGACATGGACCCCGTCATCCGGACTGAAGAGCTGACCAAGAGCTACGGGTCGCACCGCGGCATCATCGATATCAACCTGGCGATCGAGCCCGGCGAGGCATTCGGGTTCCTCGGACCCAACGGCGCCGGCAAGACCACGACGATCCGGACGCTGCTCGACCATCTACGCCCGACCTCGGGCCGCGCATTCGTGTTCGGCATCGAGACGACTGTCAATCCGGTCGCCATCCATCGCCGCGTCGGCTACCTGCCGGGCGAGTTCACGCTGTACGACAAGCTCACCGGCGGCCAGACGATCGAGTACTTCGCGAACCTGCGCGGCGGCGTCGACCCGCTCTACCAGCAGGAGCTCATCGCGCGGCTCGACGTCGACCCAAGCCGCAAGTTCAAGGAGTACTCGAAGGGCAACAAGCAGAAGATCGGGCTCATCGCCGCCCTCCAGCACCGGCCCGACCTGCTCATCCTCGACGAGCCGACGTCCGGCCTGGACCCGCTCGTCCAGCAGACCTTCTACGAGATCATCCGCGAAACGAAGGAGGATGGACGGACGATCTTCCTGTCCAGCCACATCCTCAGCGAGGTCGAGAAGACCTGCGACCGCGTGGCGATCATCCGCGAGGGCCTTTTAGTCAAGGTCGATCGCGTCGAGGCCCTCCGTGATCTCGCCCACCACCAGGTCGAGCTGCGCTTCACGGGCGATGTGCCCGTGGCGGCGTTCGCCGCCATAAACGGCGTCAGCGACGTGACGACGGAGGATCACCTCCTCCGACTCCGCGTCAGCGGCTCGATCAAGCCCGTCGTCCAGGAGGCGGCGAAGTACGAGCTGCTCGACTTCATCAGCCGTGAACCCTCGCTCGAGGAGACCTTCCTCGCGCAGTACAGCCGTGACGCGGCCGAGGTGGCGTCATGACCGCCGCAGTCGGCTCTGCCCCGCACCGGGCGTCGTTCGGCCGCCGGCTGTACGGGTTCGGGAGCATCTTCGGAAAGACCCTGCGCGATTCGCGACGCGCGATCCTGCTCGTCGGTGGCGTCCTCGCCCTCGTCCTCATCGGCGTGAGCCAGGCGATCGTCACCGAGTTCGGCACGCCCGAGTCCCGCCGGGAGATCGAGAACCTGGTCGCTGCCGTGCCGCCGATCCTCCAGGGGCTGGCCGGTCCCGTGGTCAACGTCGGCACGCTCGGTGGCTACCTGTCCTACAAGTATGGCACCTTCTTCCCGCTGGTCGCCAGTCTGTGGTCGATCCTCGCCCTGTCGGGCACGCTCGCAGCCGAGGCGCGCCGGGGGAGCCTCGAGTTCGTCGCGTCGGCCCCCATGTCGCGCCGCCGGATCGCCCTCGAAAAGCTGAGCGGGCACCTCGTGGCGCTTACCATCGCGACGCTGCTAGTGTTCGTCGCGTTGCTCGTCGCTGGCCGCGGCGCGACGCTCCCCGGAGACGAAATCCCTGTAAGCGCGGCCGCCGGCTACGCCCTGTGGCTCGGCGTGCTCGCCCTCGTGGCCGGTGCGCTCGCGTTCGCGCTGTCGCAGTTCGTCGGGCGTGGCTCCGCCATCGGCATCGCCGGGGCGGTGATGTTCGCCGGCTTCATCCTCAACGGCTACCGGAATGCGATCCCGGGGCTCGAGCCCTTCGCGAACCTGACATGGTGGGGCTGGACCGCCGGCCATGTCCCGCTGGCCGGTCAATTCGACTGGGTGTCGGTCGCCGTCGTCGCGCTCGTGGCGATCGTGCTGCTGGTCATCGGGATCGAGGCATTCGTGCGGCGCGACATCGGCGCTACGAGTGCGATCCCGTCACCAAGCCTGCCGGGTGCCCTCGTCGGTCTCCGTGGTCCCACGGATCGCACCTTCGGCGCGCTGCTGCCGCCGACGCTGGCATGGGGCCTCGGCCTCGGACTGTTCGGGTTGCTGATTGCCGGCTCGGGGCAGTCGTTCGTCGAGCAGGTCGGCAAGTCGCCCCAGTTCGAACAGCTGCTGGGCTCGATCTTCCCGGGCATCGACATCTCGGCCGTGGGCGGGTTCCTGCAGCTCGTGTTCATCGAGTTCGGGCTGGTGCTCGCCGGTCTGGCGGCGGCCACGCTCGTGGCCGGCTGGTCCTCGGACGAGACCTCCGGTCGGCTCGAGTTCCTGCTCGCGACACCCCTCTCGAGGCGTCGCTGGGTCACCGGCGGCGGCGTCGCCGTCATGGCCTCGATCGTGGTCATCGTCGTGCTGGCAGCGATCGGTATCGCCATCGGCGCCAGCATCGCCGGCGGGGATCTCGCGACGCCGGTGACGGGCACGCTCGTGCTCGGGCTGTATGCCATCGCGGTGGCCGGGATCGGCATCGCGATCGGCGGCCTATTCGGCAGCCGGTTCGCGGGCGCCGCGGTGGCGTTGATCGTGATCCTCACCTGGTTCCTCGACATCATCGGCCCGGCGCTTCGGCTGCCGGACGCGGTCAACCAGCTCGCGCTGACCTCGCACTACGGCTTCCCGATGCTCGGGCAGTGGGACACGGTCGGGATCATCGCCTCGGTGGCCCTTGCCGTCGTCGGCGTGACCGTTGGGGCATGGGGCTTCCGCCGCCGTGACCTCCAGTCGTAGGAGTCGCGGACAGGGCGCCATCGCCGCGGCCCGCGACCATGAAATACGCGGTTGGGAGCGACCTAATGGCGACAGCCATCGCTCCCGAGCCGCGTTTCGCGCCGAATGATCTGCGTAATGTCGCTCCTGAAGCGCGTTGCTCAGGTTCAACGGACCCAAGCGACTTTCGCCCGGCATCGAGGGCGCCATACGGTCGCCGTGATGCGCGTAGTTCCTGGTCGGTCGCGCTGCGGCCGCGTCACAGCCCTGGCGGCCAGCAACAGCCCGAGCGCGCCCGTGCAAACATCTGAGCAGGAGGTCCCCACCGTCGTGGACCGCTTCCTCCGCGACCGTGCCGAACCGACCGGCAGGAAGGAACCAGCATGACCTCGGTCATCCACACGGAACAGCTCACCAAGACCTATGGGATACATCGCGGGATCACCGAGGTCGACCTCGACGTCGAGGCCGGCGAGATCTTCGGCTTCCTCGGCCCGAACGGCGCCGGCAAGACGACCACCATGCGCGTCCTGCTCGACCTCATCCGGCCCACCGCGGGGCGTGCCGAGGTCTTCGGTATCGAGACGACCAAGGATCCGGTCGCGATCCATCGACGCGTCGGTTATCTGCCCGGCGAGTTCGACCTGTACGACCGACTGACCGGCGCCGACACGATCACCTACTTCGCCAACCTGCGAGGCGGGGTCGATCCCGCCTATGTCGGGGAGCTCGTCGAGCGCCTCGACCTCGATCCGAGCCGCCGCTACAAGGAGTACTCGAAGGGGAACAAGCAGAAGGTCGGCCTGGTCGTCGCGCTCCAGCACAAGCCCGACCTGCTGATCCTCGATGAACCGACGGCCGGCCTCGACCCGCTCATCCAGCAGACGTTCTTCGAGATCATGCGCGAGGCGAAGGCCGAGGGGCGCTCGATATTCCTGTCCTCGCACATCATCGACGAGGTCGATCGCACATGTGACCGCGTGGCCATCATCCGCGAGGGCCGCCTCGTGCAGGTCGACCGGACCGAGACGATCCGCCAGCTGGCCTTCCATCACGTCGAGCTGACGTTTACGCAGCCGGTGGCGCCGAGCGTGTTCTCGTCGATCAACGGGGTGAGCGACGTCGAATCCGACGGCGACGTCCTCCGCATGCGGGTCAACGGGCCGATCGGCAAAGTGGTCGTGCTGGCCGCACAGCGCGGCCTCGTCGACGTGGTCAGCCGCGAGCCGAACCTCGAGGACGTGTTCCTCGCGCAATACGGTTCCCATGGAAGCCCGGTCGCGGCAGGGGTCGACTCCGATGGTCGCTAACACCGCCATCCTCATCCGCCAGCGGCCCTGGTCGAGGGTCATGGGACTGTCCTCGGTCTTCGCCAAGTCGCTGCGCGACAGCCGGCGCGCAGCGCTCGTCGTCGGGTTCATGGCCGGTCTGTTCATGCTCGCGACGGCTGCCCCTGTCGCGGCAGAGTTCGAGACAGTCCAGAAGAGGCAGTTGCTCGTCACGTCGATGACGGCGCTGCCCGCTGTCTTCCGCGGCCTGCTGGGCGAACCGATCAACATCCAGACCCTCGGCGGGTTCATCTCCTGGCGCGTCGGCAACGTCCTGCCAGTCCTGCTCGGCCTGTGGTCGGTGCTGGCGCTGTCCGGGACCCTCGCCGGTGAGGCGGCCAAGGGCAGCCTCGATCTGCTCGTCTCGACCCCCCATGCGCGTCGCGCGATCGCGCTCCAGAAGCTGGCCGGTCACATCGTGGCGCTCGTCGTCGCGATGCTCATCGCCGCCGTGCTGCTGTACGTCGCTGGCCAGGTCTTCGCGTCGCTGCCGGGCGACGAGATCCCGTTCGACGCTGCGCTCGGCCAGGTCACCCTGTATGGCCTGCTGATGCTGGCGGCGGGGTCGATCGCCTTCGCCGTTGCCCCGGTCCTCGGTCGCTCTCGCGCTGCGGGCGTCGGCATCCTCGCCCTGTTCGGGATGTACCTCATCTCGTCCTATTCGATCCTGTCCCCGACCCTCGAAGCCATCAGCCCGATCTCCTGGTACGCCTGGACGTCTGGTCATCGGCCGATCGCCGGTGTCACCGACTGGCCGTCGGTGGGGCTGCTCGCGCTCGTGGTCGTCGCCCTGCTGGCGATCGGCGTCGCGGCCTTCGAACGGCGCGACATCGGCGCCTTCGCACCGCTGCGCTGGCTGCGCATCCCGGGTCTTCCGCGGGGCACAGGCGGTCCGTTCGGGCGACTGTTGTCGGACCTCACGCCAGGCGCCCTCGCATGGGGCGGCGGCGTCGGGCTCTACGCCGCGCTGATCGCATCCTCGGCGCAGGCGTTGACCGATGTGCTGAACCAGACCCCAGGGATCACCGAGTACATCAGGATCATCTATCCGGACATCGACCTGAGCCAGCCCTCGGGCATCCTCCAGCTCGCGTTCTTCGCCTTCGCCTCTTTGATGGCCGGGCTGGCGGGCGCCACGTTCCTTGCCGCCTGGTCGAGCGACGAGAACGACCGCCGACTCGATGTCGTCCTGTCCACGCCCGTGTCGCGCGCCCGCTGGGCGATCAAGAGCGGGCTCGGCGTCATGGCCGGGATCGGCGTGTTCGTCGTCGTGCTCGCGCTCTTCGTGATCGCGGCCGTCGCGTCACAGGGCGGCGATATCGTCGCACCCGTGGCGGGCTCAGCGATCCTCGGCCTCGCCGCTGCAGGGTTCGCCGGCGTGGGGTTCGCCGCGGGTGGTCTCGTCCGGTCGTCGTTGGCAGCCCCGGTCGCTGCGGCCTTGGTGATCGCCACGTTCGTGCTCGACACGCTGGGCTCCGCCCTCGACCTGCCCGACGTGGTCCTGGACCTGTCGCTCTACAAGCATCTCGGCCAGCCGATGGCCGGGACGTACGACGTGGTCGGCATCGTGGTCGCGGCGATCCTGGCGATCGGCGGGCTGCTGGTCGGCGCGTGGGGTCTGCACAGGAGGGACGTGGGCCGCTAACGTCCCGGCGTGGACCCGTTCGTCATCGCGCTGGTCGCGGTCAGCGCCCTGCTCCACGTCGCCTGGAACGTCCGGCTCAAGACCGCCGGCGATCCGTTGCGGGCGGCGACCGTCGGGATGCTGGCGGCGTCGCTCGGCATCGTGCCTGCCGGAATCGCAGCGTGGTGGATCGCCGGCAGGCAGCCCCTGCCAGTCGAGGGCGTCGCGCTCGGCATCGTGTCCGGCGTGATCGAGGCCGGCTACTTCGTCTTGCTATCGGCTGCCTATCGACGAGGCGACTTGTCGGTCGTGTATCCGATCGCTCGCGGCACGGCGCCACTGTTGGCGGTGGCGATCGGGGTCGGGCTGCTGGGAGAGCGCCTCGGGGTCGCCGGCTCGCTCGGGGTCGTGGCGCTGCTCGCGGGTTTTCTGCTCCTGCAGCGGCCTTGGCGGGCGTTTCGGGGCCACCGCGCATTCGACCCATCGATCGCGTTCGCGCTCGCGACCGGCGTCACGATCGCCGCCTACTCGGCCGTCGACCGCGTCGGGACGCGGCTGATCGACCCTTTGCCCTACGCGGCGATCCTGTGGGTGACCTCTTCGATCGTGCTCGTCGTGTGGAACCGGGTCGTGTCCGGCGGTGCGGTGTTCGCCGGCGGGCGCGAGCAGGTCAGGCGGGCGGCGATCGGCGGCTGGCTCACGCTGATCGCGTACCTGTTGATCCTGTATGCCCTGAGCGTGGCGCCGCTGTCGGGGGTGGCGCCGCTGCGGGAATCGGCAACGGTGTTCGCCGCGGCGTGGGGATCGGTGCGATTGGGGGAGGCGGCGAGCCGGAGCGAGACGCTGCTACGGGTCGGCGCGTCCTGCCTGATCGTCGGTGGGGCGTTGTTGTTGGCGCTGGGTGGGCCGTAGGGGACGGGCGCCGCCACGCGTGCCGGTGCCGCGCCCCCGCGCCGCCCCTGGAACACCCCCGTTCCGAGTGACGCCGGAAGGAGCCGATCACACCGATCAGCCGCTACGCGGCACGCCGGGCGGTCCATCTGACGGCGGAACGCGGCTTCAGCCGCGACTTGGAACGCTGGCGGTTCCGGCCGGGGGCGAGACGGAGCGCGGCCCGGCCAGCTACCCCTGTTCGGCCGGCTGCGGCGACGCGAATAACCGACGCCGTCCCCAGCGTCCGTTGACGAGCGCGACCCCGGCGATGACAAGGGCGGTCCCGAGGATCAGCCGCGCGTCGACCGGTTCGGCCAGCACGAGGTAGCCCAGCACGATGCCGACCACCGGCAGGAGATAGGCGACAAGCGTCGTCCGTGTCGCGCCCCAGTGGGCGAACAGCCGGAAGACGAAGAGGTAGGCGACACCCGAGCCCAGGATGCCGAGCCACAGGATCGAGAACACGGCCTGGGCGTCCGGGCGCGCGGTCCAGGGGTGCTCGAGCAGGATGGCGAAGAAGCCGACGATCACCGCCGCGAAGGTCACCTGGAACACGGCCGGGATCATCGGTGGGATCCCACGGACGTTGCGCCGCGAATAGACCGCGCCAGCCGCGTAGCTGAGCGCGGCCCCGAGCAGGGCGACCTCCCCGATCACCGACGACCCCGCGCCCGTGAGCCCGCGACTGGTGATGATCACGACGCCGATGAACCCGACGGCCAGACCCACAAGCCCGTTGACGCGCATCGGCTCGTCCGGCAGGAAGATCGCCGACAGCACGATGGCGAACAGCGGGACCGGTGATGTCAGGATCGCGGCCAGGGACGACTCCACCGACTGCTCCGCCCAGGTGATGAGCAGGAACGGGATCGTGATGTTGATGATGCTCATCACGACGAGGTGGCCGTAGATGCGCCGCTCACGTGGCAGCCGCTGCCCTGCGATCCGGATGACGAGCCACAGCA
>DASTIG010000265.1:0-14040 GCA_035717785.1 Candidatus Limnocylindrales bacterium
GCCCGAGTTGAATGACGACGATCGGTGCGACGAGGGCGATGATCTGTTCGGGTTTCAAGTCGTTCATTCGGGGCTGAGGATAGCCCGCCACTTCTCGAGGTGAACGCGCCCGGGTTTCGGCATCTGAGTGGTTTCGTCGCCATGGAGCGCCGCGGACTGACGGTCGGCCGTGGGCCGTACGATCTGACAATGGATCGCCGCAGTGGACTGCACCTTTGGCGAATCTTGCTGGTCGCGGTCCCGTCCCTCACCAGCGCGACGGCCATCGTCGCGCTCCTCCAGACGTACGTCGGCGTTCCCGACGCGTCGGCCGTCTATCTCGTGGCCGTCGTCGTCACCGCCTACATCACCGGGACGCTCGGGGCCATCGTCGTCGCCGTCGGCTCATTCCTTCTCTACAACTTCCTCTTCACGGACCCGCTCTACACGTTCACGATCGCCGATCCCGGTGTCCTGCTCAGCGTCGTCCTGCTCCTGTTCGTCGGGATCGTCGTCGGACAGCTCGCGGCCCTGCAACGATCGCGGGCCGAGATCGCGCGCGCCCGGGAGTGGGAAGCCAGGGCCCTGTTCAAGTTGAGCCGCGCCCTCGCGACCCGTGATTCGACGCCGCCGATCCTGCCCGAGATCATCGACATCCTTGCCGCGCAGACGGCCATGAGCCGCGTATGGATCTCGCTCGGCAGCGACGACGCGAGCGAGCGGGTCGCGGCGGACAGCGGCGACGGAAGGAGCGGCGTCCCGGGAATGGTTCAGATCCTACGGCGGATGCCCGGCGACGAGCCGGCGCAGTGGTTCAGGGTCCATCACCCATCGCCGCGCTCGAGCACTGGATCCGGCGTCGAGGCGTACCGCGTTCGGATCGAGGCCGGCGGCAGCGTGCTCGGGTCGATCTGGGCGCTTCGCAAGCACCGTCTCGGTGAGCCCGACCGAACCGAAACACGGCTCCTCGCCGCGGCCGCAGATCAGGTCGGTCAGGCGCTCGCCCATGACCGGCTGGCGGCCGAATCGCAGGCGGCCGAGATCGCCCGCCAGAGCGACGCGCTCAAGTCGGCGCTGCTCCAGTCCGTGTCGCACGACCTGCGGACGCCGCTGGCCGCGATCCGCGCGGCTGCCGGAACGCTTCGCCCTGGGTCCGCCCTCAGCAGTGAGGATCAGCTGGAGAGCGCCGACGCGATCGACCGCGAGGTCGAATACCTCAACCGGCTCGTGACGAACCTGCTTGACCTGAGCCGGATCGAGGCTGGAGCGCTGCGTGCCGAATCGGACGCCTTCGAGCTCGACGACGTCGTCGGACACGCCCTGGAGCGGCTCCGTCCACGCCTCACGGGGCGGACGGTGGAGGTCAGCCTCGAGGCCCCGCCGGTCGAGGTCGACCCGATCTTCCTCGACGAGGCCTTCACGAACGTGGTCGAGAACGCCGTCAAGCACACGCCGCCCGGCACTGCGATGCGGATCTGCGCCGGGCCTGGCGAGGACGGCCGGATCCGACTCACGGTCGAGGACGCGGGCGCCGGCGTTCCGACCGATGCCCTGCCCAGGTTGTTCGACAAGTTCTATCGCGTCCCCGGACGAGACCGTGGATCGCGGTCCGGTACCGGCATCGGCCTGGCGGTCGTACGCGGTCTTACCGAGGCGATGGGAGGCCAGGTAAGCGCCCGCCGGAGTGATCTCGGCGGTCTGGCGATCGACTTGGATCTGGCGGCTGCACCCGCCCCGGCTGACGACGGGGGTGCTCCGTGAGGAATCCCCAGGGTCCGACCACGGGCCCGACCATCCTCGTCGTTGAGGACGATGACGAGACGCGGGCGGCGCTCGTTCGCGTCCTCGCGGCACGTGGATATCGGACAGTCGAGGCGTCAGACGCCCGCTCGGCTGAGAAGCATTGGGAGGCGCGCCGCCCGGACCTTGTCCTGCTCGATCTGGGCCTGCCCGACGTCGACGGCCTCCATGTCATCCGGCGGATCCGCCGCGAGGCGTCGACGCCGATCGTGATCCTGTCCGGGCGGTACGAGGAGCGCGAGAAGGTCGAAGCCCTCGAACGCGGCGCCGACGACTACGTGACGAAGCCCTTCGGCGTCGATGAGCTGATCGCCCGCCTCCGGGTTGCGCTCCGACGAGCCGCTGGGCCGACCGCCGACGACGAGGGTCGCGTCACCGTCGGATCGCTCGTCCTGGACGCGCCTCGCCACGAGGTCCACGTTGCCGGCGAGCGCGTGGAGCTGACCCCGCGCGAGTTCGAGATCCTTCGGGTGCTTCTGGCACACGCCGGCCGCCTCGTCACGAAAGGCCGCCTCCTGCGTGCGGTCTGGGGCGACGCGTACGAAGGCGCGGACAGCTATGTCTACGTGCACGTCAGCCAGCTCCGCCGCAAGCTGGCGGCCGCGGATCGTGACGGCACCCTGCGTGACCTCATCGTGACCGAGCCCGGCGTCGGCTACCGGGTCCGTGGGGATCTGGTTCATGCCTCGACCTTAGACGGACTTTAGGCCCCGGGGCCCGCCCGACCGGCCGTTCCTCTTGGCGCCGCGAGGCAGGCTGGCCTCATGGAAGAGGTCGAGGATCAGGCGCTCCAGGTCGTGCCCGCCGCGCTCGAGCGCGAGATGAGACTCATCCGCGAGGCGATCGCCTTGGTCGCGTCCGGGGGAGCCCCGCGTGTCGTCCTTGCCGGGATCAGCTTCGGCGAGACGCTCCTCGACCCGAGCCGCCGCCTGGCGCTCGAGGCTGGCGTCCGGCTCGTGCCCTTGTGGCGGGCCGACGAGACCGGAGCCGACATTGCGGTCGAAAGGATCCGCGAGTGACCGGGCACGTCGCCCAGGTCCTGCTGGTCGAGGACGACGAGAGCCTGCGGCGGATCCTGGCGCGGCACCTGCGGGCGCATGGCTACGACGTCGACGAGGCGGCGTCGGCCGAGGAAGCCGTGACGATTCTCGCCGAGGGCGTCCGCCCGGCCGTCGTCCTCCTCGACATCAACCTGCCTGGTGACAACGGCTGGGACCTGCTGCGTGGGCCGAGCCTGGCAGCGGCCGGCTCGCCGCCGGTCGTGGTCGCGAGCGCGCTGACGATCAGCCCCCGTCGCCTCGCCGAATTCGGCGTGGCCGGGTACCTGCCGAAGCCCTTCCCGCTCGAGACGCTAACCGCGACCGTTGAGCGGCTCGTGGGTGCGCGAGCGTGAGCGCAGGCCGGGGGATGCAGTGGAGCAACGGGGACGTCACGTCGTGATCGGCGGCCGTCGCCCGCTGCAGGGCCGCAAGCCCGGCGATCGCCGCGTCCGCGTCGAGCGGCCGCATACGCCCTACTTCCGGTGGGCCAGTGAGGGCCGGCTGGTCGCGAAGGAGGCTGCCTCGGTCCCGCGCACCCGAGCGGGTCGGGCGATCGCCCAGGTGCGGGTGGTCCTCTTCGGTCGTCCCCTATCGATCCACGAAGAGATCGAGGAGCGCCTGCCGAAGAAGAAGGCGCTCGCCATCTTCAGTTCCGATCCGATCAGCTCGTCGGCCTACGCGACCGAGGAGATCCTCCGCGTCCTCGTCCTCGCCGGCACGGGCGCCCTGCTCCTGAGCCTGCCAATCGCGGCGGCGATCGCCTTGCTGCTGGCGGTCGTTTCGACGTCCTACCGGCAGATCGGCTACGCCTATCCATCGGGTGGTGGCGCCTACGCGGTCGCCCGCGCGAACCTGCCATCGATCGCGGCGCTCATCGCCGCCGGGGCGCTGCTCGTCGACTACGTCATGACAGTCGCCGTGTCCACCTCGTCCGCCGTCGAGCAGGTGGTGTCGGCCGTGCCCGAGGTCGCCGACATCCGGGTCTTGATGTGCGTCGCGGCGGTCATCCTCATCACCTTGGGCAATCTCCGCGGCCTCCGCGAGTCGGGCAACATCTTCGCCATCCCAACATATCTGTTCGTCGGGTCCTCCTTGGCGATGATCGCCATTGGGATGTACCGGATCGTGGTCCTGGGCGATGGTGTGCCACCACCCGCGCCTCTCCCCGAAGCGCCGGACCCGCTCCAGCCGATCGGACTGCTGCTCATCCTCCGAGCGTTCGCCTCCGGCTCCGTTGCCCTGACCGGGACCGAGGCCATCGCCAACGGCGTGCCGGCCTTCAAGCCACCGGAACCACGCAACGCGGCCACGACGCTGACGATCGTCGCCGTCCTGCTGGCGGTGCTGTTCATCGGCATCACGTTCGTCGCTGACAGCTTCGGCATTGTCCCGATCGACGAACCCGCGCCCAAGACGGTCGTCAGCCAGGTCGCGGCCACCGTATTCGGCGACGGCTCGATCGGGTTCTACCTGTTCCAGACCTTCACCGCACTCATCCTGTTCCTGGCGGCGAACACGAGCTACAACGCCTTTCCGCGCCTCGCGGCGATCCTGGCCCGTGACGGCTACATGCCGCGCCAGTTCAGCTTCCGCGGCGATCGCCTGGCCTTCACCTCGGGCATTGTCGTCCTGTCGCTGGTCGCGATCTCGCTTCTCGTCGTCTTCCAGGGGAACACCACGGCGCTCATCCCGCTGTACTCGGTCGGGGTCTTCGTGTCGTTCACGATCAGCCAGGGCGGCATGGTCCGCCACTGGATGGACGAGCTGAGCGCCGGCTGGCGCTGGAAGCTCGTCGTCAACGGCTTCGGCTGCGCCCTGACGGCCCTCGTCGCGGTGATCGTAACGGTCGCCAAGGCACCGACTTCGCTGCTCGTTGCGATCGTCATCCCGATCCTCGTCGCAATGATGCTGTTCGTCCACCGCCAGTACCGGGCGTCGGCCGAGCAGCTCGAGGTCCGACCGGACGGGGTCATCCCGCCGCCACAACGCGAGGAGCGCGTCGTCGTTCCGGTGCCTGGGATCAACCGGGCGGTCGTCCAGGCTGTCAACGTCGGCCGCTCGATCGCAGACGACGTGCGGGCGGTGCTCGTTTCCGACGAGCCCGAGGAGGCGGCGGCCATACGCGCGCGATGGGATCGCCAGCTGCCCGACGTCCCGCTGGTCATCGTCGAGTCCCCTTACCGGGCGCTCGTCGGGCCGATGTTGGCCTACCTCGACGTCCTCGATCATGCTTGGCCGCCGGGCAAGCCCGAGCCAATCACGTTTGTCGTCGTACCTGAGTATGTCGCCCGAAGCTGGTGGGAGCGGATCCTCTACAACCAGTCGGCCAATCGACTCCGAAGGGCCTTGCTCGGCAGACCCCACACTGTCGTGGTCAATGTGCCGTATCGACGTGAAGACTCGGATAGTGGCGCCTTACCAAGGGCCGAGTCCGACGAGGCCGCCTCGACAACGGCTACGACTGATGAGCCGACCGGATCGGCGCGGCCGTAAGGGACCTGGTCCCAGTCGTAGGCCCGTTCTTCCCGGGCCGCTGGCGGCATCGCCAACGCCGACATCTCGCGGCCAACGCCGACATCTCGCGGCCGCCGCCCGCGACGCTCAACCGGTCTGATCGGCGCGCTCCCACCAGACGATGGTAGCCGCCAGCGAGACGGCCGCCGTGACGACGACAAGCCCGATGCCGCCTGGCCCGACCGGCTCGACCGCGGCGCCGCCGGCGCCCGCCAGGATGGCCGGCACCGACCAGGGGAACCAGGCGCCCCACCCTAGGACCGTGAGGATCTGGGACAGAGCGACCATGGCGACGGTCCAGGCGAGTGGGGCGATGTAGCCGCGTCCCGCGCTTGCGAAGAACGCGGCCCAACCCTGCAGCGCGACCGTCAGGACCGCGGCGAGAGCGATCGCCATCACGGTGGCCATCCCCTCGGACGGTGACCAACCCGGAAGATCGATCAGTCCACCGATCAGGAGTCCGAGGGCGAGGACCCAGGCTGTGGTGACGAGACCCCAGGTCGCGACCACGGTCGCCTTCGCGAGTACGATCGTGCCCCGCGAGGTGGGGTTGGCGAGCAGCCCACGGACGGTCTTGTCCGCGAACTCCCGTCCGAAGACCCATGCTGTCAGGAACGCGAATAGGACCGCCCCGCCGACCGCTACCGCCTGGCCGAGCAGGTCGATGTACGTCGGCCAATCGGCCGTTCCGGCAGTGAGCTGTGCCTTCGCCCCGAGCAGGCCGAGTGACCGGGCACGCTCCGGGTCCTTCAGGATGACCATGAAGAGACCCGTGACCAGGGGTGCAAGCGAGAACCCGATGGCAACGCCCCAGGGGACGCGCGAACGACGCGCCTTCAACATCTCGGTCCGAACGGCAACAACGAAGCCGCTCATGGCAGCTCCTCTTGGTCGACACGGGTCAACCGGATGAAGTGATCCTCGAGTGACTCGCGGGCGACTGCGAGGCGCGTCGGCGGGTTTCTCGCAGCGACGAGCAGGACCGCGACCTCGTCGGGCGCGTCGAGTGCCCGAGGCTCGCGCACCTCCAGGACGACTGACCTGTCGCTGGCTATTCGCTTTCGGGGGGAGAAGCCCGCCTCGCGCAAGGTCGTTTCGGCATGGTCGACGTCCCGGGCTTCCACCTCAAGTCGTCGATCCCGATGTTCTTCGAGGGCATCGTGGTCGAGTTCCTCGACCAGCCGGCCACGATGGACGATCCCGATCCTCGTCGCCAGCCGGTCGACTTCACCGAGGATGTGGCTGGACATGAAGACCGTGACGCCGGCGTCGGCTGCGAGGCCGCGGAGCAGCTCGCGAATCTCGATGACGCCGGCCGGATCCAGCCCATTCGCTGGTTCATCGAGGACCAGCAGTTCAGGCGCTGGAAGGAGCGCACGAGCGAGCGCCAGCCGCTGCAAGTTCCCGAGCGACAGCGTGCTGGCTCGTCGTTCCGCGTATGGCTCGAGTGCCAGTCGCTCGATGACCCTGTCGACGGCGGCCGCGTCGCGCATCCCGGCCAGGCGACGGGCGATGTCGAGATTCTCACGGACGGTCAGTTCCGGGTAGGCAGTCGCTGACTCGACGAGGTGACCCACCCGCCGCCATAGGTCCGTGGCTCCACCGTGTACCCGCTGGCCGAACAGCTCAGCATGGCCGGCGGACGGCCGGACCATGCCGAGGAGCATCCGGATCGTCGTCGACTTGCCGGCTCCGTTGAGGCCGAGGAACGCGTAGATCTCGCCACGGCGGACCTGCAGGTCGAGTCGGTCGACCGCGAGCACATTGCCGCGATACAGCTTCGTCAGGCGGTCGGTCGCGACGGCGAGCTCGGCGGACATGTCAGATCTCCGTGACACCCAGACTGCGTTGCACTCACGCCTCGGCTGACGCCGCGTCGGGCTCGCGCTCCTCGGCTCCGGCCTCCGGGCGGTAGATCGCCCCGGCGTATACGCCCACCAGGACGACGGCCCCGCCCAGCAGGAACGACGGCTGGACCTGCTCGCCGAGGAGCACCGCCCCAGTCACGATCGCGACGAGCGGGAAGAGCAGGAACGCGTAGGACGTCGCGGACGCGGTCCAGCGGGCCAGGAGCGCCGGCCAGCACGACGAAGGTGACGAACGCGATCAGGACCGCGCGGGACGTCATGACGCGCCTCCGCGGCCAAGTTACACCCAAGGGGCGCGCTGCAGGCGATCGCCCGCGGTGAGCGTGGCTCTATCGCGTCAGGACCCGACCCTCGACATAGCCACGGACTGAAGGTCCGGACGCGGACCGTCGATCGGGGTCTCCGCTTGCCGAAGTGTCCGCCGTCGGCCTGAGTCTTCGCCGCCTCGGCCGCCACCCGTACTCGGCGAGGTTAGTGACGCCCATGACTCGCTCATACGCCGCTGCCCCGAACCGGACTTGGCCTCGTGAGTCCTTGCCAGGCCAGCGCCGCCACGAGGGCGAGCAAGGCGGTCGCGTAGTCGTCGGCTCCGCCCGACAGGGCGGCGATGCGCGGACGGCCCGAGGGAAGCGGGTGCTGCTCGAGGCTGATCAGCTCGCGGACCAGCTTGGCGTGATCGAGCAGGGCCAGCGTGCCGCCCTGGAGGTGCCGCCGCGTAGCATCGCGGGGGCCATCTAAGGTGACAACCGCCCATTTCGACCATGCCGTTCGGCTCTCCAAAACGCCGCCTCTTGCGACCACGATGCCTACCACGGTCGGCGGGTCGGCCGGGAAGGAAGGGACGACATGGAACTCACCGAGCGAGAGCTCTACACGGTCCTGCATGGGCTGGTCCTCGGAACACTGTTCCTGCTGGCCTTCGGTGGCGGTCTTGCCGGGCTGTGGAGCCTGCGCGAGCGTCTGGTCACGCCCGAAGGCGTCGAGGAGCGGACACCGCGCCTGCTCGTCGGGACGTCGGTCATGGCGATCGTGGCGTGGCTGACCGTGATCAGCGGGACGTTCATCGCCTACCCCTGGTATCGAGCGGCGCCGCCTGAGGGCGTCGACCGGGCGGATCCGAGCCAGCTCGCCGAGTTCCCGCGCTACCTGCTCCTCGCCCAGGAGAAGACGGCCCAATGGCATGAGTTCGGGATGGAGTGGAAGGAACACGTGGCCTGGCTCGCACCCTTCCTCGCCACTGCGGTCGCCTTCGCCGTCCTCTATTACGGCGTCCAGCTGATCCGGCGGAATGAGATCCGCCGAGCGGTGATCGTGTTCTTCGTGCTCGCCTTCGCGGCGGCCGGTGTCGCCGGCCTCTTTGGTGCCTTCATCACGAAGGCCGCCGCGGTCGTATGAACAGGAGCCTTGAGATGAACGCGCAGCAGACAGAAACCAAGCCGAACGGTCCCGTCGCGGCGGCCTTCGTTGCGTCGGGCATCGCCTCGCTCGCACTGGGGCTCGGCGTCGTCCTCAACGAGGCCAGCGGCTCGATCAAGGATGCCGTCGGCGTCGACGTCAATGCCTTCCTTCAGTTCGACAAGAACTTCGGACTCGGTTCGGGCGTCGGTCCTCTATCCGGGAAGGTCGCACTCGCGGTCATTGCGTTCGTCGTGTCCTGGGTAATCCTCCACCTGTGGCTTCGGGGCAAGGAAGTGAACTTCCGGAACGCCTTCACCGCGGCCGTGATCCTGGTGGCCCTCGGCTTCGCCCTGACCTTCCCGCCCATCTTCATGCTGTTCGCCCCGGCAGAGTGACCGCGGTCGTTCTGACGCTTGAGCCCGTTCCGACCCTGTCTGCGCGTGATCCGGAGTAGAACCGGCTCACATCCGCAGCAGTCTCCGCAGCGGCTCCACCGCAGAGAGGTCGCCGTAGTTGATGCGGTGCACCAGCAAAGCGACTCGCTCGCGTCGCGTGGCAGGGTCGAGTGACGCCACGTCGTCCGCGGTCGAATCCGCGTCCACTCCCGCGGCGTCCGCCCGTCCTCGGGCATCAACGAGCCACCGCGGCGTGCGCGTCGCGCAGCCGCCGGATGGCCGGATCGTCGTCCGACCATTCGTCGACATAGGGCCACTTGCTCATGGTCCGGCCTCGATGCGACGCCCGAAGGCGGGGAGACGTCGGCGCTCCATGTTCGCCGCTTGATGGACATCGTCCCCTTGCCCGGCGTGGCACCGATCCTGTTGGTGGTACTGCTCGGAGGTGTCGAGGGCCGTGGCGAAGGAGTACCGCGCGTCATCCTGCCCTTATCGGTCTTCAGCTCGGCCAGGACGAGGCGGGGCGGGCGGACGAGCGCGAGATCCGGCCAGCCACGCGCGGAATGAACGCTGAGCCAGGGGTGATAGCTCTTCCACCTGTAGAGCGCCGCGAGGTCGACAACCTGTCTGAGCCACTGCTCCTCGGTGAGGTCAGGCATCGTCGCCCTCGCGCAGGAACGCCTCGGCAGCTGCCAGGAGGGAGCGCGTCTCGTTGTCGAGCATGGCCTGACGGGACGAGGCGATCGCCCGCTCGGAGTTGATGCGGTTCCTCTCCAGCTGCTCCTCGAGTCGCCGGTGCTCCTCGGCGCGCTGCCATTCGTGGGCGGCCTTGAGGGAGCCGTGTTCCTTGACGAGGCTTGCCAACGTCGCGAGCCAGGAGTCGATGACTGCCTCGCCGTCCTGCTCGGTGACCGCTGCGTTCTCCGGCTCGTCGGCCTCGTTCAAGCGGCCGTGATCGAGCAGGATCGAGATGATCTCTTGCAGATCGGTCTCGGGGTAGACCTCCGCCATGATCGCCTCGAGCTCGTCGATGGCCTCTTGGACGGAGGTCTGCGGTTCCGCCTTGAGGTCGTTCCTCGCCTTCTGACGTCCGAGGCGCTCGCGCCAGCGTGCGGCCTTGTCGCGCTTGTCTCTCAGGATCCCGGTCACCACACCTAGTTGGGGACCGTGGATGCGCCCGCTGGCGATCGCCTCAGTCAGCTTCATGATTGCCAACCGGTAGACCGGTTCGAGCTCGTCGGCGGTAGGTGGTGCGATCGCACCAGCTGCCAGCTGCCATGACGCGACCGTGCGCGGGTCGATGCCGAGGGTGGTCGCGGCGAACTCAGCACCGCCGACTTCGGCCAGGGCGAGCGCCTCCAGGCGGGTTGACTCCGAGTGTTTACGAGGCATCGGGAACCGCCGGATGCTGCGCGGTTGGTGCAACCGAGAGTGCGTAAGATGCCGGCGGGGATGCCAATACAGCCCGGACGCCTCTATCCCGTACACGGAACGTGCGATCGGCAGCGGAGGTTGACTCCGCGGAGGGCCGTTTCATGGCGTCAGCAGGGGCGGTTCGGTCTCGTTCCTTTTGGCAACGATCCGACGACGAGAGGGACGGCGCGGTCACCGGACCGACCGAACAGTGCAAAGGGTGCAAAAGGTGCTAGGAGGGTGCGCGACAGCGCGCAACACGCCGTAGGGTGCAAAAGATGCAGGGGTCATGTAGCTATTTCCGTGCATGGTCCCCCGCACCCTTTGCACCCTTTGCACCCTTCGCTCGTAAGATCCGACGGTCCCGGCCACCGGTCGCCGGGGCAACCTTGACCAGCTCGGCCAGTCCGGCGTCGGTCAGGACGGCGGCGGCCTCGGCCATATCGGCCGACGACCGGAGCCCAAGCGCGAGCTTCGCTTGCTGCCACGGAAGCTCCCCGGCATCGGCGAGCATCCGACGGAGCTCGTCGGCATGGCGATTGCCGGTCGAGTCGCCCAGAGCCCAGATGACCGAGCGCCTGGCGTAGTCGGCCAGGGCGATCGCCGCGTTGAGGTGGGCGACGCCGACGTCTGCGCTCCGATCGGCCAGGGCGTAGACGAGCGCGAGGCGGGCGACCTGCGCCTCGTGACGTCCGGTCGCGGCACCCGAAAGGCCGAACCGCGGAATCGCTGCCCAATCCTGGTAGAACGCCTCCCACCGGTCGCGCGCCGCGGCTTCGAAGTTCATCGACCGCGGGTCGTGCGCCTGCAGGATCGTCTCGTGCAGCCGGCGTACGAACGGGCGGACGACATCGTCGGGCGGCGCCGGGAACGGGACGAGCTGCTCGCGCCGGACGGCCAGGAACAGGATCCGGTTGACGAAGCCGTTCTCGGCGTCGACCGCGGTCAGCTTCGACTTGAGGTCCGCCGGCGTGATGTGGCCGAGCAGACTGACATGGTGGACGGTGACCAGTGACTCCTCGCGCGCACGGGTGAACCCCAGCGGCACGCCATCCCAGGCATTACGCAGTGCTGCCGACAGCGTCGAGCCCTGCCGCTCCATGACCGCGAGCAGCCGCCCGAACTCGGGCTCGACGAGCATCGCCCGCGGCTCGTACGGCCGATCCTGTTTGCCGTCGTGGCGGTGAAGGTGGCCCGCGATGCCCTCGCCCGACGCGACTCCGGGCAGCCACAACTTGTCGAGGTCGGGGTAGGCCAGTCGGAACACGTCGCGGCCGACGCTGAGCGACGTCCCCTTCCGTCCGGCCATACCCGTCCGGCCGACCAGCAGGACCGACAGGTTCGTCCGCTGCAGGCTGCCCTGGTAGAGGGTCCGGGCACCGCCGCACGTCGCGCCGAACATCACCAGCAACGTGCCCAGGACGGCCACCGGGTGAGCCTCGGTGTGCGGCGCGACCGCACGGGCGATCTCACCCAGCACACCGTGATAGGCCGCCTCGGCCGGCGGCTCGGGCCAGGTGTCCGACGCCACGACGGCCTCCGGCTCGTCGTCGACGAGCTCGCCCTCCTCGAGCGCCGGCTTCTTGGCGAAGTCGGCCGCGATGCGGCGGATCTCGGCGTCCGCCTTGGGCGGCTTGACCCGCTCGCGATTGACCGCATCAAGCGCGGCGTATATCTCGCTCTCGGTCATCCCCCGGGCGCGCAGGCTGCCGGCCAGGCTGACGAGGTCCGCGTGGCGCGTGCCCTCGACGATCGTCCCCTCGATCGGCTTGGCGCGGCTCGGCTCGTACACCCACTCGGGCGCCATGGCCCACGTCTCGGGCGGCGCCTCGAGGAGCGCCTCGGGCTGCCAGGCGACGACGTAGCCGAGACCGCCGACGCGCGTGTCGACGGCCGGGGCGACCTTGCCGGTGGTCTGCCGGGCGGCCCTGCCGTCGGTCCGGTAGAACATGTGCCAGCCGCCCTGGCGCGTCTCCTGCATCGCCGTCGGCGGCAAGCGCAGGCCGTGGTCCGGCTTGTATTCGGGCTTGTAGGTGTCAATGTCGACGACGACGGTCCCGTCCGGCACGGCGACGCCGATCAGCGCGGCAGGCCGCTGGCGCCACCACGCGCCGACGGTGCCCGGGTCGGTCGTCGCGTCGCGGAAGCCGTTCACCGTCAGGGGCGTCTTGTCGATGGTCAGCGGGAAGACGCGGTAGCCGGCGGCGGCCAGGGCCAGCGCCGGCTCGGTCATATAGGCGTGGCCGTGGAAGGCGGGGTACCGTCGCCCCTCGCGGACGGACCGTGTTCGGTCGGCGATACCCCGGCCATGACTTACGAGGCCTCGCCGATCTCGACGTCGTCCTCGGGGAACTCAGGCGCAGCCTGCGACATCTGCGGCATGTCCGCGCGCAGGTTCAGCGTCGGTCGCTCCGGGCTGACCGCGTCGAACGTGTTCCAGCCGTTCGCCTTGAGGCCGAGCGTGGCAGCGCTTGCCGATAAGGTCGCTCCTGAGGGCCCTACCGCCCCTGTAGCCGAACGCCGACAGGACCTTCCAAGCGTTGGTCGGGAAGTCATTCAGCTTGCGCGTGGTGAGTTGCCGCAACCGGACGACGCCGTCATCCGTCTCGACGTCCCAGTCGAAACCCCAACGCTCGCCGTTGTCGGTCCCCGACTTGGGGTCCTTGAACGGCTCGACGGTGACGTCCTCGATCGCGACGAGTGTGGCCGGATAGACACCGGCCGGCAGGCCTTGCGGTTCGTCCTCTTCGAAGTACTCTGACACTTGTCTTCTCTTTCTCTGGTGGGTGCCGAGTGGGTAGCTCGGCGTCGGGTGAACCAGGCGGTTCGGGCGGACGGCTCGTGCCGCCTCCCCGTGTCAGGGGCGCTCCGCTAGCCAGCGGTCGCGCCAGCGGCGCTCCGCGCGGCTGAGGCGTCGCGGGGGGCATTCGACGTGCGCGAACTGGTCGCGCTGCACGACGAAGGTGACGCTGCCATCGACCACGCGAGCACAGAGCGAGCAGCGCGGCATCTAGACGGCCTCGTCGGGCGGCGCGGCGCGCTGGATGTAGTCACGGACACTGGCCGACGGGGCGAGGCGACGACGTCCGACCTTCAGGGTGCGGAGGCGACCGGCGGCGATCTCCTGGTACAGCATCGATCGCCCGATGCCGAGGGCGTCGGCGGCGTCGGGGATGCTTAGCAGCCGGTCGGGCTCCGGCGCGGCCCTGGTCGGTGTGAGCTCATCGCGGAGGGCGACGACCAGTACGCGAACCGCTGTCTCGATGGCGTCCATCACGAACGCCAGTGAACATCGGCGGACGGGGAGGAAATCCCCCCTCTAATTCAGCCCTGGCCGGTGCCGTCAGGTGGCCACGGCAGATTGAGGCGCCGGAGCGCGTTGTCCAACGCCTTCTTCGACACACCGATAGAGCTCGCGAACTCGGGCTGAGTCGGCTGGCGGCCAACGGTCGTGGTGTACGCCGCGGACTTCTTCAAGACCTCACCGCGCGTCTGCAGCAGCATCCCAGACCCCTTCGGCCGGCCCGGTTTCCTCGGCCCGATCTGGGTGACCGTTGAACCTCCCAGGCACGCCTCCGCTCCTCGGCAAGCCCTCGATCCTTGTCGCTCTCAGTCACGACGCACCGCCCAGGG
>DASTIG010000266.1:0-10936 GCA_035717785.1 Candidatus Limnocylindrales bacterium
CATGAGGACCGGGTTGAGCGCGCCCCGCTCGCCGAGGATGGCCTGCCACGAGTAGACGCGTAGCAGATAGCTCGTCCAGAACGGCACGATGATGACCAGGAGGGCGATCCGCGCCCACCGTCGTGACACATATCGGGACAGGAAGTAGGCGACGACGAACGCCACCACGAGGCAGACGATCGTCACCGCCGCCCCGATGCCCATCGTCTTGAGCAGCGTTCGGACGTAGGTCCCGTTCGTGAAGAAGTTCTGGTAGTTCTCGAAGCTCCAGACAGGGATGACGTCGAGGTTCTCGTCGGTCGACCAGAACGAAAAGACAAACATCAGCGCCAACGGCACGAAGAACAGGCCGACGAGGATGATCGTCGCCGGCAGGAACGGCGCGAGCTGACGCAGGCGGGCGCCCCGCCCGCCGCCGATCGCCGTCGGCGGAGCCAGGGCGGCCCCGCCGACGATCTCGGTCGCCATCGAGGGCGACTAGGCTCCGAAGATCTCGTTGAAGAGCTGGATCGACTTCTCGGTCGAGGTGCCCGGCCCCTTCAGCGTGGTCTGGCTCAGGACGGCCTCGGACTCGTTATAGCGATACCGGTCGGCACGATCCTTCTGCCCCTGGTCCACCAGGACCTTGTAGGCCTGCTCGTTGAAGAGCGGGCGGCCGTGCATGATGAAGTTCTCTGCGATGTTCTCGGCCTGCTGTGACTTCTCGAGGAACGGGAAGATCAGCGACTTGTTCTTGCCTTCCTTGACGACCATCTCGGCGTCCATCCAGCCGACGGTCCCTTCCTTCGGGATGTAGCCCTTGATCTCCGGGCCGCCGCCGTCCTTCACCCGGTCCTCGTTGCCGAGGTTGCCGGTGATGAGCCACGCCTCCTCGCTGATCATCGAGTTGACGCTGTCGGTCGCCTGCTGGGCGAACTTGAGGACGTTCGGCTTGAGCTTTTCGAGGAGACCCTTGACCGTGGCGAGCTGGTCGTCGGTCATGTTGTAGACGTCGTCGAAACCCGCCGCCTTGCCCATGTACGCGACGATCTCCTCGGGCTGGTTCTCGATGACGATGCGGCCCTTGTACTTGGGGTCGAGCAGCACCTGCCACGAGTCGGGCGCGGGAGTCACCTGTGCGGCGTTGTAGTAGATGCTGATCGGCGACCAGCCGAACGGGTAGCCGAGGTAGCCCTCGGGCTTGGTCCAGATCGGGAACTGCCGCGCGAACGGATACAGCTGCGACGAGACCTTCAGGTCGTTGATGTCGAACGGCTCGATGAGACCCTCGGCGAAGTAGGCATCGGGCACCCACAGGGCGTCGCCCGAGATCTTGTCGAGCTCGCCCTTGACCTCCTTGAGCTTGGCGAAGCCCTCGGCGTTGCCGGCCAGCTCACTGATCTGGGTGGTGATCTTGTCGGACGTCTCGATGGCCTTGAGCTGGGTGTCGATGTAGTGGTCGCCCCAGGTCATCCAGTTGAACGTCCCGCCCTGCGCGGTCTGACCGACGACGTTGCACGCGGCTGTGATGCCGCCGAGTGACACGGTGGCGCCGACGGCTGCCGACGCCTGCAGGAACCGCCTCCGCGACAGGCGGGAGTCGATCTCAGTCATGTTTCACACCTCCTCCAGAATCCTCGTTCGACCCAGGCCGGTCACCGGCCGACACGACCGTTGACTCGCGCGGATCCCACCAAACGTGCACCTCTCGATCCAACATGTCCTCCTCGACAGCCTGCTCGTCCGACTCGCCATGGAAACGAAGAGCGACGAGGATCCCGGCGTCGGTCTGGACCGTGATCCTGGTGTGATTGCCCATGAACGCGACGTTGGTCGCGCGGCCGCCGATGACGACCGCCTGCGTAGAGCCGGCCGGCGCCTCACGCCCGACCCCGACCGATTCCGGCCGGATCATCAGCGCGACCCGGCCGCTCCGCGGGCTCGCGCCGTTGGTCGATGCCGGGACGAACGCCCCGTTGCTCAACTGGAATCTCCCGGTAGGCCCATCCTCGGCCACGCGACCGTCGAGGAAGTTCGACTCGCCGATGAAGTCGGCCACGAACCGATCGACGGGTCCCAGGTAGATCTCGCGCGGCGAGCCGATCTGGCGGACCTGTCCGCGGGCCATCACGGCGATCCGGGTCGCCATCGAGAGGGCCTCCTCCTGGTCGTGCGTGACGAACACGAACGTCGTCCCCACCTGGCGGTGGATGCGCGACAGCTCGACCTGCATCTGCTTGCGGAGCTTGAGGTCGAGCGCCCCGAGCGGCTCGTCGAGGAGGAGCACGGCAGGTCGCTTCGCGAGCGCCCGGGCGAGTGCCACGCGCTGGGCCTGGCCGCCCGACAGCTGGGAGGGATAGCGGTCACGGTACTCCGCCAGGCCGACGAGCTCGAGGTACTCGCCGACGCGCCGACGGACCTCGCCGCCCTCCAGCCCCTCCATCCGCAGACCAAACGCCACGTTGTCGGCGACGGACATGTGCGGGAACAGCGCGTAGTTCTGGAAGACTGTGTTCACGTTGCGCTCGTGCGGGGGCAGGTCGTTGACCCGCCGGCCCTCGATGCGCAGCTCGCCCGACGTCAGCGGGATGAACCCACCGATCAGGTTGAGCGTGGTCGTCTTGCCGCATCCGGACGGCCCGAGCAGGCAGAAGAACTCGCCCGACTCGATGCGCAGCGAGATCCCATCGAGAGCCACTGCGTCGCCGTAGCGCTTGGTCGCGTCGACGAACTCGATCGCTGGAGTCGCGTCGCGCTGCGTCATGGCGCGGTCCCGCGTCTGGCCGCGACGGTCTCCCGCGTCCCGCGACTGCGGACGGGCGAGGGGATGGGCGGCGTGCTCTCGCCGATCACGAGGCGGACCGAGATGACCTCCGACGCGGGCATCACGCCGGCGCGGACGGACGCCAGGAGCATCTCGACCGCCCGTCGACCGACCTCCACCGACGGGACGTCGACCGTCGTCAGCCGCGGCAGCGACTGGTGGGCGGCGGGGATGCCGTCGAAGCCGGCCAGGGCCATGTCGCCCGGGACGTCGACGCGGGTCGACCGCAGCGCATCGAGCAGGGCAAGCGCCAGCTTGTCGTCGTAGCACATGACGGCTTCCGGCGGGTCGTCGGCAAGCTCCCGGGCGACCGACGAAGCATCGCGCCAGCCGTCGACGCCGACGTCCAGGTAACGGATCGGTCGCTGCACGAGGTGCTCGAGCGTGGCGGCCGCGGCGGCCCGTCGGAGGGTGTCCGACGCTCCGCTCCCCGGACCGGGACCGACGTACGCGATCCGCCGGTAGCCGCGCTCGACGAGGTGCTGGACGGTGGCGACGACGCCGGCAGTGTCGTCGGTGCGCAGGACGCCGCGCGTCGGTGGATCGCCGCCGCTGGCGAGGGCCGGATAGTCGGGCTGGACGAAGACCACACGATCGGCAGGGACGCGGGCAAAGACCTCGGCGGGATCGCTCACGCAGGATGCGACCGCGACGCCGTCGGCGCGGTGCTCGACGAAGGCCGTCAACGCTCGCTGCTCGCGCTCGAGGTCGTGCAGCCCGGTCATCATGAAGACCGCATACCCCTGGGCGGCGGCAGCTTCCTCGAAGCCCGCCGCGACCTTGCCGTGGACGGGATCGGCGAGATCGTCGAGGAGCAGTCCCAGGATGTGCGTCCGGCGTGCGCGCAGGCTGCGTGCCGCGGCGTTGGGAACGTAGCCGAGCTTGACTGCAGCAGCGCGAACGGACGCGCGCGTCGCTGCGCCGATCCTCGGGTCGTCCTTGAGCGCGCGCGACGCAGTCGCCTCGGACGTCCCGGCGATCCGGGCGACGTCGGCGAGAACGACCCGTCGTTCAGGGGATCGGCGCATCCGGCTCGTCTAGACAGGCCGATGCGGCCGGACGAGGATCATCCCATCGGCCCTCTCGCCGGACGGGTCAGCACAGCACCCAAAGACCGATGCCCCTCCGCTTCCGCGATGCATCCGGTGGCTTGTGCAATCGGTTGCGCGGAAGCTAGCATACCGATGCGGGAGGGTCAACGCACGGTGTCGCGGGAGGGTTGAAGCGGCGTGGCAGGGCCAAGAAGACGGACCGCCGGCCCGCGTCGATGACGCCGCCACGCGCGACCGATCTCGCGACACCCGTGGACCTGCGGCGCCATCGGAACGCGAGCGATGCGGAGCTCGGATCCCGCTTCCATCCCGGCTACCTCGAAGCCATCCGACGCTTGCCGGCCGGGCGTCACGTCTTCCGCGGGCTGCCCTTCCGGTTCGCCCGCTCCGCGACCGAGCGCCGCTGGCTCCTGCTCGACCGTGAGGTCGTCGTGGACATGCGACGGGCGGGTCCGGCCACCCACGTCGTCCTCGCCCAGTTCTGTGACGCGTGGCGCGACCCGGCCGATGGCCGGCCGGCTGACCTGCCGATCGGCTGGGTGACGCCTGTCGGGCAGCCGCTGGTTCGGTACGGCCTCGAGCTGGCGTCCGGGCTGAACGTCGAGGGTGTCATGCGCCGGCGGTTCGAGATCAACGAGGGCATCGTCGGGTGGGGGCAGGGCGCCTTCGCCGCCGTGCCGCATCAGGTCGACACACCGCTCGACTGGCGTGGTCCGTACCCGGCGGCGGCACCCGGCGGGTATGCCGAGCCCGGCCATGCGGGTCTGCTCGGGATCCTGCCGGGCAGCTGGGGCCCGGCCCAGACCGGCGTGTCCGATTCGGTGCCGAGCCCGACCGGCGACATCGCCCTGTGGCTCCACGTGATCGAGATCCCGGACGGTCCATCCGACCTCGCCCGGCTGCGCCTCGAGCCGATCGCGCCGCTCGACGCTGGATCTGGTGTCGTCGTCGCAGCCATCACGGCTTTCCGCGGGACGGCGTCGCCGCTGGCTCTCGAGCCGCGGCGGACCCTCCGGGTGGAGGACGATGCTGGCGTCGGGCCGGTGGCCGTCGACCTCGGCCAGGTGTTCCGGGAGCGTCCGGCACCAGTCCCGCTCGATGCGCGGCGCGCCGTCACCCCGGCGATTGCCGGGTGGGGGACCCGGCGGATCGACGATGGCCCGACCAGCGGTGTGCTCGTCGACCTCGCGATGGCGGCGGACGCGGCGATCGTCGTGGGAGGGGACCGCGTTCCGTCCGCTCGGCTGCCGGCCGATGGCGCCCGCCGGCGCTTCGGCGCCGTCACGATCGAGTCCCTGCCTGCACGGACGCAGCGGGTCGACGTCGAGGTGGTCGATGCCCAGACCGGCGAACCGGTGCCGGCGCGAGTGCGCTTCGAGGCTGCCGATGGGCGCTACCTCCAACCGCTCGGACACCGGGACGAGATCAACCCCGGTCTGAACGAGGACACCGGCGCAGACCTGGTGCTGGGCGGGGCGACCTATGCGTACGTTCCCGGTCGCTTCCCGATCGAGCTGCCGGTCGGTGACGTCCAGGTCGAGGTGGTCCGTGGCTTCGGCTACCGCCCGATCCGCCGATCGGTTGCAATCGACGGTCTTCGCGGACCGCTCGTCCTGCCCCTCGATCCGATCGACGGGCCGTCCGGGACCGGCTGGATCGCCGTCGACTGCCACGTGCATTTCATCTCACCCACGTCGGCGCTCCTCCAGGCGCGAGCCGAGGGCGTGGCCATCGTCAACCTGCTGGCGACGCAATGGGGAGACCACCACACGAGCATCGCCGACCTCCCGGCTGCCGTCGTCGCGGACATATCCGGCGAGCACATGGTGGTCATGGGCAGCGAGAACCGCCAGAACATGCTCGGCCACATCGGCCTCCTCGGTGCAGCGGATGCCGTGCTGCCGATGGCGAGCGCCGGCGCACCCGAAGCGCGCCTGGGTGACCCGCTCGACCGGCTGATGGGCGATTGGGCGGATGCGGCACGCGCGCAGGGCGGGCTGGCGGTCGCCGTCCATTTCCCCTTGCCCTATGCGGAGATCGCGGCGGATATCGTGTCGGGCAGGATCGACGCCGTCGAGATGCAGGCGCTCACGCCGGACATCAATGGCCCGTCGATCCGCGAGTGGTACCGCTTCCTGAACTGCGGGTATCGGCTGCCCGTGGTCGGCGGCACGGACAAGATGTCGGCCGAGATCCCCCTCGGCGCGATCCGGACGTACGCGCGCATCGACCCCGAGGGGCCCATCTCATTCGGCGCTTGGGCGGACGCGGTCCGGGCCGGCCGGACGTTCGTCTCGTCCGGGACGTTCGTGGACCTGGAGGTCGAGGGCTGCGGGCCGGGCGACGTCATCCGTCTGGGGCGTGACGGCGGGACCGTCGAGGTCCGGGTCGTCGCATCAGCGGCGCAATCGGTCATCGATCGGCTCGAGCTCATCCACGACGCCGCCGTGGTGGCGGTCGCGACCGGTGGCGGCGTCGAGCGCGTGACCCTCTCGGAACGAGTCCCGGTCTCGACGAGCGGCTGGCTGGCTGCCCGCGTGACCAGCCGTGAGCAGATCCATTCGGGCTTCTCCACGAGCATGGGGGCCCACAGCTCCCCGGTCTACGTGGATGTCCCGGGCCATCCCGCGTTCGCGCCCGATGACGCTGCGGCCATCGGCACCATCATCGACGGCGCCCGAACGTGGATCGAGACCATCGCGTCGGTCCGTTCGCCGCAGGAACGGGCACGATTGGCGTCATATCTCAAGGCGAGCCGGGCGACCCTCGACGACCTCATCCGTGACCGCTCGCGCGGCTGAGGCCCGAGCGCTACGAGATCGTCGGGATCTTCTCGAATGGCTGGCCGAGCGCCTCGGGTCCGATCGTCGAGTAGCCACCGTCGACCAGCAGCTCGGCCCCGGTCACGAACGACGCGCGGTCCGACAGCAGGAACGCGACGGCGTGGGCGACCTCCTCGGGATCGGCCATCCGACCGAGCGGCTGGAACTCCGCGGCCAGGGCGTCGGCCCGCTCGCGCGTGCCATAGCGCCGCTCGATGTTGCGGCTCCACATCCAACCCGGCGAGACTGCGTTGACGCGGATCCGTCGCGCGGCGAGGTGATGCGCCGAGCTCTTCACGAGCATCAACAACGCGGCCTTCGAGACGTTGTAGACCACGCGCGCCGGTTGCGAGACGTGCCCGCTGATCGAGGCGACGTGGACGACAGCGCCGCCTGCGGTCATCGCCGCGGCCGCCTTGGTCGTCAGCATCGCGGCCGACGCGACGTTGACGTCGAGCACGCGATCCCAGAGCTCCCGGCTACTGGCGAGCCGCTCGTCCTCGAAGTCCGCGGTCGCGCCGACGACGCCGTCGAGCCGGCCGTGAGCGTCGATGGCGGCCGCGATCAGTCGGTCGAGGTCGGCATCCTGCGACACGTCGGCCTCTAGGAACCGCGCCCCATTCCCGAGCCTCCGCGCGACGGCCTCACCGTGCTCCGCATCGCGGTCGGCCAGGACCACGCGGGCACCTTCCGCTACGAGGATCGATCCCATCGACTCGCCGACGAACGACGCGGCTCCCGTGATGATGACGACCTTGCCATCGAACTCGCCCACGGGCGTCAGACCCCGACGCGCTGGCGCTGCTTGTTCGCCGCCCAGTCGTCACGGGCCTTGCGGACCGCCGCCCTCTCGCTGACCTCGGGTACGCCGACCTCCCACCAGGCGCCGCCCTCGGTCCAGGTGTACTGGTCGATCGGGACCACGATGACGTAGCTCCGATCGGCCGCCTTGGCGCGCGCGAACGCCGCCGGAAGGTCGTCGACGCCCTCGACACGCTCGGCCATCGCGCCCATCGACTCCGCGTGCTTCACGAAGTCGACCGCGACGTAGCGCTCGTGGCGCGTGGAGGAGAGCAGGTTGTTGAACTCCGCGCCGCCCGTGTTGACCTGCAAGCGGTTGATGACCGCGTAGCCGCCGT
Organism: Candidatus Limnocylindrales bacterium; assembly: GCA_035717785.1. Classification (GTDB taxonomy): domain Bacteria; phylum Chloroflexota; class Limnocylindria; order Limnocylindrales; family CSP1-4; genus SPCO01. Next base: position 7,817 of record DASTIG010000266.1, read on the forward strand.
TGTCGCAGACCATGAAGATGACCTTTTGCCCGGTCATCACCGTCGAGTAGATGTCCGAGTTCATCATCAGGTACGAGCCGTCGCCGACCCACGCGATGACGTCGCCCGTCGGGCGGGCGATCCGCGCCCCCCACGCGCCGGCGATCTCGTATCCCATGGTCGAATAGCCGTACTCGGAGTCGAACGAGCCCACCGACTTCGAGCGCCAGCCCATCGTCAGCTCACCCGGCAGCCCGCCCGCCGCCGACAGGACGTAGTCCTCTGGGTCGGCGACGGCATTGATGGTCTGGATGACCTCCGCGTACGCCGGCGGCCCGTCGTGTCGTCGGCCGGACCATGAATCGAGATAGGCGTGCCACTCCGCGATCTGCTCGTCGGCCATGGCCAGCCACTCCGGTGGTGCCGCGTACGTGCCAAGGATGGCGTCGATCGCCTCGAGAGAGACCTTCGCGTCGCCGACCACCGGCTGGGCGCCCTGCTTGTGGGCGTCCCACGACGCCGTGTTGACAGCCACGAACCGAACGTCCGGATCATTGAACACCGACCACGATCCGGTCGTGAAGTCCTGGAGGCGGGTCCCGACGGCGATGACGACGTCGGCCTTCTCGGCGACCGCATTGGCCGCACGCGAACCCGTCACCCCGATCGGGCCGGCGTAGTTCGGATGGTCGTGCGTGAGCGTCGACTTCCCCGCGACCGTCTCGACGACCGGGATGGCGTGGCGTTCCGCGAAGGACCGCAGCGTGTCGACCGCGCCTGAGTAGTGGACGCCGCCGCCCGCGATGATCAGCGGCCGCTCCGCGCGCGCGATCGCCGCGGCGGCCGCCTCCACGTCACGCGGATCCGGACCCGGCCGGCGGATGTAGTGGATCCTCGGCTCGAAGAACCGCTCCGGGAAGTCGTAGGCCTCGGCCTGGACGTCCTGGGGGAGCGCAAAGAACGCCGGCCCGCGCGTCGCCGGGTCGAGCATCACCGCCAGGGCCTGCGGCAGCGAACGCACGATCTGGGCGGGCTTCGTGATCCGGTCCCAGTACCGGCTCACGGGCTTGAACGCATCGGTCACGGTGATGGTCGGGTCGCCGAAGTCCTCGACCTGCTGGAGGACGGGATCGACGATCCGGTGCTGGAAGGTGTCACCGGACAGGAGCAGGACGGGCAGCCGGTTCGCGTGCGCGACGGCCGCGGCGGTCACCATGTTCGTCGAGCCCGGTCCGATCGACGATGTCGCGATCATGATCCGCCGGCCGCGCATCGCCTTCGCGTACGCCACGGCAGCGAGCGCCATCGACTGCTCGTTGTGGCCGCGGTAGGTCGGAAGCTCAGCCTGGACCGGCTCGAGCGCCTCGCCCAGCGACGTCACGTTGCCGTGCCCGAAGATCGCAAAGACGCCCGCGAAGATCGGGACCTCCTCACCGTCGATCCGCGTCCGCTGCGCGAGAAGCCAGCGGACGATCGCCTGGGCGGTGGTGAGTCGGATCGTCTTCATGGCTTCCATCCTCGAACATTCTCAAGGTGCGCCTTCATCCCGTCCCGCAGGAACGGCTCCAGCGACGTCGTGAAGTAGCGCGCGCCCCGGTCCAACCACTCGTGGGTCATGTCCGCCGTCGCTGCGTAGATCCCGAGGATCTTGTCCGATCCGACGACCGCGTCTGCGACCCGCTCGAGGGCGGCCAGGACGTCGGGGTGGCGCAGATCACCCGGGTGACCAAGCGATTGCGACAGGTCCGTCGGTCCGAGGAAGAGAACATCGACACCATCGATCGGCAGATAGTCGTCGATGGCGTCGACCGCGTCCTGCGTCTCGATCTGGATCACGACCAGCGTTTCGCGGTTCGCCCGGTCGACATACGCGCTCAGCGGCTCGCGAAGCCCCCATTCCGACGCCCGGCTGCCGGCCAGCCCGCGCCTGCCCCGGGGCGAATACTTCACGGACTGCACCGCCCGCTCCGCCTCGGCGGCGCTGTTGACCCACGGGATGTGCGCGCCGTGGGCGCCGGTATCGAGGTAGCGCAGGATCGTGGGCGGATCGTTCGTCGTCACCCGCACCATCGGTGTCACGCCGCGCGGTTCGATGGCCCGGCAGAGATCCTCGACCTGGCTCGGTTGGAGCGGCCCGTGCTCGGCGTCGAAGACCAGGAAGTCCCAGCCGAGCAGCGCGACGTACTCGATGAGCGATGGCTCGGCCGTGCGGACGAAAGCCCCGAACGCCGGCGCCCCGGCGGCCAGCTTCGCCTTCGTCGCGTTCTGCAGCATGACGGCCCTCGCTCAGTCGATCCGGAGGCTGACGACATCCTCCCACCGCTCGGATGACCACGAGCGGAACATCGCCGCGGCGACCGACGCATTCGCCAGTGCGTCGGTGAAGCTCGGACTGTGGGGCCGCCCCGCAGCGACGGACTTCAGGAACGCCAGCGCTTCGATCAGCTTGAGATCCTCGTACCCGAGCGAGTTCCCGCCCCCGGGCACGATGTTCCCCTGGTTCGGGAACGCGTCGCCGGCGAGGACGTCGATAAACCCGTCGTTGGGCTGCTCTTCGGGAAGGTACAGGCGCAGTCGGTTGAGGCTCTCGTGATCCCACGACGCGGCCCCTTTCGAGCCGTTGAGCTCGAATGCCATCGAGCTCTGCGGCCCGACGATCGAGCGATCGGTCTCCAGCGTGCCGCGCGTGCCGTTCTCGAATTGGACGAGCGCTCCGACATAGTCCTCGTTGGTCACCGCTCCCATGGGGTCGTCGGGCTTGCCGCGGTCGTAGTGCGTTCCGCTGCCCGGGATCGGCAGGGGCCGCTGCTTGATGAAGGTCTCCTTGACCGCGACGACGCGGGTGATCGGTCCGCACATGAACTGGGCCATGTCGATGGCGTGGGACATCAGGTCGCTCAGGACGCCGAAGCCGGCCTCCTCCTGGAGGAACCGCCAGGACAGGAGGCCGAGTCGGTCACGCCCGTACATCGAGAAGAACCGGCCCCGGTAATGCGTCAGCTCGCCGAGACGTCCGTCGGCGATGAGCTGCCGGGTGTACTGGACGAGCGGGGCCCAGCGGTAGTTGTAGCCACAGCCCGTGACCACGCCGGCGCGCCGACCAGCCAGCTCGATGGCCGCCGTCGCCTCCGGATCGATCCC
>DASTIG010000267.1:0-7205 GCA_035717785.1 Candidatus Limnocylindrales bacterium
GACGATGTCCGCGTCGCGGCCGACCTCGAGCGCGCCCTTGCTCGGCATGCCGAACCGTGCCGCCGGCGTCGTCGACAGGAGCGCCACCATCCGCTCTACGGCGATCCGGCCGTGCGCGACGCCTTCGCCGTAGACGAGGGCAAGCAGCGTCTCGATGCCCGGCGCCCCATTACTGATCCGGTCGAAGGACACGCCGGAACCTGCCTCCGCTTTCTCGATACCCTGGCGATCCGGCACGTGGTCGGTCGCGACGAGATCAAGTGAACCTTCCGCCAGTCCCGCCCAGAGGGCATCGCGATCTGACGCTGACCGCAGCGGTGGCGAGATGACGAAGCACGCGCACCGGACTGGGTCGGGCTCGTCGTACGCCTCTTCGGTCAGCACGAGGTAGTGTGGGCACGTCTCCGCCGACACGCGGACACCCGCCGCCTTGGCGCGGCGGACTTCCTCGAGCGCGGCCGCAGAGGAGAGGTGGACGACGTGCACGGGTGAGTCGGTGGCGCGGGCGAAGGCGAGCGCCCGGGCTGTCGCGACGGCCTCGACGTACGGCGGCCGCGACGTCGCGTGGTAGCGCGGTAGCGTGTCACCACGCTGTAGCGCGGAGGCGACTCCCGCGTCGAGCAGCACCGGATCCTCGCAGTGGACCTGGAGCATCCCGCCGTGCTCGCCCATGACGCGCATGGCGTCGAACAGGGCCTGATCGCCGAGGCGGAAGTCGAAGACCATGAATGCCTTCGACGTCGCGACGCCCGCATCGATCGTGGCGGGAAGCTCGCTGAGTGGATCGGCGGCGTGGCCGGAGATCGCGAGCGAGAGGCCGTAGTCGATCGCGCTGTCCGAGTCCGTGGCGGTTCGCCATTCCGCCAGCCCGGTCCGGAGCGATCGCTCGGCCTGTGGCGACGACCCCGTTCCGGGGTTGTTGAACGACAGGAACGAGGTCGTGCCGCCGTACGCGGCCGCGACCGAGTCCTGGAAGAATCGGTCCGGCTCCTCGTCGCTCGCCACGCGGGTGTGCGTGTGTGCGTCGACGACGCCGGGGAGAAGCAGCATCCCGGTCGCATCGATCACGCGCTCGGCGCTTGCCGCGAGCCCGTCGAGTGAGGGCTCGATCGCCGTGATGCGGCCACCGTCGGCCGCCAGGTCAGCGCGCCGCGACCCGCTTGCCGTGACGATGGTGCCGCCGCGAACGAGGAGGTCGGTCAATCGCCTCCGCCGCCGCCGTCGCCACCGCCGGCGCCCGAGCCGCCACCGCCGTCGCCTGGCCCGCCGTCACCGGGGGTTCCGTCGCCGGGGCGATCGTCATCGGCCGTCACGGCGACCGCACCGACCGTCGCCGCTCCGGCGACCAACGCCGCGTCATCGGCCGGCCGGCGAGCCTCCGATCGACCGCGGGATCGCGGGCGCTGGGCCGAGACCGTCGCAACGACCACGACGACGATCACAGCGACGAACAGGCCGACCACGATCAGGAATACGCTGCCATCCATCAGTCTTCGACCTCCTCGATCCGGATCGCCTGGGCCCCATCCCAGAGGGCGCGACGACCGACCTCGCGCAGTCGATCCTGCCAGCCGTCATCCGGCACGATGGACGCGAAGTGGTTGGCCGCCAACTGCCCGACCTTCGACGACGTGGTGCACGCCCCGTACGGGAAGAAGATCTCGCACTCGCTGATGCCACCCGGGTACATCGCCAGCATGCCGGGGGCGGGGTGCGACGTGTGGTTCTCGTAGTCGATGCCCGGACGGAAGTCGCCGTACGGGATCCAGGTCGACTCGCCCGACCAGCGGCAATGGATGAGCTTCGAATCGATCGGCAGCATCTGGCGGATCGCTTCGATCGTCTGGGGCGCGGCGGGCTCCCAGCGGGCGCTAAAGTGCAGGTCACCGACCTCGATCCGCAGACGACCCATGCGCGGAGGATAGCGTGGCCGCCGACCCCGGACACCCGCAGCCGACCATCAGCACGCACGTCCTCGACACGGAACGTGGGGTGCCAGCGGCCGCAGTCCATGTCACGCTCTATCGACTCGATGTCGGCGACGGCAAACCGGTCCGCATGACCCAGGCACTGACCGATGCCGACGGGCGGGTCCGTGATCTCCTCGAGCGACCGTTACAGGCCGGCGATTACCGCCTCGAGTTCGATGTCGCGCATGAGGACGGGTCGTTCTTCACGAAGATCGCGGTCGACCTGCGGATCACCGACGTCGAGCGCAGTTACCACGTGCCGCTGCTGCTGGCGCCGTACTCGATGACGACGTACCGCGGGTCCTGAGGCAGCTCCCCGTCCCGTGCCGGGCTCTGTCTAGCGCAGTACCCCGAACGCATCGATGTCGACGCGCGGCCGGCCCGACGTGCCCGACACGAACAACTTCACCGTGTGGACGCCCGGCGTCGACCATGCGCGGCTGAACAGCACCACCCGCGAACGCGACGTCGAGCGGTACAGGTCGATCGTCGCCGCGTAGACGCCATCGACATAGACCTTGGCCTTGCCGCTCGTCGGACCCTGCCGACCCACGATCGCGATCGACCTGGCGTCCCGCTTGAACTCGACCCACGCGCCGGCCTGTGTGGACGTGCGCAGGTTGCTGTGACTGGCGGTGCTGGACGAGGTGTTGGTCCAGCGCCCCGAGTACCGGGCAAGGCTCGTCCGCTCCTGGAAGAGCGTGGCGGTCACCGCCGGGGAGACGGCCTGCGCGCCGACGTTTCCCGCACCGTCTCGGCCCGAGACAGCGAATTCGGTCGGTGTCCCGAAGGCCATCGACACGTTGTAGGAGCGGCTCGTGACCGTGCCCGCAAGGACGGTCCAGGCGCCACTCCCGATGCGCCGCCGGACCACGTAGCTCGGGACGCCCGAGTGGTTGTCCGTCGCCGCTGGCCAGGACAGGGTCGTGCCCACAGTCGAGCCGATGATGGTGCCGGCGGTGATCCTGTGACTCGAGATCGCCTGCGCCGTCGGTCCCGCCATGTCGGCGGCTCGCCACGCGCTGACAATGCGGCCGGTGACGGTCTTCCCAACGGTCGGCGCGAGAGTGTTCGCGCGGGTGAGGACCATCGACTTCAGGAGGGCCGGCGTGACGGGGTCCGTCACGGTGCCTGCATACAGGGCCGCGACCCCCGTCACGTGGGGTGCCGCCATCGACGTGCCCGCGGACCATGCCCAGCAGGGCGTACAGCCCGGTTCAGCTGGCCAGGCGGACACGATATTCGTGCCCGGGGCGGAGACGTCGACCGTGGCCGCTCCGTAGTTCGAGAAGCTCGCCAGGCTCCCGCGCTGGTCGATCGCCGCAACGCTCAGGATGTTCGCGAGTGGGAATTCGGCCGGGTAGAAGTTGTAGGTGGCGCTGTCGATGTTGCGCCCCGCGTTCCCGGAGGCTGCCACGAACAGGGCATTCGACTCGGCGATCGCGTTCTCCAGCGGGTTGCTGTCCTGGGGCGCTCCCCACGAGGCGTTGATGATCGGGACATCGAATGATGCGGCGTAGTCGATCGCCTCGATGGCCATGGAGTCGGTGCCGCAGTCCCCGCTGTCATCGATGAACTTGACCGCCATGATCTGGATCGCCGGGGCCACGCCGACCACGCCTGACCCGTTCAGCGACGCGCCGATCGTGCCGGCCACATGCGTCCCGTGCGCGTCCTGCCCGGCGTCGTGGACCGACGCGTTCCCGTTGCAGAAGTCCCAGCCGTGGATGTCGTCAGTGAAGCCGTTCCCGTCGTCGTCGAGGCCGTTCCCTGCGACCTCGCCGGGGTTCGTCCATGCGGCGCCTGCGAGGTCAGGGTGGCTGAAATCGACGCCGTCGTCGATGACCGCGACGACGATCGATGGATCGCCTTGCGTGATCCGCAGCGCCTCGAGGCCGTCGATGTCGATGTCGGCAATGCCGGTCTTGTCCTCTGTGCCGTCGAGGTGCTGGCCCGTGTTGTGGAGGCCCCACTCGCTCGGGAAAACCGGCTCGGACGTGGGATCGGCGGCGAGCTCGCGGCGGTGGTTGGGGGCCACCGCGAGGACACGCGGGTCGGCGTCGAGGCGGCGCCGGACGGTGGCTGTCGACATGCCGTGGCCGACGACGACCTGCGTTCGCCCGTTCTTGCTGGTCGACACGACGTCCAGGCCGAGATCGCGCAGGACGGCGCGGCGCTGGGCGAGAGTCGCGTCTGCGCGGTAGCGCACGACGACCTCATCCGCAGACGAGGGCGGGTTGGACGGGTCTGCTGCGGCCACGCCGGTCGGGGTGATCAGGCTGGCGGCGAGGGCGACCGTAACCAGGATCGAGTGACGGGATGCGCGCATCGGCGTCCATCGTACGCTGGAAGGTCGTGCGAGCGTGACAGCCTAGATGTCACGGGTGGGTCCTAGTGTCCGGGGCATGGAAGCGCACGTCATCCCACTGCACCAGGTGGTCCGGCTCGAGGGCGACCGGATCGTCGTCGAGCGCCTGTCCCTGTCGGACCCGACCCTCGCCGCGTTCCTGGGGGAGCGCCCGGCGGGGGATCGGGGTCCGATCGTCGAGCGCGCGCTGCGCATCGGGCTCATCGCACTGCAGGATGCGGGCGTGACCGTGAATGTCGACGCCGTGCGCACCGAATTCGAGCGGCTCGTCCGCCAGGCCGAGCAAGTAAACGAGCGGGCCGCCGCCGCGCTCGAGCAGACGCTGCGCGCGAACTTCGCCGACGGCGACGGTCGCCTGCCACGGACCCTCGAGAAGTTCCTCGGCGATCGCGGCGCGTTGCGCTCGATGGTCGACGAGCTGTTCGACGAGAAGAAGCGTGACAGCGCCATCGGGCGGATCGGCTCGATGCTCGAGCGGTACTTCGACGGCGATGCGTCCAAGCTCGCGCTGCTCCTCGACCCGACGCGCCTCAACTCGCCGATGCACCAGTTCCGTCAGGAGATCGCGGCTGGGTTCAAGGGCCTGGAGGAGCGTCTCGTGGCGATCGAGGCCGCGGCTGCCGCGCGGGGTGCCGAGAGGGCCAGGTCCGCGGCCAAGGGTGCCGATTTCGAGGACCTCCTCGCCGAGATGCTCGGGGACATCGCGCGCGGTGCCGGCGACCTCATGGACCGGACGACCCTCGAGGCAGGCGCCGTGATGAAGTCCAAGAAGGGCGATTTCGTCCTGACGGTGGATTCCTCGGTCGCACGGGGCTGCGACCTGCGTGTCGTCATCGAGGCCAAGGACCGGCCGATGTCGATGCGGGCCATGCGCGACGAGCTGCGAGAGGCACGGGAAAACCGCGGAGCGGCCGTCGCGGTCGCGGTGTTCACGCCGGCTCATGCCCCGACCGGGGTCGCGCCGTTCAGCCTGGTCGGTGGCGATGTCTACTGCGTCATCGATCCGGATGCGCCCGAGCCGGCAACGCTCGAGGCCGCGGTGCGCCTCGCCCGCCTGCTTGCGCTGGCCTCGCTGGCCGAGCGCGAGGTCGCCGTCGATGCGGCCGCGATCGGGTCGGCGCTCACGGCAATCCGGGAGCAGCTCGAGGTGGTGCGTCAGCTCAAGTCGCAGCTGACCTCGATCTCGAATGCGACGAAGGCCGTGTGGACGGGACTCGATGCGATGCGCTCGAGCATCCTCGCCCGGGTCAGCGAGGCGGAATCGGAGATCCGGACAGCTGTGAACTGACGGGTCCGGGTCTAGTGCGGTTAGGAGGGTTGCCTAGCCGCGACCCGGACCAAGGGGGTGGTGCGCGCGGTTAAGCAGGTGGAGGATGATGTGCGTGAGTCAGCGCACGTCGAAACGAGCGATCGGCTCCTCCGCGGACCCGATGAGCCGGAGAATCCATGCGCCGCATCGCAGCCCTCGCCCTTGCCGCCGTGGTCTCGCTCCCGATCGTCTCGCCCGTCGCGGCGGCCGATCCGCTGGCGACCGCCGAACCGTCGGCACCGGCCGAGCCGACTCCGTCGTCTGAGCCGATCGCGCCCCCTGAGCCGACACCGGTGGCCGAGCCGACGCCAGCCCCCGAGCCGACACCAGGCCCGATCAGCGACCCGTCACCGACCCCCGACCCGACACCGGCCCCCGATCCCGCGCCGGTCGTCGCCCCGTCCGAATCGGCAGCGCCGAATGCCACGGGCAAGAGCGCGCCCGAGACCCTCGTCGACGCGAAGGGCCGGCCGATCGCGACCGGTCGATACATCGTCGTGCTCGCGGACTCCGCCGACACGACCAAGGTCCTCACCCGTCATCGGCAACGGGAAGGCACCAGGGCGGACCGCTCCTTCAAGCACGCATTCCGCGGCTTCACGGCCAGGTTGGACACCCTTCAACGCCGAGCCCTCCTCGCCGACCCGAGCGTCAAGGCCGTCGTGCCCGACGAGGTCATCTCGATCGCCGCCCAGACGACCCCGACCGGTGTCTCGCGGGTCGGCACCCTTCAGTCGAGCCTCGCGAACGTCAACGGTGTCGACGACCGAGTCGACGCGGATGTGGCCATCGTCGACACGGGCATCGCCTCGCATCCGGACCTCGTCGTCGCCGGTGGCTACAACTGCTCGAGCACCGACCGCACCCGCTGGTACGACGAGCACGGCCACGGAACGCATGTCGCCGGCACCGTCGGGGCTCGCGACAACACGATCGGCGTCGTGGGTGTCGCCCCGGGCGTCCGGCTGTGGGCGGTCCGGATCCTCAACTCGAGCGGTAGCGGGTTGTTGTCGTGGTACGTCTGCGGGCTGGACTGGATCCTCGCCCAGCGCGATCCGGAGGACTCCTCGCGGCCGCTGATCGAGGCGGTCAACATGAGCGTCGCAAAGTCGGGCTCGGACGACGCGAACTGCGGGTTCACGAACAGGGATGTCCTCCACCAGGCCATCTGCCGGCTCTACGGGCGCGGCATCACGGTCGTCGCCGCAGCAGCCAACGAGCGGCGGAGCGCGGCAGGCTACGTCCCGGCGGCCTACAACCAGGTCATCACGGTCTCAGCCCTGGCCGATACGGACGGCAGGGCCGGCGGCCTGGGCGGCAACCGCTGCTACTCGTGGGGCGGCTACGACCGCGACGACACGTTCGCGGACTTCAGCAACTACGGCTCCGACGTCGACGTCATCGCTCCCGGCAAGTGCATCTGGTCGACCGTCCCCGGACCGAGTTACGGGTACTCGTCGGGCACGTCGATGGCCGCTCCGGCCGTGACCGGCGCCGCGGCCCTCTACAAGGCGAGCCGGCCGTTGGCGACGCCGAGGGAGGTCAAGGAGGCGCTCCG
>DASTIG010000268.1:0-2536 GCA_035717785.1 Candidatus Limnocylindrales bacterium
CTGACGCTCCATGAGCACCGCCACGCAGAGTCGCTGTGCGACCGATTCCATCGCCCGGATGAACGGCCCGATCGCCTCTATGTCGTAGCCGACGTGCGCGATCAGGGCGACGTCCGCCGCATAGCGGTCGAGTGACGTCCCGTCCGTCGGGGGCCACCGACCCTCGATGACCTCGACATCGGCCACGCCATGCTCGGTCTGGAGGTCCAGCAACGCATCGAGCATCCCGTGCGAGGCGTCGAGCGCGATGACGCGGCCTCCTGACGACGCCAGGGCCAGCGCGATCGGCAGGGCATACCGACCGGCGCCCGCGCCGATGTCGATCCAGGTCTCGCCCGGCTCGATCAGTCGGAGCAGGGCGTCCAGCACCGGTTCGTCCGTGCGGCGGGGGTCCGCTCGGAACAGGCCCGTGACCGGCGCGTAGAAGTCAGCGCCGTCGGGGACTTCGCGGAAGCGATCGACCTGCTCGGCATTCGCCCGGACGCGCGCGCCCCAGGCACTCTCCAGCAATCCGATCAGGTCCGCGCGCGTGTCGACATCGGGATTGCCGCCTTCGACACGGATCGTGATCTCCTGGACGAGATCCGGATTTGCGGCGATCAACGGGCCCAGGCCGCGGTCGCCGGCCGTGTCGGCGACCAGCGCGAACGCCGCCCGACCGAGGAGGACCGGGTTGCGGCCGGTGTCGCCGCCATAGACGGGGACGACGATCGGGCGCGCTGGGTCGAGCTCGGCGTCCAGGAGCGCACGGATCGCGCGGGGTGGCAGGCGGGGCTGATCGGCGAGGACGATCAATGCGGAATCCACGCCGGGCGCGAGCGCCTCGATGCCATGCTGCAGCGAGCTCGACAAGCCGCGCGACGGGTCGGGGTTCCGGATCCGGCGGGCCCCGTGCCATTCGATGCTCCGCTCGACATCGGCCGCATCGTCGCCCAGGACGACCACGACGTCATCCAGCCCGGACGCGGCCAGCCGGTCGATCACGTGCTGGAGGATCGGCCGGCCCTCAAGCTGCGCCAGGAGCTTCCCGCCACCGAACCGCGAGCCGGCGCCGGCCGCAAGGACGACCGCACTAACCCGATCCGTGCCGGCTTTCATGTCCCGCATCGTTCCGATGCTCGCCTATGCGTCAACCGGGCAGCCGGACGTCGTGTCCGGGGTCGGTCATCCGGCCTTGAGCGGCTTGCGTCCAATGCACGTCGTCACCGAACTGCCCCGCGCTCGGTCGCGTAGCCGTCAGATTCTTGCGGTCGGTGCATGAAACCGGCACGCCGGGCGCTGCGGCGTGCACTTGGCGCATGAATCCGGCAAAGACGGTGCCATCCGCGGTCGTAGCGTGCATCCGACGCAAGTGGTCGCGCCCCGCGCCGCCCGCGCCGGCCGTGTCTGCGACGTCCTAGCCCTCGGCGGCGGCCTCGACGTCCGAGCCGGTCGCGTCGTCCGGGTCTGCCGCGCTCGGATCGAACAGGCCGGGCGTCTTCTCGGCGGTCCGCGCGCGACGGCCACCGGGTTCCTTCGCGCCGATGCGCCGGCGAGTGACGACCTCGACGGTCGTGTCGCCCTCGCGGGCTGGGTGCTCGACGAGCGCGATGAGCCGGCTCGCCATGAACCGGCCAGTGCGGACCGGCGTGCCGCCACGGGTCACTTCGGTGACCTCGACGACGCCGCGCGCCGTGGTCACCTCGATCCGTCGGCCCGCGCGGGTGGCCACGATCTCGAACGTCTGCACGGTCCCGCCGGTATCGACCACGACCTCGACCCGATCGCCTCTCATCGCCGTCCTCCGTCAGCCGGCCGTGACCGGCGTGCCCTCGATGGCCACGCGCGTCGCCGCGGGTCCTTCAGCGGCACGGTCGCGCATCGGCCGCCCGGACCCGCCATAGCGCTCCGCGACGACCTCGGCGAGGATCGCGAGAGCGGTCTCGGCCGGCTGCCGACCCCCGAGGTCGAGCCCGACCGGGCCACGCAGCTCCGCGAGCGCTCCGTCGCTGACGCCGGCCTCGCGCAGGCGCTGGCGTCGATCGGCCTGCGTCTTGCGCGAGCCGACGGCGCCCACATAGCGGCAGCCACGCTGCAGCGCCTCGACGATCGCGGGCTCGTCGAACTTCACGTCGTGGGTCAGCACCGCCACCGCGTCGTTCGGCCCAAGGCTGATCTCGTCGGCGACCTCGTCCGGCCAGCCGACGACGAGCCGGTCGACGTCCGGGAACCGTTCGGGAGTCGCGAACGACGCGCGGCCGTCGATGACCACGGTCTCGAACCCGAGCTCCTTCGCCAGCCGGACCAGCGATCGGGCCACCTCGACCGCGCCGACCACCACCAGCCGTGGCCGGACCGGGAAGGCCTCGATGAAGAGCGAGCGGCCACCGAGCTCCATCGTGCTCGACTGGCCGCGACGCAGCGCCTCGAGCGCCCCCTCGACGAGCGCTCGATCGAGCGCCGGATCGCCGAGCGTGCCCTCAAGCCGGCCATCCTGACGCACCACTAGCGGCGACTCGGGCGGAGCCCCCTCCCCCGGCTCGTGGGGACCGCCTTC
>DASTIG010000269.1:0-5818 GCA_035717785.1 Candidatus Limnocylindrales bacterium
CAGCAGAGGTGGCGGTCACAGACCTCAGGCGTGCCACGGCGCCGCGGCGGCGCTGCGACGCCGGCTCGTTCCGGAGCGCCCGGAGCGAGCCCAGTGCATCGTCACCAACGGCCGGACCCGGCGATCGCGGACGGCCGACCGCGTCGGCCGAGGGCCACGCCAACGCGCCTTCAGGCGAGCGTACGGCCCTGCCTCCGGGCCACGGAGCTCGGTCTGGACGGCGGCGACCGCGGAGAACGACGCCTGCGCCCCGAGACCGAGCCGCCGCTCCCGGGCACGGCTCGACGGACGCACGAATCGGGCCGCCGGTCGTGCCGCGTACTTGGCGGCGATGCTGTGTCCCATGGGCCGCAATGGTACTAGGTCAGTCCTGCCTTGCAAGCGCTGTCGTGAGCGTTTCGCGCATCTCCGAGGCCGTCTCCGGTGCGAGCACGCCACGCTCCACCGCCAGGTCGATCTCCCGGTGCGCCGCGGCCACATACAGCGGCAGGACGCCGGGAGCGTGGGCCGCCAGCGCAGCAAGGTGTGCGGCGAGCGTCCCGACGTCACCGCGCGTCATCGGGCCGGTCAGGGCAGCCCGGATGCCGAGGGCGCGGGCGTTCCCGAGTGTTCCCTCGATCAGCGGTCCGTAGATGGCGAGCGAGCCCTCCTCATCGAGGCCGGCCACGGCGCCCAGCTCGGCGATCGCGTCGAGCAGCGCGACGAAGCCACCGGCGGCGAGGACCGCGGCGGCGTGGTACGCCGCCTTCGAGCCGGGAGCGAGGCGGACCGCCTTGGCGCCCAACCGTTCCGCCATGTCGGCGAGCATCGTCGCGAGGTCGTCGTCGCCCTCGATCGCGATCGTCGCGCCATGGAGAGCGGCGATCGCCCGTTCCGTGTCCGCGAACGCGACGAGCGGGTGGAACGTGCCGACCTGCGTGCCGGCGGCCATCGCCGGCAGGAGCACCTCGGCTCCTAGCGACCCGCTCGTGTGGACCATCGCCTGGCCGCTGTACATCCTGATCTCGCGTGCGAGCGGCTCGATCGCGTCGTCCGGCACCGCGACGATGATCAGCTCGACCTCCTCGACGAGCGCCTGGGCCTCGGCGAATCCCCGGGCACCCTCGACGCTTCCGGTGAACCGCGCCCGCCGACCCGCGTCGCGACTGGCCACGGCATGGATCGGCCAGCCGGCCCGGCTGAGGGCGATCCCGAGCGCGGTCCCGACCGCGCCGGCGCCGACGATGCCGGTCGACGGCGTTTCGCCCGGCCCCGCCCGGAGATGCGGATGCGTGTGTCCGTCAGGGTGGACCTCGCCGTCGTCGCGACGGTGGTGGCCGGGCGGGATCGGGTCGAGGTCGATGCCCGCCGCCGCGATGGCCGCCTCGGTCTCTGCCCGATCGCGCTCCGGGTCGTCTCCTGGGAGCCGGCCCCACGGCTTCATCGGGACGCGCCGGCACAGGCCGGGCGCCGAGCGCGGTACGCTTGCATGCATCGAGTCTAGCGAGCCTGTGGAGACAGACGCGTTTGTCACCGATCGACCCTTTCGGCGCTCGCGCGCCGCTCGCGCCGGGCTTCCCGGACGTCTACCGACTGAGCGCCATCACGGCCACGACGGCCGAGACCCGCATGCCGGTGACCATCCGGATCCTCCTCGAGAATCTGCTGCGTCACGCAGGCGGCGGGATCGTGGACCCGGCCGACGTGGAGACGCTGGCCGCCTGGCGGCCGGGTATCGCGGCCGAGGCCGAGATCCCGTTCATGCCGTCGCGGGTGATCATGCAGGACCTGACCGGTGTACCTGCTGTCGTCGACCTGGCCGTGATGCGCGACGCGATGGCCGATCTCGGCGGCGACCCCGCCCGGGTGAACCCGCTGGTCCCGGCCGATCTTGTGATCGATCACTCCGTGCAGGTCGACAGGTTCGGCACCGACGACTCGTACGCGTTCAACGTCGAGCGCGAGTACGAGCGCAACGGCGAGCGCTACCAGCTTCTGCGCTGGGCGCAGACCGCGTTCCGCAACATGCGCATCGTGCCGCCTGGGACCGGCATCGTGCACCAGGTCAACCTCGAGTACCTCGCGACAGTCGTCGAGGATCGCGACGGCGTCGCGTTCCCCGACACGCTCGTCGGCACCGACTCGCACACGACTATGATCAACGCGCTCGGCGTGCTGGGGTATGGCGTCGGTGGCATCGAGGCGGAGGCCGTCCTGCTCGGCCAGCCCCTGTACCAGCCGATGCCCCACGTCGTCGGCGTGCGCCTGACGGGTGCCCTGCCGCACGGTTCGACCGCGACCGACCTGGTGCTCGTCGTGACGGAGATGCTCCGCGCCCACGGCGTCGTCGGGGCGTTCGTGGAGTTCGCGGGGGATGGCCTGGCGGGGCTGTCGCTGGCCGATCGCGCGACGATCTCGAACATGAGCCCCGAGTTCGGGGCGACGGCGACGCTTTTCCCGATCGACGACGAGACGCTCGCGTACCTGCGACTCACCGGCCGCTCGCCCGAGCGGGTCGACCTTGTCGAGCGCTACGCCAAGGGGCAGGGCCTGTGGCGCGAGCCCGGCGAGGGTCCGGCGTTCGATGAGCTGCTGACGCTCGACCTCGCGACGGTCGAGCCCTCGGTCGCCGGACCGCGCCGGCCGCAGGACCGGGTCCCCCTGCAGTCCCTGCGGGAGAACTTCCGGACGATCTTCCCGGACGGCCTCGTGTCCCCGGGCCGCGCTCCGACACCTGAAGCTCCGTCCGATGTCGTCCACGAGGCGTCGTCCGAGTCGTTCCCGGCCTCCGACCCGCCGGCGTTCGCCGCAGCCGATGCCCTCGACGCGCCGGCGGCACCCGCCTCGCCGGCTCCGCCCGCGCCGCCGGTCCCCGCCTACGCCCAGGCGGTCGATCGGCGCGAATATCGCGCCGTCGAGGTGACCATCGGCGGTGAGACCGTCAGGGTCAGCACGGGCTCTGTCGCCATCGCCGCCATCACGTCCTGCACCAATACATCCAATCCGACTGTGATGGTCGGCGCCGGGTTGCTGGCACGGAACGCGGTGGCCCGCGGGTTGCGGGTCCCGCCGACCGTCAAGACATCGCTTGCCCCCGGTTCGAAGGCCGTCACCGGCTACCTCCAGGCAGCCGGTCTGATGGACCCGCTCGAGCAGCTCGGGTTCGCGCTGGCCGGTTACGGCTGTACGACATGCATCGGCAACTCTGGCCCGCTCGCGGCGCCGATCGCCACCGCGATCGAGGAGAACGACCTGGTCGTGGCTGCGGTGCTATCGGGCAATCGCAACTTCGAGGGGCGGATCCACCCTCTCGCGCGCGCGAGCTACCTCGCCTCGCCGCCGCTCGTCGTGGCGTTCGCGCTGGCCGGTCGCGTCGACATCGACCTCACGACCGAGCCGCTCGGCACAGGTTCGGACGGTCGACCCGTCCATCTCGCCGACATCTGGCCGGCGCTCGAGGAGATCCGCTCGGTCATCGCTTCATCGATCGATCCCGAGCTGTTCCGGCGTACCTACGCGGTCGTCTTCGACGGCGATGACCGTTGGCGGGCGCTACCGATCCCAGCGGGCGATCGATACGCCTGGGATTCGACGTCGACGTACGTGGCCAAGCCGCCCTTCTTCGACGGGATGTCGTCGGGCGGTCTTGAGGTGGGCGACATCACCGGGGCGCGCGTCCTGGCGGTCCTCGGCGACTCCGTGACCACCGACCACATCTCACCCGCCGGGTCGATCTCGCCAACATCTCCTGCCGGCCAATGGCTGCAGGAGCACGGCGTCTCGCCGCTCGAGTTCAACTCCTATGGCGCGCGCCGCGGCCACCACGAGGTGATGGTGCGCGGAACATTCGCGAACATCCGGCTGCGCAATCGCCTGGTCGATGGCAAGGAAGGCCCGTACACGGTCCATCTCCCGTCGGGCGAGCAGATGTTCATCTACGACGCCTCGATGCGCTATCAATCCGAGGGTGTCCCGTTGCTGGTCGTGGCCGGCCGCGAATACGGCTCGGGCTCCTCCCGGGACTGGGCCGCGAAGGGCACGGCATTGCTCGGCGTGAAGGCTGTGCTGGCCGAGTCGTACGAGCGCATCCACCGCTCGAACCTGGTCGGCATGGGCGTGTTGCCGCTCCAGTTCAAGCCTGGCGATAGCGCGTCGGCGCTGGGCCTGACCGGACGTGAGTCATACGACGTCCTCGGTCCGTCGGAGGGCCTGTCCCCGCGACGCTCGGTCACGATCGTCGCGACGCGCGACGATGGCAGCACCGTCCGTTTCGAGGCGATCGCCCGCCTGGACGGCCCGATCGAGGTCGATTACTACCTCGGCGGCGGCATCCTGCCCGCCGTCCTGCGTCGCCTCGCGACGGGGTCCTGACGCAGCGTCCGGCCTCCAGCGAAACGATGAAACCCCCGGGGGAGGACCGAGGGCTTCATCGCGGAGGAGGATGTCGGCGTTCGAATGTTGGACGCGCCGACTGCTGAGCCCGTGACGCGGACCGGCGGCGTGGCGGCCAGACGGCGCGAGGGTCGCAACCGCTACCGCGTGCTCCGACCGTGTCCAAGGCTCGCGTGATGACCATTTGACAGAGACACGCCGCGGCCGCATGCGCGACGAACGCCTGAGCCCCTGACGCCCCCATCGCGTAGCATCGCTCGACCGTGACTGCGACCGCCGGGTCCGTCCAGCGGACGTACCTCACCCTCACCCTGCTCACGACATTCGCCGCGTCGTTCATCTGGGGCGTCAACACGCTCTTCCTCTTGGACGCCGGCCTGAGCAACACCGAGGCCTTCGCGGCCAACGCGTTCTTCGCGATCGGCCAGGTCATCTTCGAAGTCCCGACGGGGGTCGTCGCCGATACCCGCGGACGGCGTTTCTCCTATCTGCTCGGCGCCGTGACCCTGCTCGCCTCGACGCTGCTCTACTACGTCATGTGGCAGGTCCACGCACCGTTCGCCGGCTGGGCGCTCGCGTCGATCCTGCTCGGACTCGGCTTTACGTTCTTCTCGGGCGCGACCGAGGCGTGGCTCGTCGACGCGCTCGCCGCGACCGGCTACACCGGCGCCCTCGAGACCGTCCTGGGCAGGGCCCAGACCGTGTCCGGGTTCGCGATGCTCGTGGGCTCGGTGCTGGGCGGGGTAGTCGCCCAGGTGACCGATCTTGGCGTGCCCTACCTGTTGCGCGCCGCGCTGCTCGGGCTGACGCTCGTCGTGGCATTCCGCTTCATGCACGACATCGGCTTCTCACCCCGACGCGGAGCGAGCCACGTGGCCGAGATCCGCAGCGTCATCCGCGGATCGATCGATGGCGGCTGGCGCAATCCGCCGGTGCGCGCCCTGATGCTGGCCGCGCCGTTCACGAGCGGCGTCGGATTCTTCGCGTTTTACGCGAGCCAGCCGTACCTGCTCCAGCTGTACGGCGACCCAAAGGCGTACAGCGTCGCGGGCCTGGCGGCGGCATTGTTCGCGGGCGCCCAGATCCTTGGCGGGATCCTGGTTCCCTACGCGCGACGGTTGTTCCGCCTACGCACCGACGCCATCCTCCTCGCCACGGTCGGCACGGTCGTCATCCTGGGCGTCATCGGCTGGACGGGCAACTTCATCGTGGCCCTGGTGCTGCTCGCCCTGTGGGCGTTGGTCTTCGCTCTCGAGATACCGCTCCGTCAGGCGTACATCAATGGCCTCATCCCGTCGGAGCAGCGCGCGACCGTCTTGTCGTTCGACTCGTTCATGGGCTCGATCGGCGGGGCGGCGGCTCAGCCGGCCCTGGGCCGCGTGGCCGACGTGTACGGCTACGGTCCGTCCTACGTCGTGGCGGGGGCGCTCCAGGTCCTGGCCATCCC
>DASTIG010000270.1:0-2524 GCA_035717785.1 Candidatus Limnocylindrales bacterium
CAAGCGCGCCATGGTCGCCGAGATGACGGTCCGGGCCCTCCGGACCGCCGTCGAACGCGGCATGTCGGACGCATAACGCGAGGACACGATGACGACCCAGCACATCACCGTCACGGTCAACGGCGAGGCCCACGAGACCGACGTCGAGCCTCGCCTCCTCCTCGTCCACCTCCTGCGCGACACGTTCGGGCTGACCGGTACGCATATCGGCTGCGACACGAGCAATTGCGGTGCCTGCACCGTCCACATCGACGGCCTCAGCGCCAAGTCCTGCACGATGCTCGCGATCCAGGCCGACGGTCGCGAGGTCAAGACCATCGAGGGCATGGCCGACGGCGCCAACCTCCACCCGCTCCAGCAGGCGTTCTGGGACCAGCACGGCCTGCAATGCGGGTTCTGCACGCCGGGGATGATCATGCAGGCCGCCTGGCTGCTCGGCAGGAACCCCGGCCCGAGCGAAGAGGAGATCCGCGAGGGGATCAGCGGCAACCTGTGCCGCTGTACCGGCTACGTGAACATCGTGAAGGCGATCCAGCAGGCGTCAGGGCAGCTGAGCGCCGACGAGTCGGCGCCGGTCGTCGCCGCCGAGACCACCGAAGGCCAGGCCGTGTCGGCCGAACCGGCTGCGGCCGGTTGAGCGGGGAGCGACAGCTATGACGATGACGGAACCCCGCACGACCCCCGAAATCGGGGGCATGGGCCACTCGGTCAAGCGCAAGGAGGATCCGCGCTTCATCCGGGGCGCCGGCGAATACATCGACGACGTTAACCTGCCGGGTCAGCTCTGGCTCGACATCGCGCGCTCGCCGTACGCGCACGCCACGATCAAGAGCATCGACTCCAGCGAGGCCCTCAAGGTCCCGGGCGTTCTGGCGGTGATCACGGGCAAGGATCTCGAGGGCTACAAGCTCCACTGGATGCCGACGCTGGCCGGCGACATGCAGATGGTGCTCCCGACCGACACGGTGATGTACCAGAGCCAGGAGGTCGCAGCGGTCATTGCGACGTCGCGTTATGCCGCGGCCGACGGCGTCGCCGCAGTGTTGGTCGACTACGAGCCGCTGCCGGTCATCGTCGACCCGAAGAAGGCACTCGAGGCTGACGCCTTCGTCCTTCGGCCCGACCGCGGAGAGGACAAGCAGAACAACCACATCTGGCACTGGGAGTCCGGCGACGCTGCGAAGGCCGATGCGGCCCTCGCCGCCGCAGATGTCCGCGTGGCCGAGGACATCTACATCCCGCGCATCCACGTCGCCTCGATCGAGACGTGTGGTTGCGTCGCGGACTGGGACCCGGTCCGCCAGCAGCTCACCTTGCACATGACCAGCCAGGCGCCACATGCGATCAGGACGG
The DNA here is from genome assembly GCA_035717785.1 of Candidatus Limnocylindrales bacterium. Lineage (GTDB taxonomy): Bacteria > Chloroflexota > Limnocylindria > Limnocylindrales > CSP1-4 > SPCO01. Next base: position 1,354 of record DASTIG010000270.1, read on the forward strand.
TCCTGGCGCTCGTGGCAGCTGGCGCTGGGCTACCGATCCTCGAACACAACATCCGGGTGAAGACACATGACATCGGCGGCGGATTCGGCGGCAAGGTGCCGGTGTACCCAGGCTACGTCCTCGCGGTCGCGGCCTCGTTCCTGATCGGCAAGCCCGTCAAGTGGATCGAGGACCGTTCCGAGAACCTCCAGGCTGACTCGTTCGCCCGGGACTACCACATCCACGCCGAGATGGGCGCGACCAAGGACGGTCGAATCACCGGCCTCAAAGTCAAGACCATCGCGGATCATGGCTACTCCGACGCGGCCGCCGACCCGAGCAAGTTCCCGGCGGGGTTGTTCAACGTGATCACGGGCTCGTACGACTTCGACGACGCGTTCGTCGAGGTCGACGGCGTCTACACGAACAAGCCGCCCGGCGGCGTCGCCTACCGCTGCTCGTTCCGGGTCACCGAGGCCGTCCATGCCATCGAGCGGATGGTCGACATCCTTGCCCACGAGATCGGCAAGGACCCGGCCCAATTGCGGATGGAGAACTTCATCCGCAAGGACCAGTTCCCGTACAAGACACCGACCGGCTGGGAGTACGACTCGGGCGATTACGCGCCGGCGCTCCAGAAGGCCATGGACATGATCGATTACGCCGGCCTCCGGAAGGAACAGGCCGAGAAGCGCGAGCGCGGTGAGCTGATGGGCATCGGCATCAGCTCCTTCACCGAGATCGTGGGTGCCGGCCCATCGCACGACTTCGACATCATCGGGCTGAAGATGTTCGACTCGTGCGAGATCCGCGTCCACCCGACCGGCAAGGTCCTCGCCCGGATCGGCGTCCAGACCCAGGGGCAGGGCCACGAGACGACCTTCGCCCAGATCATCGCCGAGGAGTTGGGTTTCCCGGTCAGCGACATCAAGATCGAGTACGGCGACACCGATACCGCGCCGTATGGGCTCGGCACGTACGCCTCGCGGTCAACACCCGTCGCCGGCGCAGCGACGGCCATGGCGTCGCGCAAGATCCGCGACAAGGCGCGCAAGCTCGCCGCCCATCTGCTCGAAGCGTCCGAGGACGATCTTGAATGGGAGCCCGGCAAGTTCAGCGTCAAGGGTTCGCCCGACCGCTTCACGACCATCCAGGACATCGCCTTCGCTGCGTACACCAACCATCCGGCCGG
>DASTIG010000271.1:0-6796 GCA_035717785.1 Candidatus Limnocylindrales bacterium
AGTCGGCGATGTGAACTTGGCATGGGTGGCCTCCTGTGCCCAATAAGCCTACGGCGGGTGGTCCTGCCTGACCACCTGCGGCTCCGGTCGCGACGAGGAGACGGCCGACGCGTAGTTCGGGGCGTGGGTGGCTCAGGCAGCGCAGGACGGACTCGAGCGCGGCTCCGAGTACTGGCAGGCCGGCTGGGCGTGGATCGCCGAACAGTGGGAGCGCCGGGCGAAGCCCTGGCAGTGTTGGAGGGCGTCCAATGGCCGACCCCTGGCGACCGATGCCAAGGGCGTTTCACGTACGGCCCGAGGTCTTCGTCAGCGAGGGCGGTCTGTAAGCCGAGTTCTGTGCCGATCGACGCCGAAGCGTCGACCGGCGATGGCCATCCATCTGAGGCCGTCGGTCGCCCGACGGCTCATGCGGCCGACCCGAGGGCTGGGCAGCGCGCCTCTCCCCCGACCGGTTGCCCGGCACGGGTTGCGCCCTCCTATTTGGCCTTGCTCCGGGTGGAGTTTGCCCGTTTCACTCCGCCCCCGACCCGAAAGCCGGGCGTCGGCATCGTCACTGTGGCACTGGTCCTCGTCTCACGACGGACGGGTATTACCCGCCACCCTGCGCTGTGGAGCTCGGACTTTCCTCACGGCACTTCGCGAGTCACCCCGACCGGTGCCGCGCGACCATCCGACCGCCTCGCTGACGTTCTGATACTACCCCTGGCAGAGCGAACCGGCGGCTGACGCGACCGGATCCGCCAGGGTCGTGTCGCTGAGCTCGATGGGCGCACCCCCTGCGGCATTGCGTTCCTCGATGAGGCCCACGTCGGGCGCGTACGACTTGTGCTCGAGCTGACCCGGCTCGAGGGCGGTGAAATCCTCGGTCACGATCACGTCGCTGTAGGTCACGTCGTCATGGACGACCGTCGCACCGAGCTCGCGGACGCGTGCGACGTCCTCGGCCCGTCCCGCGTAGAACTCCTGGCGGTAGTAGTCGCCGACGCGCGGCACGGCGAGCATCACGATGCCTGGCTGCGCTCCATCGACGCCGGCCTCCCAGGCGCCCGCGCGACCGGCGATCGCCCCTCCGCTGCACTCGGCGGTGTCCTCGCCGAAATACCAGACGTTCCCGTCGGCGTCCTGAGCGAACCAGTCCTCGGTGTCCTCGATCAGCGATGCGCCACGGAACGCCCGGTCGCGGACGACGACCGTCTGGACGCCCATCACGTCGCGGGTGCTCGACGTGACGGTGACCACGATCCGTTCGCTCCCTCCTTCGTACGTCCGCGTGGTCCCTGGGACGAGCGGCATGTACCGGTTATCCACGGTCGCGCTGAAGTCGGCCGGGTCGATCGCGGGTCGGTACGCGACACCGGGGACGACCCCGGCGGGGTTGTCGGTCAGGAGCGGCCCCGATACAGGCGGAGGCGCTGGCCCGCCGATGACCGAGGTCGCGATGATGGCGAGCGCCGTGAGGATCGGCGCGATGACGATCCGCCACCTGCCCCTGACCCAGGACCACGCCGCAAAGAGGGTCAACACGCCCCACACGGCTGCGAGGGCGACCCCCAGCCAGCCCCGACCGACGGCCAGGACCGGGATGGCCAGTGCGAGCTGGAAGGCACCTGCCGCCGTCCCGATCACGAACCACGTCTTGCTGCCCGCCACGCGGCCCCATCGGATCGGTTGATCGCGAGGCCAGGAGCCGTCGGGTCGACCGCTCGGATCGTCCATCAGGACCTGTCGGGTCGATGGACCACGGATGTCGCACCACCGGCGGTGGCGCGGTCGATCGCCTCGTTCGCCAGCGCGTCGGCCACGCTGTTCTGAGCCCTCGGCACGTGCGTCGCGGTCCATCGCCGGAAGCCGTTGAGCGTCGCGCGGGCCGCGGCCCACAACGGGATGAGCTTGGGGTCCTTCACGCGCCAGCGCCCGGACAGCTGCTCGACGATCAACTTGGAATCGAGCAACAGGTGGACCTCACCGGCGCCAAGGTCGCGCGCGAGCTCGAGCGCGCGGACGACGCCGGTGTACTCGGCGACATTGTTGGTCTGGACACCGAGGTAGTCGGAGATCGACGCGTCCGGTCGAGCACGTGGGTCGCGAGCGTCGGGGCGCTCGGCAGCGAACAGCGCCGCGCCGGCCGAGGCCGGTCCGGGGTTGCCGCGCGCCGCCCCGTCGGTCCGGACGATGAACACTGGCCGCTCGTCCACCGCTGGCTGGCTCACTCGGGCGCCTGGTCCCCCGCCGGTCCCGGTGGACGGGGTTCGCCCTGCAGGACCGGCAGCTCGACCCGGTTGCCCGAATCCGCTCCGCCGCCTCGTAGCTTCCGCCACGCCCATTGGAGAGGGTCGTAATAGGCGTCGGCGACGCGTTCCTTGAGCGGGATGATCGCGTTGTCGGTGATCTTGATGTGCTCCGGGCAGACTTCTGTACAGCACTTCGTGATGTTGCAGTAGCCGATCCCGCCGCTTTCCTTGAGGTACTCGCGTCGATCGGCCTGGTCGATCGGATGCAGCTCCAGGCCGGCCGCCCGGACCAGGTAGCGCGGCCCCATGAAGGATCGCTCGATCTCGTGGTTGCGCAGCACGTGGCAGACGTCCTGGCACAGGAAGCACTCGATGCACTTCCGGTACTCCTGGACGCGATCGATGTCCGTCTGCTGCCAGCGCCACTCCTCCTGGGGGACGTCGTCGGGCGGCGTGAACGGCTGGATGGTCTTGTTGACCTCGTAGTTCCACGACACGTCGGTGACCAGGTCCTTGATCAACGGGAACGCCCGCATGGGCTCGACGGTGATCGGCTCCTCGAGATCGAAGTCCGACAGGCGCGTCTTGCAGGTCAGGCGCGGCTGTCCGTTGACCTCGGCGCTGCAGGAGCCGCATTTCGCGGCCTTGCAGTTCCAACGGACCGCGAGGTCCGGCGCTCCATTCCCCTGGATCCAATGGAGGGCGTCGAGCACGACCATGCCGGATTCGATCGGGACGTCGAACTCGTCGAACCGTGCCTCGCTCCCGGGCGTGCCGCGGAAGACCCGAAGGTGTGCTTCCGACATGCGCTCCTCCATGCTCAATGACCCGCCGTGAGGACGCCCTGCAGCTCGTCGCTCATGGCCGGCAAAGGGGTCGTGTAGATGGTCATGCGGCCGTCGGCGTCCAAGGCGACCACGCTGTTGCGCCCGCCCCATGTCGCGTCGTCGGTGTCCGGGTAGTCCAGTCGACTGTGGGCGCCGCGGCTCTCGGTCCGTTGGCGGGCACTGCGGGCGATCGCCTCTGACACGGTCAACAGGTTGCCGAGTTCGAACACGAGGTCCCAGCCCGGGTTATACGGGCGACCGCCGCTGACGCAGACCGACTCCCAGCGCCGGCGGAGGTCTGCGAGCTCGAGCAGGGCCTGGTCCAGGTCCTCCTCGACGCGGAAGATGCCGACCTGGCGCTGCATCACCGACTGGAGGTCGCGCTGGATTGCGTATGGGTCTTCGCCGGCGGTCCGCTCCAACGGCGCATCGAGGACGCGGAGCGCCTCCTGCACCTGCACCGGGTCCACGTACGGCTGGCCGCTCTCGCCGGCCGCGCGCACGGCCGCAGCCTTGCCCGCCCGCGCACCGAAGACGAGCAGGTCCGACAACGAGTTGCCGCCCAGCCGGTTGGCGCCGTGCATGCCGCCCGCCACCTCGCCCGCGGCGAAAAGCCCGGGGACCCTGCTCTCCCCTGTCTCGGCGTCGACGCGGATGCCGCCCATCACGTAATGGGTCGTCGGGCCGACCTCCATCGGCTGCTTCGTGATGTCGACGTCGGCAAGCTCCTTGAACTGCTCGTACATCGAGGGCAGCTTGCGCCGGACGTGGTCCGCGGGCAGATAGCTGATGTCGAGGTAGACGCCACCGTGCGGCGTCCCGCGACCCTCCTTCACCTCTGTGTAGATCGCGCGCGAGACATTATCGCGGGTCGACAGCTCGGGCGGTCGTCGTGCGTCGGTCTGCTTGCCCTGCGATTGCGCCTGGACCCAGCGGGCAGCCTCCTCGGCGTTGGCCGCGTACTCCTCGCGTCGATCCTCGGGGAGGTACCTCCACATGAACCGCTCACCCGTCGCGTTGCGCAGGATGCCGCCCTCCCCGCGGACGGCTTCGGTCACGAGCAGGCCGCGGACGCCGGGCGGCCACACCATGCCCGTCGGGTGGAACTGCACGAACTCCATGTCCATGAGCTCGGCGCCCGCGTCGTACGCGAGCGACTGGCCGTCGCCGCTGTACTCCCACGAGTTCGACGTCACCTCGTACGCCTTGCCGATGCCGCCGGTGGCGAGGACGACGGCCTTGGCCGCGAACACGATCGGCCGTCCGGTCGTCCGCCAGTAACCGACCGCGCCGGTCACCCCATCCCGACCGGTGACGAGGCGGGTGATCGTGCACTCCATGTAGACGTCGACACCGGCCGCCACCGCGCGATCCTGGAGCGTCCGGATCATCTCGAGACCGGTGCGGTCGCCCACGTGAGCGAGGCGCGGGTGCGAGTGGCCGCCGAACGGTCGCTGGAGGATGCGGCCGTCGGCCGTGCGATCGAAGACCGCCCCCCATTGCTCGAGCTCGCGAACACGCGCCGGCGACTCCAGGGCGTGCAGCTCGGCCATACGCGGGTTGTTGAGCTTCTTGCCGCCGACCATCGTGTCGCGGAAATGGATCTGCCACGAGTCGGCTGGCGCGACATGCGCCAGGGCGGCCGCCACACCGCCTTCGGCCATGACTGTATGTGCCTTGCCCAGGAGCGATTTGCACACGAGCCCGACCTCGGCGCCGGCCGCGCGTGCCTCGATCGCGGCGCGAAGCCCGGCCCCTCCTGCGCCGATGACGAGCACGTCATGGGGCCGAGTCTGAGGATCCGTGGAGAATGTCATGGTCGGGTCGGGTGGGTCAGATCTGGATCCGGATCGCCGGATCGGCGATGACACCGAGCGCGAGCAGCCGGACGTACAGATCCGCGGCCGTCACGGAGATCAGGCTCACCCACGCCCATGCCATGTGATGCAGGTTGAGCGACGTGATCCGCTGCCACAGCGACCGGCGCACCGTGGCGCGACGCGAACAGGAGAAGCAGTCCAACCGTCCTCCGACGATGTGGCGGAGCGAGTGACACGACAACGAGTAGCCGGTCAGCAGGAAGGCGTTGACGAAGAGGATCACGACCCCGAGCCCGATCCGGTAGTCACCGTAATGCGTGACCGCCAGCCATGCGTCCAGCCAAAGGAAGAACAGCGGGATGAATGCGAGGTAGAGGAAGTACCGATGGACGTTCTGCAGGATGAATGGGAAAGCGTTCTCCAGCCTGTAGCCGTGGTGGACCTTCGGCTCTCCGACCGCGCAGCCGGGCGGATCTGCGAAATAGAAGCGGTAGTAGGCCTTCCGGTAGTAGTAGCAGGTGGCGCGGAAACCGAGCGGGATCCACAAGATGAATAGGCCGGGGCTGATCCACGTCGGTAGCCACTCGGGCTTGATCAACGGCGAGAAAAGCGGGGACAGATAGCCGTCAACCAGGTACGCCGTGCCGTACAGCGGCGTCCAGATGATCCCGCTGATGAACAGGTATGTCGCGCAGATCGTGAAGAGCGTCCCCTGGGCGAGCGGCGCCGTCCACCAGCGGTCGCGCCGCCGCGTCGCACCGAACCCGGCCGGGGCCGTCCCGGCCGGCTTGCGGGGGGATCGAAGGCTGCCGACGAGCCCCGTCATCGCGCCGCGCTCACGCCGGAGCTCAGCCGCTCGATGACCGCGTCCGCGAACGCCGCGGTCCCGAGGGAACCGCCCAGGTCGTGGGTCGTCCGGCCCTCGCCGATGATCTCGCGCACGGCCGTCTCGACGCGATCCGCCGCGGCGACATACCCGAGATGGCGGAGCATCAGCGCCCCGCTCAGGATCAACGCGGTCGGATTGGCCCTGTCGAGGCCGGCGTATTTGGGCGCCGAGCCATGCACCGGCTCGAACACCGCCGCCTCGGTCCCGATGTTGGCGCCGGGCGCGACCCCAAGCCCACCGACAAGGCCCGCCGCCAGGTCGGAGACGATGTCGCCGTACAGGTTCGGTAGCACGAGCACGTCATACAGCTCAGGCTTCTGGACGAGCTGCATGCACATGTTGTCGATGATGCGGTCCTCGAACTCTATGCGGCCGTCATAGTCGGCGGCGACCGTCCGGCAGCTCTCGAGGAACAACCCGTCCGTCAGCTTCATGATGTTCGCTTTGTGGACCGCGGTGACCTTGAGCCGGCCGTTCGCGACGGCGTATTCGAACGCGAACCGGGCGATCCGCTCGGACGCTGCGCGGGTGATGATCTTGATACTCTCCGCCGCGTCCGGCCCAACCATGTGCTCGATACCGGCGTACAGGTCCTCGGTGTTCTCCCGGACGATGACGAGGTCGACGTCCTCGTAGCGACTCTGGACGCCCGCCATCGAGCGTGCCGGCCGGAGGTTGGCGTACAGGTTCAGGGCCTGCCGGAGCCCGACGTTGACGCTGCGGAAGCCCGAGCCAACGGGCGTCGTGATCGGGCCCTTGAGCGCGATCTTGTTGCGGCGAATTGATTCCAGGACCGAGTCCGGGAGCGGGGTGCCCTCGCTCGCGATGGTCGCCTCGCCGGCCTGCACGACCTCCCAGTCGAACCCGACACCCGTCGCGTCGAGGACGCGGCGTGTCGCCTCCGCCAGCTCCGGACCGATGCCGTCGCCAGGGATCAGGGTGACTCGGTGGGCCATGGCCCGATTGTATCCGGGCGGACGGACCCGACGTGGCCGGCCACCCTGGCGGGTGACCGGCCGCAGGATCGTC
>DASTIG010000272.1:0-3090 GCA_035717785.1 Candidatus Limnocylindrales bacterium
CGAGTAGAGGACGGGGCTCCCGTCGATGAGCTCCATGGCGCCGGCCCAGTGGCTGTGGCTGCCCAGGATGACCGTGGTACCCGCCGCGACCAGCGCCTTAGCGTGGGCGCGTTGCTTGGCGGTGGGAGCGGCCTTGTACTCGACACCCCAATGGGGCAGGACGACGACGACATCCGCGCCAGCGTCGCGCGCCGCCGCGACATCGGCGCGATAGTGCGCCGAGACGAGGCCCGCGCTGCCGGCCCGTTTCGCGGTCGCGTTGTCGGCCGGCCGGACCGCGTCGTAGCCGAACAGCACGACCCGCTGCCCGGCGATATCGAACCAGGCAGGGGCGCGGGCGGCGGCGCGATCCTGCCCGGCGCCGACGTGGGCGATACCCAGCTCGTCGAGGTGACGGATCGTTTCGATGACGCCATCCGGGCCGGCATTCCCGATGTGGTTGTTGCCGATCGTCACGACGTCGATGCCGGCCTCGCTCAGGCCGCTCAGGAGCGCCGGGTCGAAGGTGAAGGTGAGCCCGTGCGCGTGCCAGCGGAAGGCTTTGAGCGCCGGCCCTTCGAGGTTGACCAGGGCCAGGTCAGCGTCTCGGAACAGGGCGCGCACGGCACCTGCGTGGCCCGCCCGCCGCACGACCGGCAGCCGGTGGCCGGCCGCCGAACAGCAGCGCCGGCCCGTGATCTCCGCGAAGCCCCCGTCCCAGATGTAGTCCGCGCCCTTTCCCTCTCGGACGGTGCGCTGGTAGATCGATCGGTCGAGCATCACGTCGCCGCCAGCAACCAGGGTCCATGTCACGGCCGCGTCGAAGGACGGCGGGTCGGCGCCCGGCGTGGCCGATACGAGCAACGGCCAGTCTGCGACGTCCTGGAGGCGGTCGTTCCCGAACAGGTCGAATCCGTCCACGGTGAGCGCACGCACATCCGGCGTCACCTCGCCGGCCGGGAGCAGACCGAGCGTCTTGGCGTCGGCGTTGACCGCCGCGCGTATCGCGTCGGGCGTCGACGGGGTCGCTCCCGGTAGCGTGCCGGCCACGAGGACGCGTCGGTAGACGCTGCTCTTCCTCACCAGCGCCGCGTCGAGTTCGGCGCGTGAGATACCCACCGCCGTCGACCAGAAGCCGACCACGGGCACCAGGGCGATCGGCGGTGGGGTCGGCGTCGGGGCATTCGTCGGGCTCGGCTGGGACGTCGACGACGCTGTCGTGGTCGCGGTCGGTGCCGGGTTCGGTTCGGCCATCAGCGACTGTTGCGTCGGAGCGCAGGACATCACGATGGCGGCCATCGCCGCCACACCGATCCATGGCCGAGCCATCCGGGACCTACGCACGGGACCAGCGTAGAGCCTCGAACGGCTCACGCAGCGCAGGCTCGCTGCCTTTTGCTGATGGGCGTGCCCTCACGATCACGGAGTGGTAGATGATCGGGATGAGAATTCGGAGGGATGGCTGATCTATGGGCACGTCGACCCGAGCGCCACCGAAGTAGGATCCGACGCGCCGGCGGCACGGAGGCGGTCGGTTCGTCGATCGCGGGCATTTGACTGGGCGCGGACAATTGAGGTCACCGCGGTCCCGCGCCACATGCCACGATCTCGCGGCGCGCCAAGGAAAGCCACATGCCGGCACCGAGCCCGTTCCCGGCCAGCGTCCTACGGCCTCCGTCCCCCTCGGCGCGCTGCACCTGCAAACATTGGGTCTATTGCGATTGCGCGTGCCACGGCCGGTATTGCGATCCGTCCGAGCACGTGTGCGACCTCGCCTTCCTGCCCGACGACGGCGGCCTCGCCTATTGGGGCTGCGCGGGTTGCACACCCGGTGAGGGGGCGCTGCACAATCTCGGATGCGAGCTGATCGGCTGGAACGTGCCACTCGGAGGCACACCGGAAACCCCGTCGTAACCTGGTCTCGGAGGATCACCGGATGGACAAGAAGGCGAAAACCCCGAAGAAACCGAAGCAGACAAAGACGAAAGACGGCCGGACCGCCAAGACGCAGTAGCCGCCTGGGCGCAGGCTGTCTGTTCTCCCCAACCATCAACTAATAGGCCGCGAGGTCGCAGCAGCGCCTGTCCGCGACTTACGACTACACCTCTGGTCGGCCGAGGCGTACCCTTTGCCGTGCTGGCATCAGGCGGAGGACTCGAGAATGACGACGATGCGCGAAGCGCTCGAGCGGGCCATGGGACGCACACCCGACGACCAGATGGTGCGGCAGCTCGAGGAGGGCGGCCTGGCCGTTGTCGACGTCGACTCGATGAGCCAGGCGATCCACGACGTGTACTGCGGGATCATGGCCGACCATTCGCATCCGAACGAGAAGGACAAGGACCAGGCGCGCTCGATGATCGCCGCGCTCCAGAAGGTGTCGGCCTGACCGAAACCGTAGGCGAGATGTCGCAACCGACACCATGACCATCGTGCATCCACAGGCACGACCGATGGGTGTGGCGTCACCGGCCATGGATTCCCCACACTCAGCCGATGCGCCGTCGAGTCGTCGCCGCTACGGTCGCCGCCGCCTACCCCGATGAGCGCGCGGCCCGCTACGCCGTGAAACTGATCACCTCGTCGCCCGAGATCGACGTGCGGTTCACGCTCCGCCGCGTCCTCGGCGAGCGGGACGAGATCCAGATGGTCGTCCTCGAGGCGTCGCTCACCGATTCGGGGCAGGCGGACCGGGTCGAGACGTGCATGGCCGGAGCCCACGGCTCGATCATCCCAGCCGAGATCGTGGCGCAGGCGGCCCGGGCAAGCTAAACGCTAGGCGGTCTGCAATCGCTGGTGGATGCCCCGCAGGCGCCAGCCGAGCATGATCAGCAGTATCCCGAAGGCGATCGCGAAGCCGCCGATGATCCACACGATCGTGAGCGCACCGGCCGCCGGGAACAGGAACAGCAGTAGACCGAAGACGATCGAGAGCACGCCCGCGATCGCGAGCCATAGCTCGCCCGTGATCTGCTCACGGAGCCTGATCGCCAGGACGATCTCGATGACGCCGGTCACGATCGACCAGACAGAGATGAGCAGCAGCAGGGCACCGGCCGCGATCTCCGGGAATGCCAGGGCAAGGACGCCCGCCAGGATGCCGACGACTCC